>CAZISZ010000053.1:0-9367 GCA_964542035.1 uncultured Ruminococcus sp. | reverse complement strand
CGCGACGAACCGCAAGCTCCCACGTCTCACCTATAGTGCATTCACCGGCAGGTTCACCACGGTTTGACTGTTTACCAAAACGTTCTCCAAGCGTTTTGCCGCCCCATATCGGAGACTTGGGTGTATAAGAAATATGCATGGGATACATCTTCGCCATGGTTTTCCTCCATCGCCCCTTGCGGGGCTTTTGTTTGGCGCCCGATTCTGTTTACTTTATGTTCGACATTCGGTGTTAGGTATTTTTATCTTTCGCGCTTGGATCTTCCGCCTATAACCGCCGCCAATGCCGCAACGGTACCCACAGCGGCGGCGGAAAGCGCAGCCAACGCCGCCGTCTCACCGTTTGTACGTTTGAGATGCTCTCGACGAGATTTCAACTTGCGGTCTCTCGCCGCGCCGCGTTTGGTAAAACGTTTCTCGCCGCGAGCGGGAGCAGTAGGTATTTTCGCCGGGATCTGTTCATCATCGATGTATCCCGGCGCAGGATCGAACATCCCTATCGGCGTTGACGTCGGATAGATTCCCGAACGCTTCAGATATCTGCGAGCGCACCCGCGATGGACGTCTCCGTCATACGTCATGCCGTAGTTCCAATGTACACGCGACAGAACTTCATCGGAAACCAGCTCAAGCCTGCGACCGAATTCGGAATGCGACAGTATCTCCTTATCGCAAATAACAATATTTTCACCCACACCGAGCGTGGTACCGTAGTATTCGTTAAAGTCGTCAACGCACAACCCGGCATTCGCCGCCTCCGACGATCTGACCCACACGACAAGCACGGAGCGCGGAGCCACTTTGATCCCCTGCGGAATACGCCATGTACGCGCATCGCTCGGCGCCTTACCGGTTTTGTGCCAAAGTCTGAGCGACATACCTCCAAGCTCCTGTGTACGCGATGACGAATTGTAAAGCGCAACATAAGGATACGGATCGTCAATCGTTACGCCATCATGCTCTATCGACATGCTGTATGGCAAAACTTCGGTTATCGTCACGGGAGAAATGACGGTTGATGCCGTTGCCACGGCGCGGCGAGTACCGTCAACCTCCGCGGTAATGACCGCGCAGAACCTGTGCAGATTAACGTGTTCCGGTACGGAACGGCTGACAGATACCGATCTTCCCGCCGCAAGATCTCCGCAATACACCACGCAGTAAGGTTCCTCGTCCCTTATATCAAATCCGGTGGTGCGGGTGATATAAAGCTCGGCTCTTACATCACGCAACACTTCCCGCGTTGGATTAGTCGCGCGCATACGCACAGCGGTTCCGTACCGGGTATTGTAAGACATCCCGCATTCTATTTCGCCAAGCGTCGCACGCCGCCTGTTTTCCACCCACACGGGGGATGTTACGGAGTATTTGCCCGGCGCCGTTATACGAAGGTAGTAATAATCAAACTCGGGAAGAAGGGTGGGGGTCCATTTTATCGAACGTCGCGCGCCCGCGTTTTTGACCGCAACTACTATATTATCCTCTGCCACTATATCGATCTTGCCTATACCGTCCTCATCCTCGGTGGAAATGTCTATATCAAAATCAAGCTTTTCGGGAGCGTTAAGGCGAGAACCGAGCCACTGTCCGTTTACACGATATTTGATCTTAAGCGTAGGCTCTGCCGCCGTGTAGGTTCGTCGCGCCCTGAACGCATCCATAATGTTTTCGCGCGTAAGCGCGGGTGCCAATACAAATCCCGTCGCACGTCTGGCTGTAGTCCAGTTGGCGGCATGGTTATCTTCGTTGGAAACCGGCGATGCGTGCCAACCTGCGGCAAGGGATGCGGCATATTCGCCGTCGTATGAGGCATCGCGAATTTCGGACAGACACACATGAGCATCAGCGCCCGGAGTGAGATAGGCAAATTCATCGAAGTTTCCCCACGGATACCCCGGATGGTTGAACATAGCAACAGCGGAATCATCCCGAGATATTTTTTCGTAAAATTTCGGCAGAGTGGTGGTAAATATATGATTGTGTATTTCAGATCCGCCAATCACATTCATATGTCCCCAATAACCGCATTTCATGTTCCACGTCATTTCATAGCCGTAAAGTGCCGCAAAATGACCCGGATCTTCAAACTCGTCCGCGGTCGCAACCAAACGCTCCTGCCATTCTTCATCATCCAAAATATAGTGTGAATGATCGGTTACGGCAAAATAATCGGCATCGCCGACATCACGCGCATATCTGTAAGCATCGGCAGGCGTACCGACACCGTCTGATGTGGATGTATGAGAGTGCACCTCTCCGTGATAGGCAAAAAGATCGCTCATATCGGATACGGAAAATCTCACGCACCGCACTGTTTTATTGCCGAGCATATCGCAAAGTTCAAGACGCAGAATGTGATCGCCAACGGTCATTAGGCGCGGCACGTTGAGACTTACACCGTCCGCTCTCCAATTTGCAGCGGCGGTTACATCACGCTCATCCAGCAACATGCGGCACTCGGAAAGTCGCACGCCGGAAATATCATAATAACTTGCCGATATTTCAAGATCTCCGCCGATATCGTATGCATACCTCGGCGTGGGGCGCATGGATACAATACGCGGACCTGCATTATCGAACACAGCGACAGACAGGGAGTGAATTGTCGCCTCACGTGTACCGTTTGTGGCACCGAGTGAATATTCAAGCCGCGAAACACGCTCTATAAGCTTACACGGGATCGCAACATGCCAAAGGCCGTCATCTCCCACCGTTGCGGCAAGGCGCACATCGCCGCCATCGATAATAATTTCCGCCCATGCGGAAGTAACGGTGCTCTCCGCGTCGCCGGTCAGCGCGGCAAACAGTATCTCATGTTTTTCATCCCCCATGTAGATCTCACCATCCGGCAACAGCGGCAGGATGAGCGGAGTGGGCGCATCGGCATTCGGTGCAGCCTGATCGGCACCCAATGTACCCGGCGTGGGCGCGGTATTATGACTGATATTTACCGCCTCATTCGGATGACGCAAATCTATTCCCCACTCGGACGCACGCCTTACATGCGCATCCCAACGTCCCCATACCGTATTATAAGCAAGGGTGTAAACCGCATCCGACACATCACTACCATGTGGCACAAGACTGATGATCCAAGGATTATATTCAAACTGCAACGGTTCCGCATCAACATTCACGCGCACCTTGCCGTCGGCATCCCGCTCGGCATAATTTACCGCAATAATACGTATCTGCTCCGGGTCGGCAGCCGGCACGGGCGGATAGTACATTGAATTAAGGTCGGCGCACAGATCGACCGGAGTTGTGGAATCACGCCCCATCTTGTCAACATTAAAGTTGCGGCGCATCACAGGCCACCAAACCGCCGTCTCGCCCGCATGGAGTATAACTCCTCGCTCAATGGCAAGCGGGTAGCGCACCGGCGCGGTCAAGTCGGATGTCAGAATAAGATCCCAATCGTTAAGATCAACATCCTCACCGCCCGCCGCGTACAACTCGATATAGGCGGCATGTTCCGCGCCCTTGGCGCGGAGAAACATCTCCGTGATAATCAACGGCGGAGGTGCGGGGAGAGTGGTGACTTCAAGCGAATAGTCTCCGCGCATACCACCTCCGGATATCGTATATCCGAGCCGCCCCGATGTTACGAGCGCGGCGGGAATATGCGCCGAATATATCTCAAATGCGCGATCACCGGATACAAATGAATCGCACGGAACCATTTGACGGGTCTCAACCCCGCCGCAGGTGGCGAGTAAAAGTTCAAGCCTTTGCGGCAATTCCTCAAAAAGCATAGCCGCAGGGTGTTCGACAGCCGCAAATATATCCTGCCCATGACCCGCAACGGCATACGATGCAGGTGAATGCCACAGCTTTATGTTGTCCTTAACGATATTATTCATGTTTTTTCCTTTCGTTTAATCATGATCTTCCGGGCGGCGCGGAAAGCAAAAAACAAGCCACCGCACGGTTTTATTTTTTATACATTATAATTATACCACTATCAGCCCGTTACCGCAAGTAAAAAATTAAACTTTGCGCAGATATCGATAATATAATAGGATAACGTAATTTCTCCGCACTTCGGCAAAAGCATCCGCAGGCGCGATATCATACTCACACCTGCGGACGCTTTTTATCAATATTGAATTTTTTTCAAAACAGTAAATATACCATTGTATCGGCGCCAATATGTATCAAACAATGCCGGCACCGACAGTACGCTCCCAATTGTTGAAGTTTATATACGGCGAGCGATCGTCGCATGTGCGTCCGTCTATTGACAGGACAGGCTCTTCAAGTTCGGCAATAGTCTTCACCTCTCCGTCAAGCCATGAATCAAGCCGCGCGGCGGCGGATACAAGCCTCAGGCGCAATCCTCCGAGGCGTTCCTCGTGCGCCGAAAACCCGAAAGTCTTATTTTCGGCATACCACTGATGGCGAAAATCTTCTATGAACACATCAAGCTCGGATATAATCGCGGGTATCTCCCTATGCGCCAAACGCCGCACGGCATCGCGATCGCCCTCAAGATATGCGGCGCGTATGCGCAGGGTAAGGTCGCATTTATCGGCAAGAACCGCGCACAACGAACCGAGCGAGCGGAAAATATATCCCCAACGCTCATGATCTGCAAAAGCCGATAACCTACTTGCGGCATTTCTGTAATATTCGGGCGCCTCGGCACCAACATGACAGTCCATAAGTCCCTCAAGCGGGTCGTTGTAAAGCAGGTACTTTGAAGGGCAAACCGGATGTGACATCTCGGTCGGCGATGTTCCCGGCAATGCATTTGGCAAATCAAGCAGCATAAGCTCGGAAAAAAGCATGCCGAATATCGTGCGCGCGCGAATGTCAAGCCACCGTTCATCCGCCTCAACTCCTCTGTAAAGCCGCTCGGCAAAATACAACAGCGTGGGCAGAGTGGAAAATTGCGACGCTTCGCCACCGTTATCTCCCCACCCCGTTACTATAACGCCGGAAAGCCCATGCTCGGCACAAGAATCCAACTGCAAGCGAGTGGAGGCGAGAGAAAACGCATTGTGCGGAGCAAAGCCCGACCACTTCCACGCCCCTCCGGCAAATATGAGCGGGTTATCGAATTTTTGATGGCATTCTACCATGTGATCGAATATCGCGCGGTCAAGCGAATAATAATCCCAGTAAACAAGAGTAACGTTTTGGGGCACCTTCGCCATTATCTCGGGGGCGATCTCGCCCTCACGTACTCGATACGCACCGCCAAACGCCATGCGGAAAAACATATCGCTCCACATCATTGGACTATATCCTGCATCGTCGCAAAGTTCGGCAACACGTCCGAGATGCTCAAGCATTATCTCCGGTGCCGGACGGTAACCGTTATGCGTAAGATATCTGCCGCGACCGAGCATGTGCGCTTCATCCATACCGATATTGATCCTGTTTGAACGGAATGCGCCGCGACAAGCCTTGAGACAAGCGCGAATAAAATCATATGTACGCTCCTCGCCCACCATAAGGATATCATCACAATCCCACATTTTCGACATTCCGGGCCACCGCAAAGCGGTGGCAAGATGGGCAAGCGTTTGAATGCAGGGGATAACCTCAATGCCGAACATATCGGCATAATCATCTATCTCTCGCAGTTCCGCTATGCTGTAGCGACCGCGCATACGACCGAAATAGGGATACTCCTCCACCTCGTATGTATCCTCGGTATAGAGCATAAAAGAGTCATACCCCATTGCCGCCAAAAGGCGAATAAGCTTTTTGGATCCTTCAACGCTCGGCACAGCGTTGCGGGATGCATCTGCCATATAGCAAAGCATATCGCACCGTCCGGTTTCACGATATTCGCTCCCCTCCGTCAGCGCAGTGGAGAGCAGCGAAAGCCCGCGAAAGAACTCGTGCTTTCGGCGATATGTCAGACGGTATCCGTCACCCTTGCGGCAAACGGACAACTCGTCCCCTTTCGCAATCTCAACGGGAATACCCGTATCGACCATGCACAGACCGAGCATCGGGGAGAGCTCGGCGGCGGCAAGCAGAAGTTGGTTATCACTGTATATCAAATGTACGTTTTGGGACATGGCATCGTCTCCTTTTTTACGGACTCGGCGGTGCGGTGATATAACCGCTCCCGCCGGGCATATAATTTTCATCGGGGATACGCGGCTCGTTTCAGCAGCCGACACCCGAAAGTTTCAAAAACAGATCGGCATATATCGGGTCGCGCCGTATCCTGCGAATATAAACAAACGGCTCGCGCGCGGCATCAAATGCATAGCGACAATCGGAAGTGATATAAGGGCGCGGAAGCACCACCATATCCAACGCCTCCGGTTTTGTAAAACAGGCAATGGCGGTAACATCCCATATCACCTTAGACCAACCGTACGGTTGGTTGGTGTATGAGGCGGTGATATCGCAAAGATAATCGCAAAGCGCGCCTTTGCCTCGCAGATAATATTCCACTTCCGGAATGGTTGTAATAAAAGAACTGCAAACGCCGTTGCAGGGGATCTGCAAAAACGGCATCGTGGAATCGAACACGGTTTGCGCCGCCAAAATATCCTGCCGCAAATTGAATTCACGCGTATCGGGACAGTCAAGTGCATGACCGCCAAGCCAAATCAGCGCGGCGCGCTCGCAAATGCGCGGCTCCTTTATAATAGCCGACGCTACGTTGGTAATAGCACCGATAGCCACTATATAAACGCGCTCATCGCTCTCCATAACGGTACGTATGATATTATCGCACGCCTCAGACTCAATACATTCTCCTTGAGCGGACAAAAAACGTTCCGAACCGCGATATACGGGAACCTCTCCCGCCTTTTTTTTGTCGGTCAATTCGGTAATATGAAATATCTCTTTATAACTTTTTTCCATACCGTCCCACGCCGAAGTTGAACGGCTGTTTAAAAACGGCGCGGCATTTACAGAAGATATTTCCACCCTGTCATCCGACAACATGGCATAGGCGATTGCATATTGATCGTCAACCTCATTGTACGCATCGGTATCGAGAATTATCTTTTTTCGTTTTTTACTCTTAAGCTCCGCAATGAGCTGAGTCGATGTCAACTTTTCCATGACAGATCCTCCGTTGTTTTTGAGTTTCGAATACGAAACACGAACATTTTTCAATCAGAATTCTTATCTGCCGGCTCCGAATCTTTTGCCTTTGATTTATAATACAGCATGCAGTGGCAATAGCCCTCAAAATTAGGATCTGCCATCTGCTCGCGAAAAGCGCGGCAAATGCATTTGGTATCCTCACTCTGTTCGCGAACGCTGGGACAATACCCGCCGGTGCGACGCAGCCCCTCTCTCACCGCCGTCACAACAAGCGGCATTATCGTTAAGCCTTACATGTGGCTTCATGAGCGTGCCTCCGCCGCCCTGATAAAATCAAGCACCGCAGACTTGTCCATATAGCTGCTGACGGAATCAAGCAAACGACCACCGCGAAGCACCGCAAGAGTCGGTATATATTTTATTTCAAATTTATTTGCAAGTTCCGGTTCCTCATCCACATTCACTTTGCAAACGGTTATCTCGGGATTCTCGGCTGCAACTTCGGAAATTATCGGCGCTATCATGCGGCAGGGACCGCACCACTCAGCCCAAAAATCTATAAGCACAGTGCCCGTTGCACCGCCAACGACCTCATCATATGTGGCGGTTGTAAGTTTTATCTCCATTTTTTCACCCTTATCCTTTTATCTGTCATGTCTCGGCATGATCTTTTTTGTTTGGCAAGAAATATCGTCTCGCCGATTTTATTATACAACAAAAAAGGCTCCCGCGCAACAAAAATTCGGCAATATGCGAAAAAAACATAGCAACCACTCATGCCTCACATCAAATCGCCGCATTTATCTTTTCAAAACGACAATACGTTTACACACATTCAATGAAATATTTTTTCGACGATAGGTGAAACATCGTCAAGGTAAAAGCGTAACGGTAAGTTTTACAGGATTATGATCCGAATTTTTAAATCCGAGATCAATCGTTTCGACCAGCTCCACTTTGACATTCGGGGAAACTATAAATCCGTCAAGCACATACTTTTGGCTATCCTCGTCCAGCGGGCGGTCAAGCAAACGACAGGTGGCTACGGTGCTGTCAAAGGCATAACCAAACCCCTCCGGAAGGTCTCCGGCGTCAAGGCTTCCCGGCATCCACACGTCCCCCACGACGGGGTATATATCCCATGTTCCCGGGAATGCCCGATTAAAATCGCCGCCCGCAATGACATAATTACCTTTTTCGTATTCGGTTTGCAACAACTCCATCAGCTGTTTTGTTTGTGATATCTTCCCCTCTCCGTCGTCGTATGCCTCAAGGTGAAGATTTACAATCACCACCTCGTGGTCGCTCGCGTCTGTTTGCAAACGTGTAATCAGCAAACAGCGCTTAAGGTTGGCAGTGCTCACGGGCCATGAGAACGGACAGGGCAACGCCACCCTTTGCGGCGTGCCGATTACCTCCATGCCGGTAAGTGTTGCCACGCCGCTTGCCACACGCCCTATGGGCGGCAACGGATAAGGCACAAATCCACATTTGTAATTATATGCCAGTGCAGCACTGCCGGAATACGCCTGTGAAACGGCAAATAATTCATTGGTACCGTCGGTACGAGAAGAGTTTACGTCCACCTCCTGCAACATCCATACGTCCGCCGAGTTTGAAGATATAAAATCGCAAATCGCAGCAAGATTTGCCGTCACTTCGTCATCGGTGGGATTAACATTGTCTCCGCCGTCCATAAAGAAATCCGTCCCTGCGCCCAACCCCGCGTATCCGATATTCCAACTGTAAAGCGTCATTTGCTCACCGAGCGAGACAGTCTCTCCCTCAATCCTCTCCCAATGATCGGCATCCTGCATATCGGCGGGACGGTACTCCGATACCGTTAGGTATACTACAAGTCCCGCCGTAACGAGAATCAATGCTACCGCCACGGTTATAATAATCCTCAACCAAAGATGTTTTTTCATATCCTTATTCCCTTCGTTTTTATTTATTTGATTATACCACGTCACCGATGTTTTTTCAAGCAGAACAAACAAAAACGTCTCCACGATAGAGTAGTGTTACAAATGTCTTTCAACCGTTCTTTGTTTGTTTGCTTTTCAGCCATAGGTTGCTCCTTTCAAATTTGTATCTTTTCTGTGTTCTTTTCGGAAATCCGTTGACAAACTAATACTGTGGTATTATAATACAGTCAGACTAATACCTTGGTATTACTTTTGAAGATGTACCATGAAACAAGATTTGATTATCTATCACGGTTTTCAGCAGATTGTGGAGTTGCCGAAGTTCGGCATCGGCAAAACATATAACGATTACGGTCAGGGCTTCTACTGCACGGAAAGCATTGATCTTGCAAAGGAATGGGCTTGCCCCGTTA
>CAZISZ010000052.1:0-9369 GCA_964542035.1 uncultured Ruminococcus sp. | reverse complement strand
TCTCCGCATCCCGCGTCTGCCAAAAGTCCGCGGGGACAATATTTATCGGCAAGTTCCGCTATCATATCGGCAGCAGGCTGATAATAACCGCGATCCAAAAAAGCAGAACGCGCACGTACGGCCTCAGGCGGGTCACCGGATACGGCGCTGTGTCCCTTTACAAAAGCAAGATTTACATATCCTCCGGCAGCGCGGTCAAAACAATGTCTTTTTCCCATAGCGCCGCCGCAGATATACGAACGCCCCGATAATTCAAGCAGATCTCCGCATATTGGACATTTAAGAGCCGAAAAGCGGCCGCAAGTTTGAGTGTGATCAATATTTTCCATAAGTCTTCATTTTTACACGCCGAATTAAGGGCTTTTTCAGTTTTCTATCTTTATCAGTTTGGCATGGCAAGCGTATCTGCCACTCGGAGTTAGATTTACGCAAGTGGAAAGAGTTATCATAACATCGTCCGCCGTCATTGTAATACCGGTATCATACTGTGAACGACTTACGGCACGGTCGCAAAATGCCAAAAACTCCTCGTCGGTAGCAAAATCGGTGGTAAAGTACCTGTCACGCTCGGTCGTCTCATAAAACGAAAAGACCTCAAAAGTGTATATACCGTCAAATGTAAACAACTTTATATACCTATGCGAAGTAAAAAAATCCTCACCGTACTCGCTTCCGTCATAACGCACACCGTACTTTCCGGGAAAATCTCGGTCATACTTTGCAATATCGTGAAACATACTGCCGTTAAGCATATTATGTCCATACAACACGACATTTTTATTTTCGGTAACACATTTATCATTGCGAAAATCCGCAAAGATGGTTCCCGTGTTTAGTTGCGAACCGTTAAAACCACGCTTTAGATAATAGCTGTTATCGGTGGATTGCACAACCGGGTATGAGATATTCGTACCGTCAATAACAATAAATCCGTAAGTATCGGGATTTTCATCGCGCAAAAGTTCAAGATACGCCAGTTTGCGCTGGAATTCCACACTTTTTGTCGGCTTGGCAAGTCCGCCATCCGAAGTACCGTAGGTTCCGCTAGTTTTTTGCGAGGAATATGTGCCGAGCGGAGAATCCGGTGTTGCCGCCGCCATAAGCGCCGACATTATACCATCGCTACTCGCCACCCCCGCGCTGTTAAACGCGGCCGCGATGTCATCGTACAGCCTGTCTGCTCTTTTGTAGTTATCAAATATATCGATAAGTTCTATCATACAAATGATAAATATCACTGCACAAACGGCGATAAGAAAAATGCGCAAAATTCCCACCGCACTCCGTTTGCGGCGTTTAGTCACCCGATCGGGAGCCACATCTTCAACGGTCAGCTCATCGAGCGATCTCAAAAATATATTATCTTTATCACTCAAATTATCCGCCGTAGTATGCGCGGAAAATCCTTGTTCACCGTCAACGTCAATGTTTTTCGGCTCGATCTGATCCATATAACTCTCCATAACCGTAGGCTCGCCCCCGCGCGGTACGACCCGATAAATACATAATGTACAGCAAACAGCGTATGCCTATAATTTTATAGTTAGATTTATTATATAACAAAAAGCCCCATATTGCAACACTTGGGGCTTTCAATTTTAAAAAAAGTTACATATACAATATCATATAACACATCAGCGCGGCATTTATCTCGCAACGTTATTTTTTTATCTCCACCAGTTTTGCGTGGCAGGCATACCTTTCGTCAGGCTTGCCGTTGACGCATGTGGAAAGGGTGAGTATAATATCATTCGCATCAACGGTAATACCGGTATCGTGCATGGATTTCTCAATGGCGGTATTGCAATAGCTTAAAAAAGCCGCATCAGAGAAAAAATTTGTGACAAGATACGGGTCTTCATCCGTTGTGTGATAAAAGGCGAATATTTTGAAGATGTATATGCCGTCAAAAGAAGATATTCGTATTTCGTCGTGCTCGCTCAGATACTGTTCCGCATCCTTATGCAGATCCTTATCCAGCCTTGCGAGATCGTGAAACATGCTACCATTTAGCATGTTATGACCGAAAATAATAAGGTTTTTGTTTTCTGTTATTGTACGGCTGTTACGATAATCGGCAAATATCGAACCGACTTTTAAATATTTTTTGTCAAGCCCGCGTTGCAGATAATAATCGTTATCCTCCCCCTGCATGATGGGATAGTTGATCTTTGTATCGTCTATCCTTATATACCCGAATGTATCGCTGTTTTGCTCGCGCAAACTGTTAAGCATTGCAAGATCGCGCTGAAACTCGGCATTCCCCGTTGAAACGTTATAACTCCCGCTATTGGAAATATGGATAGAACCGGGATTGTTTTTTTGGCTTTGATAACTTGCAAGCGGTGTGGCGGCAACATTGGCAGCCATTGGAAAAATGGTAAATCCGTTCGCCGCATTAACGGGAGAATATTCGAAAGTTTGGTTTAAATTGTTATAGTATTCATCCGACTCGTGATACTCGGCAAAAATCTTAAAAAGTTCAACTATGCAAACGATGAATATTACGGCGCAGATCATCATTACAACATATCTTATAATATCGTTTTTATTATATTTCTTTTTTGTGTTTGTTACACCCAATTATATTACCTCCCCACACTTTCTCCCGAAACTATCGGCAACTCAAACCAAAATGTCGAGCCGACGCCTTCGATGCTTTCAACGCCATACGCAGCGTTATGTGCACGAAGTATCCCTTTAACAATGGACAGCCCAAGTCCCGTGCCTACCATGGCTCGGCGATGAACCTTATCTATCTTATAATATCTGTCCCATATCAGCGGAATTTGATCGCGCGGAATACCGGGACCCGTATCGGCAACTGATATGCGAACGTATTTTATGTCAGAACGTTCAAAAATCTGTTCCCTCACCGCAACTTTCTTATTATCGCCGGTGTAGTTTACCGCATTGTTTATAAGATTATACACCACCTGAAGCATCATTGTGCGGTCGGCATACACCAATGCTGTACCGCAAGCGGCAAAGGAGATATCATATCCGTCATGTGCCACAAGCTTTTCATATCTCGCCATTACCTCCCCAACCGTCTCGGTAAGATCAAAGTGCGTCATATTCGGCGTTTTTGAACCCGCACGAATCTTTGAAAGATCCAGCATATCGGTAACAAGTTCGGACAGCCTTTGCGACTCATCTATTATTATTTGCAGGTTTTCCGGCGAGTTCTCGCCGGGAATATCGCGCATGACCTCTGCATACCCGGATATCATGGTAAGCGGCGTGCGCAAATCGTGCGAAACATTGGCTATAAGTTCACGCTGTAAACTATCCGACCGCGCTATCTCACCCGCGGCGTAATTAAGCGTTGCCGCAAGTTCGCGCGTTTCAAGATATCCGTCCTCGCAAAATGTAACGTCATATTCGCCGATCGCCAATTTTTTTGCGGCTCGGTTCATATTTTCAAGCGGTCGTGATATACGCCGAGAGAAGAAAAGCGACAGCACGACCGCCGCCGCGAGAACCCCCACGGCTATCCAAAAAAACTGCACCCCGAGCGTTCGCACGGTGGAAGTCATCGGCAAAAATTCGGTATTTAAAAAGATAACATAATCCTCGCCACCCACGGTAACTATATATGCGCTTACCGCGCTGATACCGCGACTTACGGAAAAGCTGCCGTTCATCTCATCATCATTATCATCTATGCCGAGTTTTTTTTGCGTTGACCACTTGCCGCCGTTTGATATGGCATGCTGATAAAAACTGTTTAACATATTTGTGGGCAAATGATGTATAAGACACGCCGGCACGATATCCGTGCTTACGACTTCGCTCCCGAGATATCCGGAATCGACTCTGAATATTCTGATGCAGGTATCGTATGCCATGGCAAGATCAACGGCGCGACTCTCAAGATCATCGTCACCTATAGCACTCTCAAGTTCCTTGGATACATGAGTGAGTTCATCAAGTTTTGTGCCACGGTAAAAGTAATCGAGCATTCCTATTTGAAGCACCCAAATTATAACCAACATCACCGCCGCAAAGCAGGCAAAATAAAGTATAAGTCTTACATGAACGCTTACGGCTTTGCCTTGCTTTGCGGGCTTATTTTTTTTTAATTTGCCGTTACCGAACATTATTGGCAGTCCCTTCTTGGTTTGAATTTGTTTTAGGTCAGTAAAGTCCTACGATTATGCCTCAAACCTGTATCCAACACCGCGCAGGGTAACCACGCGATCGGAATATCTGCCGAGACTTTTACGCAACAGCTTTATGTGGGTATCAAGCGTGCGGGCATCGCCGTAGAAATCATACCCCCATACTTCGCGCAAAAGCGTTTCGCGCGAGAGCGCTATGTTGCGATTTGCAAGGAGATAGAAAAACAGGTCATATTCTTTCGGAGACATATCCACCCTTTCTCCGTCGATATAAACGAGTCGCGCCGTTATATCGGCTCTGAGCCCGCCGTCATCTATTTCAACCGTTTCATGCGGTTTACTTCCGTTGGGCATGTCCCCACCGCCGCGCTTAACGCGCTTCATGACAGCCTCGATCCTCATCATGAGTTCTTTGGGAGAGAACGGCTTTACAACATAATCATCTATACCGAGTCCGAAACCGTTTATCTTATCATATTCTTCACCGCGAGCGGAAAGCATAATAATAGGTACGGAAGAGCTTTTTCTTATTTCTCTGACGGCGGAAAAACCATCAAGTTCCGGCATCATAATGTCCATAATAACAATATCAAATCCGCCCTCGCGGCAACGCAGCACCGCCTCCATTCCGTCCGCCGCTTCGGTAACACTGTGTCCCTCAAATTCGGCATATTTTTTTATTATCGTGCGTATGCGCGATTCATCATCAACGACCAATATATTATACATCACTGCCCTCACTGTGTTATTATTCATTGCCGTCAAAAGCATATCGAAAAGCTATCAAACTCGATACGGCTCAGCCTCAACCTTGCCGTGTTTCAACAGATACGTCTCGTTTTTCATGAGAAACGGTCGCTTAATTAGGCAACGAGGAGGCTGAGCCTCTGTTATTTATTTCAGTTAGAATTATCCGTGCTTTCCGGCACTTTTTCCTTAAGTGTTATGCTGAGCTGTACAGTTTTGCCGCGGCGCATGACAACAACGCTTACCGAATCGCCCACGGCTTTTGTATTGACATAATTGGAGATATCGCTTGCGCTACCAACCTCGTTTTCGTCAATGCTGATTACACGGTCGCCGCGCTGAAGACCCGTGGATTCATCTGCACTCTCGATATATGCGCCCGCTTGGGTGGAACCGTAGTATCTCCATGCTGTATAAACATCAGCATCGTAAACCGTAATACCGAGCGCGGGACGTCCGCGTACATAGCCGTATTCAATTAACTGTTCACTGACACTCTTGGCGTTATTGATGGGAATTACAAACCCGAGTCCCTCAACGCCGGTTCTTGAATATTTGGCATTTACAATACCCACAAGCTCACCGTAAAGGTTAAACAGACCGCCGCCCGAGTTACCGGGGTTGATTGCCGCATTGGTCTGAAGCAGATTCATGCTCTTACCGTCAACGGTAACATCTCTGTCAAGCGCGCTGACAATACCATCCGTAACTGTGCCGCCCAGCTCTCCGAGCGGGTTACCTATGGCTATAACCGATTCACCGACAACAAGCTTATCACTGTCACCGAGCACCGCAACGCTGAGAGTCACACCATCCGCAGGCTTTATCTTTATTACGGCTATGTCGGCAAGCTCATCCGAACCGATGAGCGCAGCCTCGTACTCACTGCCGTCGGTAAGTCTTACGATAATTTTCGATGCGCCGTCTATAACGTGATGATTGGTTATTATATAACCGTCGGAGGATACGATAACTCCGCTTCCCGCTCCACTGAGAACATACTGTCCGAGATATGAACTGTTTTCTATTGTCTCGGTTACTATCTCAACGACAGATGACTTAACCAGTGCTGCCGTTTCGGCAACCGTCATAAGCTTTCCGGTAGAATCGACTTTAAGCGTTTCAACTTCGCGAGAGGATTGGAACATCTGAACATTACCTCCGCTTTGCGAAGTTGAACCCAACGTATCGCCACCGGAATTTCCCGCCAGCCTGTTTGCAGCGAAAGTTCCGCCAAACGCGGCGAGGCCGGAAAGCAACACACAAGCCACCACCACGCATGAGAGCACTGCCGCCAAATGTCCGTTTTTGCCGGAGCGCGATCTTTTCTTTTTTGGCTTTTGCGACACAACAATATTTGCGTTGGAACCATTGACGGGATTTGCGTTGTGATTATTGTTATTATAATTTACACCGCCGTTATAACCGCCGTTTTCGGCGCCCGCACCGTTTGATGCACCGTAAGATACATATCTGTACCCGCCACCGGCTGTCTCGTTAACGACGTTTTCGGTTTTGCCGCCGCTCACTCCACCATCCGGCATATAAGTGATACCGAAAGATCGCTCCGCACTATCAGCAGAGGTGTTTTCCCCGCCGCTATCGCGGTTCGCGTTTGCTCCGGCATGCGCAGTTTCAGCATTATTATCGGTCATGGACGCGGATTTGTTTGTATTTTCAAGATCGCCCGTCCTTGAAGCCACGTTTGTTTCGATTTCATTTTCACGCAATTCGTTATTTACCGACTCGGCATTTGTCATTTCCGAGCCAATGATATTCTTTTCATTTTCAATCATAACATCAGGTCTCCTTTGCGTTTTTTCATTTGTCTATATTATAAAGATACTTTGTGACGGTTTTATGATGATGCATGAAATAACGTTTGAAATCAAATGAAGTCAAATACAAAACTTCGAAACATGCTTCGTCACACTCCAGTATACACCAAAATCGAATTTTTTTCAACAGCAATTTTACCAAAATGCGCAGAATAACAAATTAGTTTTTCGCAAATCATTGTCATGAGGTGAAAAATATGATATACTTTATATCGGTAAAAACGCAATCGCAACGGCAAAAATCCATCAATGCCGTCTTTTTCGCAATGAGAGTGCCGCATGTCGAATTATGAATAATAATGACGATCGCAACACTCTAAAAACAAACGTAATAACACCTTTTCGGTGCTATTCTACGCTCGGCGAAGAAGCCTGGCTTCGCGCAAGGATAGCGCGAGACACGAGACGGCTTGCCGTGCTCGGTTCTCGCTCGGGGCGCAGAACCGAGCGTCACATTGCCTCTGCCATACTGGACCAAAGGCGTTTTGCGGGACGCAGTTATTTGTCATTTCTGCTCAATACGGCGCTTTCCACCCGCGGATTTGAACTTTGGGAAGATATAAGCTCGTACTTCCGCCGTTTTCGCCTTTTCTCCTCCGCACTGCGACTTCTGTCGATGATAATATCGGCGATAGAGGCCGGCGCGGCATTCATAATTGCGCTCGGCATCGTGTTGGCATTTTCCCCCGCAGTATTGCTTTGGCTGTTAGCTTCGGAAATCGATGCCGCGATAAGCACCGCTTCGGATCTTGCCGCCGTGCAACGATTGGCGCAAAAAGGCGGCATGACCTTTGTTTTTCCGCCTCGCGACCGCTGCGTCCTCGGTAACGGAGGTACTCTCACAAGACATGCGGCGGCGCTTTCCTACAGAGGCACGGTTTTAATCGTATCGCCGTATTTGATATCCTCACGCGGAGCGGGCGGGCGCGGAGGATACAGTTCAATGCGACGTGAATCGGAGGGTGTGTATATAATAAGGCGGCGGTTTTATTTCAAGCTCCGCCGCAAAATGTATCGGCTGTTTACGGCTCCCGATACGGTAATGATATATTTGTGATTTATGCTATCTACGCCTGTTAATTGCACCTATCGACATTGGGTGTTGCACAGGCAATCGGAGGATATTTTCATGGTCGAATTCGTATACGGCAGACCGGGTTCAGGCAAAACGGAATATATAATGTCGCGTCTCGACGCTGACGCGGCACACGGCAAACGCGCACTGCTTATCGTCCCCGAACAGGAAACGGTGGAAATCGAAGGCAAGATCGCCTCCATGCTTCCACCTGCGGCGCAGTTAAATGTGGAGGCGCTCAATTTTTCACGCCTTGCAAACAGAGTTTTTCGCGAACACGGCGGGCTTGTTTACAATTACGCCGACCCAAGCCGCAAACTTTTGTTTATGTGGCGCGCACTGCGCGAGTGTTCGCCTTTTTTGAAAGAATACGGCGGCAGAGTCGCACGAGACCCTGCCCTGCCATCAGCTATGCTTGGCACGATAAAGGAACTGCGCGCAGGTGGAATTACCGCCGATATGCTTCGCACGGCATCACAAAAGCTGAAAACATCCGATCGGATCGGCGATGCCTCGTCGGCGGATCGTCTGTATGACATATCGCTTATATATTCGGCATACAACGCTTTACTCGGACAAAATTTCTCCGACTCTGACGATGATCTCGCAAGACTTGCACAATCTCTTATCGATAAACCGTACTTTCACGGGATGTCGGTATACATCGATTCATTTTCCAGCTTTACCGGACAAGAACATAATATAATAAAACTGATAATGCGGCAGGCAGACGAGGTGGTTATAACTCTCCCCATAGCTTCGCCTCACGACCGCGCGATCTGCGCATTGTCATCACGTGAAAGTTCCAAGCGACTGCGCCGAGACGCTTCGGCGCTGGGTATTGAGCCGAATATTATATGTCTTGGCGACCCCCGCCGCGCCGGCACCGAGTTGTCAGCTGTTTGCCGTCAATTCGCCGGAGAACGAATCTGCAAAGAGATACCGGAAGATGAGCGCGGACATGTTGAACTTTACTCCGCCGCGGATCCGTATTCCGAATGCGATATGGCAGCGGCGCGGATAAAAGAACTCTTAATGTCAGGCATGCGCTGTCGTGATATCGTTATCATAGCGCGTGACGCAGAAAAATACCGAGGAATAATCGATATATCGCTCGAAAAGCTTGGGTTACCCTATTTTCTTTCGGAAAAAACAGGCTTTTCCACGCGCCCGCCGGCAAGACTGATCCTTTCCGCATTGCGAATACATGCAATGGGGTGGCGGCGTGAGGACGTAGTGGCGCATATCAAAACGGGACTTTTGGGGATATCGACAAGAGATGCCGATATTTTTGAAAGCTACACGGAGAAATGGAACATAAACGGACGCGCGTTTTGGTCGGACGAACCATGGAATATGAATCCGGACGGATTTGCCGAACATCGCACCGCTCGCGGAGATGAAATACTCAAACGCGCAAATGTCGTGCGCGAGTGGCTTCGCGATAGATTGGTTCCTTTATTTGCGGCAATAGAAAATGCCGAATCGACAGCGGAAATCTGCCGTGCGATATGGCAATATATTGAGGACGCGGGCATTCCCGAAACATTGGATGCCCTGAAGGAAGGCGGGGCGAAGCTGGCAG
>CAZISZ010000051.1:0-9407 GCA_964542035.1 uncultured Ruminococcus sp. | reverse complement strand
CGTCTATAACGATGGCAATATGCGTACGTCGATCTCGCAAATGTCGCAATGCATCCGGCAAATGCATCGCTTTGTGCAGAAAACAGGGTTTCATCAGCATTGATTTTATCTCTGCGTTGGGATCATCTACCGCGGCGCGGTAATATTGATTGAGATACAAAACGCCGATAATATTATCTATGCCGTCTTCGTATACCGGAATACGTGAAAAAGTGGAGTTTTCAATAGTTTCTATTATCGCATCTCGGTCATCGTCGATATCGATCGTTGTAAGATCGATTCTGGGAGTCATTACCTCATCTATCGTTGTCTCATGAAATTCAAGAGTCGATTGAAGCAAGTCGCCCTGCGCCTCGTCTATAACGCCCTCTTCTTCGACGGTGTCGATGATGGACGAAAGCTCCTCCTCGGTAACTCCGCTGGATTTATCCTTGCCCCAAATAAACCTCAATACCCACAAAAGCCCCATAACGACGGCTACGGCGGGGGAGAGAATAACCGTAAGAATAAGAACGGGGATCGAAACCCACAGTACCACCGTGTCCGCATGCTGTTTACAGAGAAGTTTAGGAACTATCTCACCGAATATAAGGACTATAACGGTCATGATTATCGTTGAGAGAGTGGAGGCGAGGGCATCCCCGCCGCTTACGTTTTTCAGCAGTGCGATGGCTATTGACGTTGCCGCCGTAGATGCGGCAATATTGGCAAGATTGTTACCGATAAGTATGGCTGAAAGTGCTACAGTAAAGTAATCGCTTATAGTGTTTGCAAGCCGAGATAACTTTGAACCGCTCTCCGCCGATTTGCGTAAGCGCATCTTATTGGCGGCGTTAAAGGATATCTCGCTTCCCGAAAAGAATGCGGAAAGTACAAGCATTAAAAAGATTATAAGACCGTATGTAATATATTTACCCGCTGTCATCAGTTGCTCACCTCCGCTGTTGTGTTTGCGTCGGCGACCTCGTTTGGGTCTTCTTCCTCATCGATGATGCGGAATATAAGTCCGGTAACGCGCGTGTCGTTTACTTCATCAACACAAACCTCTGTGTCGCCGAACGTAAAGGTCTCGTCCTCGTTGGGAAGACGTCCGAAACGTTCTTGTACCCAAACGCCGACAGGCTGAACGGACGCACGCTCCGAACCGTCCGGAAGAGCAATCCCCATGCGTTCGAAAACATTCCCGAGTGTGAGCGTGGGAGAGACCAAGAAACGGTTGCCTCCGAGTTTGATAAAGTCATCCTCGACTATATCCTCTTCGTCCCATATCTCGCCAACCAGTTCTTCAAGGAAATCTTCGATGGTAACTATGCCGCACACTCTGTTATCCTGATCCCGAACTATTCCGAGATAGATCTTGTGCTGACGCATGGTATCAAGCAATTCGTCGATATTGTCGTTGCAGTTGACAAAATGCGGCTTTAGTATTACCGAACGCAGATTAACGTGACCGTCTTTAAGATAGGCACGCAAAAACTTTCTTATCGGTAAAACGCCCACAACATTGTCAAGTTCACCGTCGCACACAAGGATTCTTGAGTGGGGAATCGACTTTATGCGTGTTATCAGTTCTTCGTTGGATAGCGAAACGTCAACATATTGAATGTCGTCGCGCATTGTCATAACGTCGCGTGCACAGGTTTCGTCAAAGTCGAGCGCGGATTTGAGCATGTCGCTTTGCTCCTCGTTCATGACGCCCTGTTCCTCGGCGGTGTCGATGATCTCGTAAAGTTCTTCCTCGGTGATAGATGGTGCCTCCTCATGCTTAAAGAGCCTTGAGAAGAAAGACGATATCCAACCGAAGAAAGCCGCAAGCGGGAGAAGTAATTTCATCAACATCTTCATCGAGGCCGCGGTAAACAGCGCAACGCTGTCGGGGCGATCGTTGGCGAAGCTTTTGGGAATCATTTCACTGAATAAAAATACGATTCCCGTAGTGATGAAAGTACATAACAGTGTTGCGCCCTCGGACATGGTCTGTCCATTGGCGTCAAACCAACGAGTGACCTGAAGGGTCGAAACGGATGCGGCGGCAATGTGAGTTATGTTTATACCTATAAGCAGAGTAGTCAGCGCCCTGTCGAAATTGTTGGATACAAACATAGCGTCTTTGGCCTTGCGGTTGCCGTTTTCGGCAAGATTTTTAATACGGATCTTGTTCATGGCGGAAAAAGCGCTTTCGGCGCATGCGAAATATCCGCCCAAAACAACAAATAAAATAAAAATAGCGATCAGCATAAACTGTCACCGTCCATTAGAAATACCATCTCCTTAATTATAATACCGTTCGGGGTCACTCGAACGGTTGATGTGTAGTTCTGCTCCGCATGCAGACTATTACTTTTTATTATATCCTATTACGATGCTTTTGTCAATCCGTTTTTCGTCAAAAATGCAAAAAAAACTGTGGACACCGCAAAAAAATCGGCATTGTGTCGATAAAAAAAGAAAAAAGCCGTCAACCGTTTACAAATGTTTATATGTGTGGTATAATAAAATGTAAAAACTTGTGCGGAGGACGTTATGTGCGATATGGAAACTGATAAAAAAACGAATATACTTGACTCTGTTAATTCGCCCGGCGATCTTCGTGAAATGGATTCCGCAACATTGGATGCTTTGGCAAAAGAAATCAGGGAGCGACTTGTTACCACAATCACCGATGGCGACGGGTGTCTTGGCATGGGCGGTCATCTTGCGTCAAATCTCGGCGTTGTAGAATTAACTCTGGCGCTTCATCGTGTGTTTGACAGTCCCCGTGACCATATAATTTGGGATGTGGGCCATCAAAGTTATGTTCATAAGTTGCTTACGGGTCGTCGTGATCGTTTTGATACTCTGCGCACTTCGGGGGGCATTTCCGGTTTTACCAAACGGTCGGAAAGTCCGCACGATCCGTTCGGTGCGGGGCACAGTTCAACCTCTCTTTCCGCCGCGCTCGGCATCGCGCGTGCCGAAAAACTTCGCGGCTCGGACGGTTACACCGTAGCCGTTATCGGCGACGGTGCTTTTACCGGCGGCATGATACAGGAAGCGCTAAATAACTGCGAGCATACCGAGGGGCTTCGTCTTATTATAATTATAAACGAAAACGAAATGTCGATATCTCGTAATATCGGCAGCTTTGCAAAAAGCATATCGCGCATACGAAATCGTCCCAGTTATTTCAGAACCAAGGCGGCAACAAGGCACATTCTTTCCTCACTGCCTCTTATCGGGCGCCCGCTCGTGCGCGGTATAACGAAATTAAAAAAAGGAATAAAGGACTTTATATACGGATCGAGTTATTTTGAGGATTTGGGCCTTTACTATCTCGGTCCGATAGACGGCAACGACCGAGAGGAACTTGAAGTGGTGCTCGGCGAGGCGAAAAAATTTGACGAGAGCGTTATTTTGCACATTAAAACGCAAAAGGGACGCGGATATAAACCCGCAGAGGCAGATCCGGGCAGATATCATTCTGTAGCACCGCGCGGAGCGGTTTCGGGCGGAGGCTTTTCCCGTGAGTTCGGGCGTGTGATAGTAGACGCCGCAACCGCGGACGGCAGAATATGCGCCATTACCGCGGCAATGAGCTACGGAACGGGACTTGAAAATTTCAGAAAGCTCTTTCCCGCACGTTTTTTTGATGTTGGAATAGCGGAGGAGCACGCAGTAACCTTTGCGGCGGGGCTTGCGGCGGGCGGTATGAAGCCTGTGGCTGCAATATATTCAACTTTTCTTCAGCGTGCATATGATAACATTCTGCATGATGCCGCATTGCAGGATCTGCCTCTTGTGTTATGCATAGATCGCGCGGGGCTTTCTGCGGGCGACGGCGCAACGCATCACGGTATATTTGACGTTTCATTTTTGTCTTCCATTCCGGGAGTGACTATATACACGCCCGCGACATATGATATCTTGCGCATGAGCTTTACCGCTGCGCTTACTGCGGGAGGTACCGTGGCTGTAAGATATCCCAACGCGGTGGAGAGCGAGAAAGTAAAAAAACTTTTTTATCCGACCGGAGTGCCGGAAAAACTCGGCGTGCGTTGGGTGTATGAGGGTAAAAACGGCGCTGCGCAACCGGAGGTGATACTTGCCGTTCACGGACGAATGGCGGATGAGGCTGTGGAGATATCCCATCGCCTTGCTTCCGCGGGATGCGGTTGCGGCGTGATCCTTTGTGAATATATAAAGCCATATAAAAAGCTCGCCGCAGAGGTTGCCGCATATGTTACACCGAAGACGCGATTGTTTGTGACGCTTGAGGAAGAAATACGCTCGGGCGGGTTCGGCATGAATCTGTGCGATGCGTTGGAAGTGTGCGGCGCACTTGCGAATTGTCGTAAACTTGTCATAGCAACCGATGATAACTTTGCAACACCCGCCGAGGGGCAAACCGTTTATGAGGCCGCAGGCGTTGATACCGAAAACGCTGTCCGACTTATTACAGAGATGCTTCGATAAGTCGAGTACGGTTTGGAATCTCGGCCTACAACAAAATAAAAAAGTCATCGACCCAACGGGAACTGAGTCCCGTGGGTCGATTTTTGTATTATCTCAATATAGTTTAATTATTGGCATGACGGTTGAAACACACCGCCTGCGAAAATCATACCGTTCCGCTTATTACAAGCGTGGCTGTACCCGGAGTTGTTGTCCATGTGCCGTTTGTGTTTTGCGTGTAAGTGGCGGCAGGTACGGTTATTTGTCCCGAGTTCGTAGAAAAAACGCCGGTGGTTGCATCATAGGTGTAGTTGGTTCCCGATGTCCACGCGGTGCCGTCAAAGGTAACAGTTATGGGATTCAGTTTCGGGGAAAAAGTGTCGCTTAGCACCACGCCCGCTGTCGCATCCGCGGCAACACTGCCGAAGTTTTCAATAACAAAGGTGTATGTCAATTGTCCGTTTTCGCTGACGGATGTGGGGCAGAGCGATTTGCTGATTCCGAGATCGGTACGAGGCTCCATACCGATGGTAACGGTTGCGATGAGCGCGTCTGTCAGACCGCCGCCGGTTATCGTTGCCGTGTTGGTGACAGTGGCTTCAATACCGAGCGGTGCATATTCCGTCACAGTTGCTTCGTATATCAGTAGGGCATTCCCACCGGCAGGTACGCTTATGCCGTTGACAGTAAGCGGCGGCGCTACGGCAACAGTGGGGGCGGTTTGCAAAACGCCGCCGACATAGTAGCGCAAAGAGTCTGCGGTGTATTCAAGCGGGTAGACAGTTGCACCGTTATAGGTGTAAGCACCGAGGTCATCTGTTACGGTCAGCGCGCTGAGCGCCGTTGTGCCGCTGTTGATAAGAGATATCACATATGTCAGTTTACCGTCCGACACGTAACTGCCCGACAGTACGTTTTTTGCCGCCGCAAGCGTTTCGATAAGTTCGCCCGTTACGGTGTTGGAATCTCTTGTAATGCCGTTATAAGAAATCGTTGCGAAATTTGTAAATCTTGCCATTGTAAAACTCCTTTTTGTTTTTTCATTTTTGGGGTACCCATAACAGGATACGCAAAAAGGAGTGATAATGTGATTCCTATCGACAAGTATTTGGTGGAGCGGTAGATTTTTTGTTTCTGCGGGTTCGGCTTAGACCGAATTTTCGGTTTCCGTGGCATTTGTACCGTCGGATGTCTGCTTTTCCGCAGTTTCTGTTTTCCGTAGCATTCTCTTTTGCTTTGTAGTTATCGCTGACGTTATCTTCGCTGAATTCAGATTTTGATGCGGCGACTTCCGTCTCGCTTTCCGGAATCCAAGTGTTTTTGTTGCAAACAGTCATTCTTTTCTAAAAAAAAACAAAATGTTTCGATCTTGAACGAATTGTAACAATGTCTTTTTCTTGTAATTTTTATATCTTTTTCGGTTGACAAACATATCTTTATTTGTTATAATGCAAATGTGACGTACTGGTCAAAAAAACCAAAGAAAGGGGTGGCATTTTTAATTGGTTTGTACCATATGTCATAAAAATGCAAATTCGATAAAGGAGTCAAAAAATGAGTACATTTAAAAGTAACTTCAAAACCGCATTAAAAGCACTTGCCGTAACACTGTGTGTGTGCGTGCTTTTCGCCACAATCCCCACCGTTTGGGCCATTAATGACGAAAATAATGCTTCGCATTGTTATGAAAAAAACGATTCTGATGATGCTATGTTTGCACTTATGGACGCATTCGATGCTATTGTACAATCGTCGTTTGATGGCTCCGATGGGGCGATGTGTTCGATCGCGCCTATAACGTTGATAATGCGTGGCATTATTGACAGTGAAACGTTAGGTGTGGACAAAAACATAACGATCACAAATGTGCAGTTTGTTGATGAAGAAACTGCATCAAGTCCAAGCTTAGGTGTTCAATCGTCTGGTCTGAATCAATCTGGAAAATTGCGCATATACTATGATGACGGAGCATCGTGGTATGAGTGTGCAGTGAATATTTCGACAAATGTTCAGACCGCGAGCACATCTAGTCCGTCTGCCAATTCATATGGTTTTGTTCTTCCGATTGATAATATGAATTTAACGAGCAATTTAACTTGTTCGTTTAATTGTGAGGCTGACGGACAACTTTGCAGTTGGTGCGTGAGCCATGGTTATACGACATTAATCAGATCAAAACCGCATAACGGACAGGATATCAGTTTCAGTGGAATCAGCGGAAGATATATACGAGCTGTTGCATCCGGAACAACGCGCTCTCTGTATGATAGTGATTACGGATATTATGTTACAATAACTCACGATGATGGAAGCGTAACAAAATATGCTCATATGATAGCAAATACCAACTTGGATTGCTATGTGAATCAAGGTGACATTATCGGTCAAGTGGGTAATACAGGATTATCAACCGGTGCGCATCTTCATTTTCAACTGGAAATTCCGTCAGGAAATCCGGTAGATCCTGTACCATATCTTCAAGGCGCAGAAACTTTTGTTCCGAGTTTTGCTTCACCTAAAACGTATATTATTGTAGATGGTCCGCTGAACTTGCGTTCGGAGCCATTGACAACCTCGACATCAGCCGGGACTTTGACAGATGGTACAGAAATTAAAATTTCAGAGTTGTCACTCGGAAATAATGATTTCATTTTCGGTCTTATAAGCGAAGGAATATACGCAGGAAAATGGATTGCGGTAGGAACAGTAAACGGAGATATGTATGCAGTTAACATTAGCGATAGATGGAGAGTTTTGGATGGTGACCTCAATGTGAGAGAAAACGCCGCCTCATCTGCTTCAAGCTATGGTGTGATAACAAACGGATCGACATTTTATATTACCGACGCAGTAAAAAATGGGGACTTTATTTTCGGAAAGATATCTGCCTCCCCGTCTCCGATATTGCATAGTTCCAGCACATGTTCTGTGTCTGACACAATAGGACATTGGGTGGCTATTAATTATTGTGTAAATGGGTAACTTTGTCATATGCAATATTAAAAATAAGAAAGGAAATAATGAACTATGAAATTCAAAAAAACAATATATCTGCTCTTTGCGATTTCATTACTTGCAGTGTTGCTTGTTGCATGCGCCGACGCTACGCCGTCGGGGCAGGGGGAAGATAGCGGAAATCCTTCGGCGGGTGCGGCGAATCAGACTACCGCCGACCGAAATCAGACCACCGAAACGCCGGACAATTCGGTATTCAATGATGAGACGAATGCAACTGTAGTTCCGGTTACTACAGAAGAATTGCTTGAAACCGTACGGTTGGCTCTTATTGAAATAAAACGGGATCCGCAATGCGCTGTCATTACAGATCACATCGATTATTTGCGCAATACCGTGACGGCGGCGGATAATGTCGGGCTGGTTCGTGAAATACGTGCATATTCCGGATATGATCTTTACAAAGCGAATTTTACCAAGCCTCACGGATATCTTGCGGCATTTTCGATCGTTGAAATCGAATTTAACAATGGTAATATTGAGCTGTACAGGCTTCCCATTGACGGAAATGAACCCATACACGGAAAAAACGCAATGGAAATATCCGAAATCATGCGAAGCGCGGAAACAGTTGAAGAGTTAAACCGGGAAATAGCCGCGGTCGATAGCGAAAAAACAGTCCGTAGCATAACTGTGATGTCGAGTAATACGGCAGATGCCGTAGAAGTGAAGTCCGGAAGCATAGAGCTGCTTGCCAAGATCACCGTGAAATATCTGGACGGTGATAAGGAAACGGAGATAGTGCTGAATCGTTCCGGCAAGGATTCCGGAGATGCCGATTATTCGGATGCAATGGAAAAATTGCAGGAGATTGTCTATGTGGCGGCGCAGTGCTCTACTGTTGAAGAGGCTCTTAATCGAGTAACAGAATTCAAAAATGATTTTATATCCGTTGCGGACGTGGCTGTATATCGCAATGGTAAGGTCGTGACCTCGGGAAAGCTTGAACAAGGCGATCGCATCGAGGGGAGGACAGATCACGGTTCTGATTTTGTAGTTTATGTAACGATGAATAAATAAACCCACTCGGGGCTTTTGCGGTGCGCCGCCGGTCGATTGGGGGAATAATTTATCTTTTGAATGAGTTATGGGTGATTCCGTTTCAACGGAACTCGGTTACTTTGTCTGTACTTTGATATTGGCTAGACTCACATTTGTTGTAACACTGCAACGAAAAGCACAAAAAATAATGAAAGCTATTGAAAAAAATATCTTAATATTGTATAATAGCATTGACACGCGGTTGATTTTTTCAGAACTTCGAATTAAATCAATGCCGCGCGGTATTTGACCGTAAAACCGCGTTTTACGATCGACAAAAAAACTCAAGGAGAGATATCAATGACACTTCCGAGAAATGAGTATCCCCGTCCGCAACTTGTGCGAGACGCATGGATTTGCCTTAACGGTGAATGGCAATTTGAAACAGATAATGCCGAAAGCGGTATTGAACGCGGTCTTTTTGAGAATGACCGCAAACTTTCCGGTACGATTACGGTTCCTTTTTGTCCTGAGAGCCGTCTCTCCGGTGTTGGTAATACCGATTTTATGAACTGCGTTTGGTATAAACGCGAGCTTGAACTGCCCACGGAGTGGCAGGGAAAACGCATTATTTTGCATTTCGGCGCAGTGGATTATCACGCCGTTGTTTACATAAACGGTAAGGTCGCGTGCGAGCATCGCGGCGGATACACACCGTTCTCGGCAGATATAACCGATCTTTTGACATCTGACGGCGAGCGCAATGTAATAACTCTTTGCGCGTACGATGATGTGCGTTCGCACAAACAGCCAGGCGGTAAGCAAAGCACAAAATTAGGCTCCCACGGTTGCTATTACACCCGCACTACCGGTATCTGGCAGACCGTGTGGGCAGAGGCGGTAGATCAGTGTCACATTACCGCACTTAAGCTTATGCCAGATGTTGCGTCAACATCCGTCGGCGTTGAATGCAAAATAGC
>CAZISZ010000050.1:0-9477 GCA_964542035.1 uncultured Ruminococcus sp. | reverse complement strand
AACTGACGACCTCATCCTTACCAAGGATGTGCTCTACCGACTGAGCCATAGCAGCAGACCCAACGTTAAATATTATAGCAGAGAAGCCCCGATTTGTCAATACCTTTTTTGAATTTTTTTTAGTTTTTCTGATATTTTATCGGGGCTTTTGCAAATTGATGTGCCAAAAATGCATTACGAACCCAAAATAATGTATTTTCCTATCGCAAGACATTCGCGCAAAAGGCTCGGTAACCAAAAACTTGGCATGGTTAAACTGTGCAGATGCGCTATACCGTCAAGCCCGCAATCGGCTGCTATAAGTTTTGCGCGGAACACATGGTAATCGCTCGTTACAAACGCCGCTGATGCATTGGCACCGAATTTTTGATCTATTATCGTTTTTGAGTATTTAAAATTCTCGTAGGTACTTGTTGCCGATTCCTCGCGAATAATACGTTCGTCGGCGATTCCGTGCGAGATAAGATATATGGCCATCGCTGTCGCTTCCGTGATGTCTTCCTGCGGTCCTTGACCTCCGGTAACTATCACATATGTATTTTCATGTTCGTTTAAAAAAACAATTGCCGAGTCGAGCCGAGCGCGCAGGGCACGGCTGGGAGTAGTTCCGTGAACGCCTGCTCCGAGTACCACCAATACGTCCTCATCGCCGCTCGTGTTGTCCGTGCTACCGTATATCATTAAAAATACGGATATCGCCAAAAACAGCGAAATACCGGTGAAAAATAATATCCTTAGCCATGTCGGAAGTTTTGCCGCGCGGTGTATGAATATGCTTATAAAAAGCAATATTATCCCCAAAAGTATTGTAAGCAGTATGCCGGAATTGAAATTAGATACAATTGCCGCCGCTGTGCCGTTAAGCGTTACTGCGGTGCCGAGTATCAAAAAGATCAATTGCGAAAGTCGATATTTCATATGTTATGTTCCCTCAGGTCATATTAATTACCGTTGCCGATTGTAAAACTCATTATTGTGCGGCGATAATATTCTTGCACATCTTTATGTGTTAAAACGGATTTGAATTTAATATTTTCGGTTTTTACGATCGGTTGTATTTCGGAGTCCGCCTGTCAAAAAATCGGAGGCACTAAAAAATATCAACCGCTGCCATAGTTGCGAGTTCGGTTAACAACTCCGAGGCGTGAGCTATGGAATATTCTCTGTCGTGAGTTAATTCGTCGAGCGTGCGAATGTATTTAATGCCGATTTTGTGCGCGTCAACGCGGTTGCCCTCAAAACGTCCCGCCAAAGCCAACACGGGCACGCCGTGCGCGGCAGCGCGCGCTGTGATTCCGCTTATTGCCTTGCCGCATCCGGTTTGAGCGTCTATTTGCCCCTCACCGGTCACAACAAGAGACGCGTCACTTATGAGAGTATCAAATGAGAGCGCATCAAGTACCGCATCTATTCCGGAGGTTATGCGTGCGTCAAACAATGTCAAGATCGGGTATGGAATACCGCCGCCTGCGCCAACGCCTGGAGAAGCGCGCCTGTCTTTGCCCGAAACGGTTGTTAGGATATTGGCAAAGTTTTGCATGCCGTGCTCAAGTGAAAAAAGTTCATCTTTTGTACCGCCTTTTTGAGATCCGTAGATGTATGTTGCGCCTTCTTTGCCGAGCAGCGGATTCTTTACATCGCATGCTATCGTTATTTCGGTATCACGAAGGCGGCTGTCGAGACCGGATGTATCTATGCGGGTGATGCGGGAGAGATCTCCGGCACGCACGCCGCGGATACGGTGTCCGTCGGCACCGTAAAAAACGGCACCGAGTGCCTCGATCATTCCCGCACCGCCGTCGTTGCACCCGGTTCCGCCGACGGTGAGCAATAGGCTCTTATAACCGTGATCGAGCGCCGAGGCAATCATTTTGCCTACGCCGAAGCTTGATGTGCGCGATAGACAGCGCCGTGCGGGCGATGTCAATTCAAGCCCCACCGCGCGTGCCGATTCTATAACGGCGGTTTGATTGAGCATGCCTATCTCCGCGCGTACCGCGGCGAAATATGTATCGCACACGTCAATGCAAAATCTATCCTCGGCGGGTACTATGGCATCAAGCGTTCCCTCGCCGCCATCGGCAATCGGCAGTAGAGTTATCGAAAGTTCGGGATATACCGCGGTTATGCCGCGGGCTATTGCCAATGCCGCATCGGCGGCTGAGATGCTTCCCTTAAAGGAATCGGGAGATACGATTATTTTTTTCATTGATTTTTTCCTTTGCGTTCCCGACGGTTTATGAATATAGTATAGTATATCACCGCAGCGCATTTTTTTCAATATCGAAAAGGCATTAATGCCGATAAAAAACAAGGACTGCCGTAACGGCAGTCCCATTGTATATTCGGGTGAGCGATTGATAAAATCTTACTCGGTTCTGAGAGCGATAACGGGGTCCTTTTTCGCCGCAAGACGAGATGGAAGCAATCCTGCTATCAGAGTCATGAGAATGCTGACGGCGATAAGACCTATCGATCCGCCGAGTGGCAGTACCGCGCCGATATTGTCCATACCGGAAAAATAGTGTATGGCGATATTTGCCGGTATCAGCAACAGCAGTGTAAAGCCTATTCCTATAAGACCCGAAACGCTGCCAACTATAAAAGTTTCGGCGTTAAATACCCGCGATACATCCTGCTTTGATGCACCCATGGCGCGGAGTATTCCTATCTCCTTTGTACGCTCAAGCACCGAGATGTAAGTGATAATGCCGATCATTATAGACGAAACAACAAGAGATATCGCAACAAATGCAATCAGTATTCCGGATATAACATCAATAACGGTGGTTATCGAGGACATGAGAAGCTTTACATAGTCGGTGTATTTTATTGTCATGTCACTGTCACCGCGAGCTTCCGCTTCGTTGTTGTAAGCCTCTATGAGCTCCGCTATCTTGTCTTTATCACTGAAGGTTTTTGCGTAGATGCTGATCGTTTTCGGAGAATCGAGATCGGCTTTGCCAAGTTTTTTGAGGTTACCCTCGTAGGTCGCATCGGTGGTGGGAATATACTGTTTAAACATGGCTATCACCTGCTCGTCTGCCATCGTGGTGATGTATCCTTCAAGCTGTACGCGCTGATCTTCGGGGAGAGTGGCAATATATGCGCGAACATCATTGATGGTAACCTCCGAATCATCTGTGCGAGAAAAGGGAATACCTGTGAGTATGTCTATGTCCGGGTTGCTTATTTGTGCCTTTATAACGTCGCTTTCTTCGGTGAGGCGGATATATTCGCGAGTGAGCGCCGATGTATAGACCACAGATCCGCCGATGGTAGCGGCCACCGCTTCGTCGCTTGGGCGAATGATGCCGACTACCTTGATTGTGATCCCGCGTTCGTCAAGCAGTGAGGAAAGACGTTCGGGGTCGCGATTTTCGTTTGAGTTGCCGAGATCACCTACGTTTTCCCAACATCCGCTTTCTTCGTTGTATGAGTAGCTGTCGGGGGTGGTAAGCATAGTGAATTCAAGGTTCAAAAGGTCGTCATAAGTGTAAACCGTGTCATCTGTTTCCAGCGTTTCGCCACGCATGAGCTTTTCAAACAGTTCGCTTGCTTCCGACTGATCCTTGATGCCGAGGGTGTAGAGTACAAGATCGCTTATGGAATTGTTTTTGTCGACAACTATCATTACTTCGTTGTAGTTCTCCGGCCAGCGCCCCGCAATGCAATCATACTGCGCGTGCATCAACTCCTCATCGTCTATCATCTCCTCCCATACGTTCATTTTGTACATGGAGGATGCCATACTGCTTATTTCCTGTGTCATCGACATGCCGCCCGAGGACATCATTTCCGATATCAGCGGGCTGGGGTTAACCTGTATCAGCCCGGATGGAGTGCCGGAACGGTAAATGTTGAGATCGATATCATAGGTGTATTTTACCGATGAAACATACCGCGCAAATTCACTGTCCGGATCATCGAGTACGCTTTTAAATGCCACAAGGTCGTTTGAGCGTATTTCGGAGAGCATGGTGTTTATAAGTTCGGTGTAGATATTGTTGGTGTATATCTTGCCATCCTCATGCTCAACCCCGTCTTGAGAGCGGTTGCCTTTTATGGAGGAAATAAGACTGGTCATATCCACGCTTTCCGCCTCTATTGTTATTGGGTATGAAGACAGAGTGTCCTCCTGCATGCGAGAAATATAGGCTTGCACGCCCGTTTGCAATGACAGTATCAGCGCAATGCCGATGATTCCTATACTGCCTGCAAACGATGTAAGCAGGGTTCGCGCTTTTTTTGTCATAAGGTTGTTAAGCGAGAGCGAGAGAGCGGTGGTAAAGGACATGGATGTTTTGCCTCCGCGACGTGCGCTCTTTTTTGCAACGCTTTCGGAACGTTTTTTGTCGGAACTCGATTTTTCCTCGTCGGACGGCGTATACGGATTTGAATCGTCGATCATTTGTCCGTCAAGCAGACGAACAAGGCGGGTAGAATATTTTTCGGCAAGTTCGGGGTTATGTGTAACCATTATAACAAGTCTGTCGCGAGCAACTTCCTTGAGTATCTCCATTACCTGAACGCTTGTTTCAGAGTCAAGAGCTCCCGTGGGCTCATCTGCCAATAAAATATCCGGGTCGTTAACGAGCGCACGCGCTATTGCCACGCGCTGCATCTGACCGCCGGACATTTGATTGGGTTTCTTGTGCAGTTGATCGCCAAGCCCCACGCGTTCCAGTACCTCTTTGGCACGGCGGCGGCGTTCCGCACGGTCTATGCCGGATATAGTCAGTGCCAATTCAACGTTTGCAAGCACCGATTGGTGCGGTATCAGGTTGTAACTTTGAAATACAAAACCGACCGAGTGGTTTCTGTAGGCGTCCCACTCGCGATCCGAAAATGAATCGGTCGGTTTGCCGTTTATCTCAAGTTGTCCCGATGTGTATCTGTCAAGTCCACCTATGATGTTGAGGAGTGTGGTCTTTCCGCATCCGGACGGACCGAGCACCGACACGAATTCACTGTCGCGAAATGAGAGAGACAGTCCTCGTAGCGCTTCTACGGCAGTGTCGCCGGTGGCGTAGCTTTTTTTTATGTCTTTTAATGTTAGCATCAATTCCTCCGTTATTGTAATGCTGTTGTGTTATTTTGCTTTTAAGCCGTGCGTGGGGCAATACCGTTACGATGCCGCACGCATACAAAAAACAAATATATTAAATTAAATTTTATCATCGAATTGTTGCTATTGTATTTACCGCGTATTAAATCGAATATTCTAATTTTAAAATAATTAGTCCGCGGGTTTTTGCTGTGCGTTGGTAAATATGCGAGCTCGTCAAAATCAAATACGGGATCGCGCGAATTGCGCGATCCCGTATGGCTTTTCGTTACCGGATTGATGATGCGTTTTTCTTAAAGAATTGATAAAGTCGGCAGGGTATCATACCGTTATAGAGTTTTCGCACCGCGTCGGCGCGTCTGCCGTAAAGCTCCTCAAAATATTCGCATGATGTCAACACGTACACCTGCCACGGTTCCATGGCGCGAAAAGTTTTGCCCATGGCGCGATAAAGAATTTCGGCATCGCGCATAGAAAGCATTCTCTCGCCGTATGGCGGGTTGCATATCAGCGTTCCGCGACAATCCGGTTTTTTTATCTTTGTAGCATCCGCTTCGAAAAAATCGATATATTTGGAAACGCCCGCGCGCCGCGCGTTAGATCGCGCGGTTTCGATGGCGGCGCTATCGATATCCGAGCCGCGGGCATGGATATCGATGTCCAGTACGGCGGCGTCCGCTTCATCTCGTGCCGTTTCCCATAGTTTGGGCGGAAGGATAGCCATCCCTTCTCCGGCAAATGAGCGAAACAGACCGGGGGCGCGGTGTGTCATAATCATTGTGCCTTCGATGGCTATGGTGCCGGAGCCGCAAAACGGATCCCAAAGCAGGGTGTCCTCGCGCAGACGAGATGTCAAAACCAACGCGGCGGCAAGCGTTTCTCTGAGAGGTGCCGCGTTTGCTTCCGGGCGATATCCGCGCTTGTGCAAAGCTACGCCGGATGTGTCTATCATCACGGACGCCACATCCTTAAAGATGAAAAATTCTATCTGATATTTGGTTCCGGTTTCCGGCATGCGCAAAAGGCCGTACTTATGTCCAAGCCTGTCGGCGGCAGCTTTTTTGATTATCTTTTGGCAATCGGGGATGGAAGTCAGGCGACTCTTTATCGAATGACCCTTGACGGGAAAGGCATCATCGGCGCTTATAAATTCTTCAAGCGGTAAGGCGCGCACACCCTCGTAAAGCTCGTCGAAACTTTGCGCGGGGAAGCTGCCGAGCAGAATGTACACGCGCTCGGCGCAGCGCAAACCTATATTTGCGCGTGCGCAATCGAGCGGTGTGCCCGCAAAGGTCACGCGACCGTCCATGGTTGATATGCGTCGCATCCCCAAGGCGTCTATTTCTTCGCCAAGCAGCCGCTCAAGTCCGAATAGGCATGTGGCAACATATGTGAGTTCGGATATCATTGGTAAACTCCGTTCCGCCGTCCTTGTGCGGACGACAAATACAATTCGGTGAAATATCGATAAAAATATATATTTATTATATCACACATTATATCACATTGCGGCAAAAAAAGCAACTACGGTTCGATTTCGATGTGGTCGTTAGTGAATGTGCTGATGTGAAAGGCGAGAAAAACAAAATTATTCGCGTTTTTTCACAAAAACGCATTGACAACAAACGAAAAATATGGTAATATAATTATACAATCTTATTTAGGGAAAGGAACCGATTGACATGAAAAGAACACTTTCTTTAATTCTCGCGATGCTTATGATTACGGTTGCCCTTGCGTCTTGCCAAAACAGCAACGGCGGCGATACTACAACCGAACCGCCGTCTCAAACAAAAGCGCCGGCGGAGACGAGCGAAGAGCGCGAGGATACAACCAAGGCGGAAGAGCCGGAAACCACCAAAGCTCCCGTGGTAACCACTCCTGCGGAAACCGAGCCTCCCGAAATTCCCACGCCCGAGATAGCCGACGGTCTTATGGTTATCAACTATGATTTTGATACGCTTCCCGATACCGAGGGTAACGATGCCGTTGCAGCTCTCCTCGGGTGGCAGATCCGCAATAAGTCCGACGGAGCCATAACAGATAATACCGCCGTTTACTCTATAGAGGGCGGCAAGCTAAAAGTTATCAATTATAACGACGGTGCTATCGACGGCGGCGACTCCTACTTTCTCATCGCAGGCGATGATTACATGAAGCCGGCAGCGGTAGGCAGTTACACCATTCAATATGATGTAAACTATCTCGCCACAGCCAAGCCGGATCGTTATGTGTGCTTGATTGCCAATTACGGCGGATGCGATATCTACAACAGCTTCCACCTTCGTGCAAGAGGTACCGCCAATAACCAGGTGCGCTTCTCCAGTTGGTCAACTTATGATATCAAGGGCAGTGACTTCTATGCCGCTGGCACGGATAATGACGACACCGGGTCTTCAATAGCCAATAAACTTTACGGTCTTACATATGACAGTTCCGCGTCTCCGCTCATAGGTAAGGATCTTACCATCAGATGGGTGCTTGACGCCGAGGCAGGACCCTCCGCTTATATTCGCGACAATTCTTCCCCCACAGGCGAGTTTGTTTGCGTATCCAAGGCGGATGCCGGAGCCGGTGCAATGGCATATTGGGGACTGCTTGACAGTTACGCCATTGCTCTCAAGACGGGCGGTAAGATCGACAGTTATGTCGATAATATCAAAGTTTGGACCGGTACAGGCGACGAGCCGCTCGATGCCACTACCACTGCTTACGAAGCGGCAATTTCCGACTATTTGAAGCAGGTACAGCAGTAATTTTACGCGGCATACAGCCGTAGCAATGCCCCCGCCGAGATTTGTCTCGGCGGGGGCAAATTTTAATTGACATTGTATCTGTTGTGTGATAAAATATTATCGTACAAGTATAGGTATAAAAACAACAATTAAAGTTGAAGCAAAAATAAAATCCAAACCGAAAAAACTAAAGAGGGGACGATCATGCAAGATAGCGCGGTGTATTTTGATTTTCATACGCATATACTTCCGGGGGCCGATCACGGATCGACCGGAGTTGCCGATACCGAGTCGGAAATGAGAGAACTTTGCGAGCTGGGCGCGGGTATTGCGGTTGCCACGCCTCATTTTTATCCCGCAAAAACAAACATATCAAAATTTCGTCGTATACGCGCCGCAACAGCTGCCGAATTTGAACGCATACGTCACCCCGAGTGGTGTCCCACATGTCTCGGCGCGGAGGTTGCTGTTTGCCCGCATCTCGAACGCATGCCGGAACTTGACGAACTTTGTATTCTCGGTACTTCCGTGATGTTGCTTGAAATGCCGTTTTCAAGATGGGGCGATGATATTTTGGATACCGTTACCGCCATTCGATCGGCGGGATTTACCGTGATATTTGCGCATCTCGATCGATATGATCCGGAAGCTGCGGAGGCACTGTTTGCTCTTGGTATGAAAGGACAGCTCAATCTTTCATCCATAGGTACAAGGCTTCCGTGGAAACGCAAAAGATTGATTGAATGGGTGGATAACGGCGATATAGTTGCCGTTGGCAGCGATATACATACCGATGCGGTGCGAAATGACCGTGCGCAAACCGAACGCGGACTTGCGGCACTGGGAGCCGAACGGCTTGATCGCTTAAAGCATTCCACAGCCGATCTTTTGCGCGGAGCAAAGATATTTGACATCCGTTGTGCCGACAGAGCGAAGTGATGGAGATGAAAACAAAATTTCGCACGGTTTGTGCGCTGATTCTTGTTTTGTTAATGGCGGCGACCGCCGGTTCCTGCACGGTGCACCATGTGGCAAACGATGTTACATCGCGCGAGGAAACGCGCGGCAGTGTGTCGATTACCGATAAGTGCGAAACTTCATCCGTTGTGACCGATATGATCTCCTCGGACGATACGGCTGTTTTGACCGAAACCGAGTCGAGCGTATCCGAAGATAAGATAATAAGCTTTGTGGCATGCGGAGATAATATTATCTATCGCCCGGCAGCATATGAGGCAGCCGATCGTGCGGCTGCGGACGGAAGAAAATACAATTTCAGACCGATATATAAAAATATTGAAAGTATGATAGCCGCGGCGGATGTGGCTTTTGTAAATCAGGAGACCGTTATAGCAGGGGAGCAATACGGAATTTCCGGGTACCCGACGTTTAACACACCGGCAGAGATTGCAAACGATTTGGTGGATATCGGTTTTGATGTTGTCTCCCTTGCCAACAACCATATACTTGACATGCGCGAGGAGGGACTTTTAAACACAATTAATTACTGGCGCGAGCTTCCGGTTCTGACGGTTGGAGCATATTTGGACGATGACGATGCCGCATCTATACGTGTGCTTGAGCGAAACGGTGTGAAAATCGCATTTTTGGCATACACCTACGGAGCGAACGGCAGAACAGTGAGCAAAGATTCGCCGCTGATCGTGTCTTTTT
>CAZISZ010000049.1:0-9572 GCA_964542035.1 uncultured Ruminococcus sp. | reverse complement strand
TCCATGTGTCGGCTTTGCCGTAGTTTGGTGATTTATTCTCCGATCTGTGATCGGCAAAAGATATCGTAAATTTAAGCTTCCGTTGCGGTATGCGCCGCGGCGGCGGGGGCTTCGCTTTCACCGATGGTGAGTGAGCCGTCCTCATCACGGTCAACAATAACGAACTCTCCGGATTCTATCTTGTCTATTGCGATCTTTACCGCCTTGCGATCACGGTAATCGGGGTTGACTATCGCCTCGGCAGGATCTTCCGACTCCTTGATGCCCATGGCTACCTTTTCCGCCAAATGACGCTCGCGAACATATTCATCGGTGATGATGCGCGCGCATTTTGCGGTGGCGACTGCCAGTTGGTAACGGTTGAATTTTCCCTTTGTAAGTTTGTTGATGGTAGGATACAGCATTTGATTAACTCCTTAAATCGTATGGTATATTTATTATAAATTTATGAACTCAATTTAGGCAAGCGACTCTTATTCGTCGCTCGCGCTCTCAAGCTCGGTATCGAGCCTGTTTGCTATCGTCTCGGCTTGTACCGCCGAAAGTATAACGTGATCCGAATCCGTTATTATAACGGCGCGGGTGCGGCGACCGCAGGATACGTCTATCACCCTGCCCTCCTCGCGCGCATCCTGCACCAGCCGTTTGACAGGCGCGGAATCCGGACTGACCAAAGCCACAACTCGGTCGGCGGCCACGATATTACCGTAGCCGATGCTGATAAATCTCATTTTCGCATCCTCATTTTCGCATCCTCTTTTTCGATATGATCTTTCGGCTTATTCTATGTTCTGGATCTGCTCGCGCAGTTTTTCGGTCTCGTTTTTAAGTTCCACGCCGACGGCGGCAATAGCGGCGTCCTGACATTTGGAACATATGGTGTTGACCTCGCGATTAACCTCCTGAAGTTGAAAATCGAATTTTCTACCCACGGGAGCCGTCTCGTTCAGCATATCGCAAAGCGCCGCAATGTGCGAGCGCAAGCGCACAAGTTCCTCGTCTATCGCCAGCCTGTCCGCCTGAACTGCGCATTCCGTAAGAAGCCGCCCCTCGTCAATCGTTGCGCCCGCGTCGCCGATGATGGCGGAGATCCTCGCTTTTATCTTTTCGTAAAGTGCGGCAGACCCCGCTTCCCACAATGTCTCAACGCGCGATATCAGCGCCGATATGCCGTCAAGCTTTTTTTCGATATCCGCGCGCAGACACTCGCCCTCGCGTATGCGCCCCGCCACGAATTCACCGAGCGCCTCCGAAAGGATCGGCTCTATCGCCTCCCATTCGGCGTTGATATCGACCTCGTCATCCGCACCCTCAACGGTAAATATTTCGGTATTTGCCGCAACACGCATAACACTTATATCGTCGCTAAGAGAAAATTCATCCCTGAGTTCCCGTAAAAGTTCGATATACGCGGCGGCGGCTTCACGGTCAAGCTTGCGGGGCGGGACCGCGGAAGCTTCTCCCCCCCACGTGCGCGTCAGCGTGATCTGGACATCCACCTTACCGCGGCTGACGCCCGCCTCGCTTACCGCCGTACGTACGCGCGGTTCGATCGCGGCAAGCGTGCGCGGAAGCCGTACGGAAAGATCGAGAAATCTGTTGTTGACGGATTTTATCTCCACCGATATCTCGCGTCCGTCCGCCGCCGCCGTTTTGCGGCAGTAAGCCGTCATGCTTTTAAACATTTTAAATCCTCAGCCGACCCTCGCCGGCGCGGGGGTCTCCCTTTCTTTGTCAGTTGCTTTTTGCGGAATAATTTCCCGCACGGTTTTTTTGCATATATAATTATTATAATATATTTTAACTAATTTGTCAATACGCGCGCGCAATGAAGGGTGCGGTGCGCGAAATATACACGGGCAAATCGTCCGCTTGCGATATCTTGACCAAAAACGCTTCGGTCACGACGCGCGGATGCTTTTTACGGCGTATTCGACGCGTCCCCGTCCGTTTTGAGCCTTTGCGACAACGACGCGCCGGGCACTTGCGATAATGTAACTTTTTCTTTAACTTTCCGCGCCGCGGAGATTTTTCGTTTGCTATTGACAAATCTCACGAAACTTGATACAATACGATATATACATCGCAAATATAAATTATGCATTCGCACGGGAGGAACACCATGGCAAACAAGCATCCGAATATTTTATTTTTGCTGACCGACGATCAGCGTTACGGTACGATAGGAGCGTTGGGAAACAACGAAATAAACACACCCAATCTCGATCGTCTTGTTCACCGAGGCATGGCGTTTACAAACGCCCATATTCCGGGCGGTACGACATCGGCGGTCTGCATGCCGAGCCGCGCCATGTTGAACTCCGGACGCACGCTTTTTCACCTTGAGGATTGCGGCAAAAACATACCCGCCCGAGATACCACGCTCGGCGAATGTCTGCGCGGCGCGGGATATCATTCCGTGGGTATCGGCAAGTGGCACAACGGCGTTGACAGTTACGCGCGCAGTTTCGACGGCGGTGCCGAGATATTTTTCGGCGGCATGTGGGATCATTGGAATGTTCCCGTAAACGATTTTCATGCCGACGGCGCATACTCTCGCGAGATAAACTTTACTCCCAATTTCACCGCAAACGAAACGCCGGTAAAGGTCAGAGCGGAAAGGATATCCGCGGGAGTTCATTCAAGCGAATTGTTTACCGAAGCGGCGGTGGAAAAAATAAAAAATTACGACTCGGATGCACCGCTGTTTATGTATCTTTCTTTTTTGGCGCCGCACGATCCGCGCACGATGCCGGAAAAATATCGCACGATGTATGACCCCGAAAAGATCACTCTGCCTCCGAACTTTGCCGAGATGCCCGCGTTTTCCTACGGCTGGGCGGCGCGCGGGCGCGACGAAAACACAGAGACCTACCCGCGCCGTCCGGAACGCGTAAGACAGCATATTGCCGACTACTACGCAATGATAAGTCATGTGGACGATTGCATAGGGCGCGTCATCGCCGCGCTTTCCGAGCGCGGAATGCTTGACGACACCATCATAGTCATGTGCGGAGATAACGGTTTGGCAATCGGTCAGCACGGTCTTATGGGCAAACAGAACATTTACGAGCACAGCATACGCGTGCCGCTGCTCATATCCGGTCCCGGCGTACCCGCGGGGCGCATAAGCGACGAACCGGTATATCTTTTGGATATCTTCCCCACCCTTTGCGACCTTTGCGGCGTCAACATTCCCGCATCCGTTGAAGGACGTAGCTTTGCGCCGGTCATCAGCGACGGAGCGCCCTCGCCGCGCGAGGCGCTGTATATTGCCTTTCAGGCACGCATACGCGGCGTGATAGTCGGCAATTACAAGCTGATAGAATACCGCTCTCCCGAGTTGAAGCTGACGCAGATATTCGATCTTGCCGCCGACCCTTGGGAGCGAAACAACCTTTTCGGCGCACCGGGGTACGATGGTCTTTCGGACATGCTTCACCGCGAAATGTTCAGACTGCGCGACGAATGGGACGACGAAGCAAACGAATACGGTCGGCTTTACTGGGAGCAGTGGCGCCGCTATGAAAACGCCGAACTCGACGGCGTACCGGGTCCCATGGGCGCCGCCATGACCGCGCAGGTAAGCAGTTGGGGAACGGATATAAAGAAATAAAAAAAACGAAAGCACGTCCGCGCGCCGTTGCGCGGGTAGATACAGTCTATCCGCATTATCCGCAGCCGTCAAAAACGTTATAAATTTTTGCAAAGAGATCAGCAAGGGGGACCTCCGCACACGTCGCGGATTTCAAACGACCTGCAATCGCCGTTTTTGCAGGTCGTCTATGATCAGTGACGAATGGGGCGGACTGTGCGCTTTGTTTGTACAAAACAACATTAGGTAATGTTTCTTACTCGGGAACCGGCACAAAGCGCCCGATGGATCGTAATACCCGGCTCTCCCATCGCGGTATAAACTTCGGATCAGCATCGGCTCACCCGAGAATTTAAAAAGAAAAAAATTTACATTATGTCATTGACCGTTATCACCGTGGATGATATAATAACACTAACGAAACCGAGCGGATCGTACGCGAGCCGTTCCACCTTTATTTTCGAAAGAAAGGATGTCAATTTGAATTACAATCCAAATAATGCCGTAACACGGGATGACATGTCGCGCATAGATGACGCGGCACGCCGTCGCGCGGCTCCGCGGCGCGCCCCATCCGACAAGGATTCATCCGAACGCGCGTTTAACAATATACTGACCCTTATGGTCTGGCCGCTGTTTTTTCTTTACCTTGAAACGGTATCCCGCCTTTTGATGTTCGGCAGAATAAGCGGTCGTCAGTTTGCATATGCCGTGTTGTTTTCTTTTTCGGCAGGGCTCGGTTGCGCTTTTTTTACAACACTTTTTAATGACAAACGGATAAACTTTGCGATATCCGTTATCGTATCCTGCTTTTTTACCCTTTATTTTAACGTTCAGCTTATCTATTACAAATTCTTTTCAAGTTTCTTTTACTGGGATCTGCTTTCCGAAGCGGGCAATGCCACCGCCTTTTGGCGCGAAACGATCAAAACCGTTTTTGCCAACTGGTACGGCGTTATATTGCTGATCCTGCCGTTTGTGCTTTATTGCATCTTCGGCAGAAAATATATTCCCGCCGAACCCATCGATTGGGGTATGCGCGGCATAGCCGTTGCCGTTTCTTTCTTTTTGTTTTTGGGCGGCGTGGGCTTTGTTTCCTATCATGGCGGCGACTATGACGATGATTTTTACTATCATTCGGGCTTTTCCGCCACGGAGGCAGCCGATCGCTTCGGGCTTTTGACCACCCTGCGCCTCGATACCAAGTATTTTCTGTTCGGCACGCCGGAGGACACCACCCCCGTTGATCCAAACGTAACGACCGTAGATCCCGGTAATCTGTTTATCAGAGACGACACCACCTCCCCTGAAGTTACCGCCACCCCGGGCATCGACACCGCAGACTCATCTTCCGGCACCGCCGATGAAACCGAGGCGCCGAAGCCCGTGGACACAAGTCCCAACGTGCTGGATATCGATTTCGATACGCTGATAGCCAACGCCGCCTCCAGTGCGGAGCGCGACGCGCACACCTATTTTAAAAACCGCACCCCCACAAACAAAAACATCTACACGGGTATGTTTGAGGGCAAAAATCTGATCCTCATCACCGTTGAGGCATGGTCTCCCGCCGCCATCGATGAAAAACTCACCCCTACCCTTTGGAAGATGAAAAACGAGGGCTTTGTTTTTGAGAACTACTATTGCTCAAACTGGGGCGGCAGTACGGCAACGGGCGAGTATGCCGTTTTATCCGGTAATTTTTACACCAGCGCAAAGTGCCTTGCCTACAGCGCCGACACGCTTATGAAGTTTGCCCCTGGCAATATGTTTAAAGCCGCAGGCTACCTCACATACGGCTTTCATAACCACACCTACGATTATTACAGCCGCAATCTGTCTCACCCAAATATGGGATACAGCTGGTTCGGCATAGGCAACTGGACAAAATCCTCTTTGTTCACCTCGCAATGGCCTAAATCCGACCGCGAACTTGCCGTAAACACACTTGACTATATTACAACGGACCAACCGTTCCATCTTTACTACATGACGGTCAGCGGTCATGCGTTCCAAACTTTCGGCGGTAACGCCAACTCCAAAAACCACCGCACCGAGGTGCTATCGGCGGGGCTTAACTACACCGATCAAAACGCACTCTCCTATATCGCCGCAGAGTACGAAGTGGAACTTATGGTAAAAACCCTCACCGAGGAACTTGACCGCCTCGGCATTCTGGAGGACACCGTGTTCGTGATGGCACCCGATCACTACCCCTACAATATTTCGGACGACAGCGCGGAAACCTACGCTGCGCTTTCGGATCTGTACAAGATCCCGCTCACGTCAACCGCTTCCGATATAGAGGGCAACTTTGACCTTTATCGTGCGCCGCTGATAATTTGGTCGGCTTCGATGAGCGAACCCGTAAAGGTATCGAAGGTCTGCTCCGCCATCGATATCATGCCCACGGTCTACAACCTTTTCGGTCTTGACTACGACTCAAGACTTATAACCGGGCGCGATATTTTGTCGGACAGCGAGGGTTTTGTTCCGCTTAACTGCAACGGCAACGGCGGCTCGTGGCACTGGATAACCGATTACGGATCCTACAACACAAAAACCAAAACATTCACCACCGCCCCGGGCGTTTCTGTCAGCGGCGATCAGCTCAGCGCTTATATCAGCTCTAACAATCAAACCTGCAATCTGCTTCAAAAGTATTCAAAGTACATCCTAAACGAGGACTACTACCGCAAAGTCTTTCCGAACGGCTGATATCCCCGCGGGCGCATTTGTATTACCGACAAATGCGCCCGCCTGTTTTTTATTGTCATATTTGACTTTTTGAGTGATTCGTATAGTCGGGGTAGAAAAAAACATGTTGCATTTATTGAAAATAATCAAAAATGTGAATTTAATTTTAACACTTTCTATTGACAAGGCATTTCTTTTGCAGTATAATATAAACGCAAGCCAAAACACCGGCTCGCGTAATTACGGAAAGAGGTATCTCATGTACACAGACAAGACCCTGGTCTGCAAGGAATGCGGACAAGAATTCACCTTTACTGCCAGTGAGCAGGAATTTTACGCCGAAAAGGGCTTTACCAACGAGCCCCAGCGTTGCCGCGAGTGCCGCGCAAAGCGTAAAAATGCCGCTAACAACGGTACACGCCAGATGTTCGACGCCGTCTGCGCAGAATGCGGAAAGCCCTGCAAGGTTCCCTTTGAGCCTCGCACCGATCGCCCCGTATACTGCAGCGACTGCTTCAGAAATAAACAGCAGTGATCGCTGAAAACGAGCCGAGCCGTGAAAACGGCTCGGCTCGTTTTATTTTCCTCACCGCCGCGCGCTCATCTCGGATCGTTTGCCCGAATAATAACCCGCGCTTTCGTCATTTTGTATTGACAAGCCGTCCCGCCGATGGTATAATGTATACAAATCACACCAATGTCCCAACGAAAGGACTTTTTTTATGAAAACCAAAACCTTACGCATCTTTATCGCACTGCTCATTTTGACAGCGTTTTTGGCGTCGGCATGCAACGAGGGAACGCCTCCCGCCGAAACCACAGCCGCACCAAACGGAGACAGCACCGCCGCCGCAGATATCGTTTTGTTCGGAGGCGACACTACCTACAACGTTATCCGCGACCAATATGCATCTCAAACGGTACTCGACGCGGTAAAGGATGTCAGACGCGCGATATCGGCGTCGTGCGGCGGCACGTGGGAGGGTATTATCACAGAAGACTTTGAAGTCGGACTTACACGCGATTCGATAGTTGACAACAACGAACCCGAGATACTGCTCGGTTCCACCAATCGCCGCGAAAGCCGCGAAGCCTCCGCCGACCTCGGCGAAAACGATTATATAATCCGCGCCGTCGGCAACAAAATAGTTATTACGGGCGGCAGCGATCGCGCCACGGCAAAAGCGATAGCGATATTCCTCGAAACATTCTTCCCGGAGGGCACGGCGAAAAAAATAACCGTCCCCGCCGATCTTAACATATCCGGCGAAGCACCACTACAGGAGGTAAGCGTCAACAGCGAGGCAAAATATCGCCTCATGACTTGGAACCTCGGTTGCGCCGTCGGCGTTGCCGCCGACGCGGTGGACGTAATAACAAAATATCTGCCCGATATCGTAGCACTTCAAGAATGCAACGCGTCCATTCAAAAGAACGTCATCGACGCTCTGCCCGAATTCTACGAGGTTGCCACAAGATATCATGCCGGCACATCGACATATGTTTACACGCCCATCCTATACAACAGCAAACTTTTCACCCTGCGCGATTCGGGCGTGGAATGGTTGCGTGATCGCTACACCGGCACCAATACAAAATGCGCGGCATGGGCGGTGTTTGAGGACGCCGACGGTAATATTTTCGCGGACGTAAACTTTCACGGCGCCGTTTGTTCCGCCTCTTACAAGGGCTTTGAGGACATGACATCCGCCGAACGGTCGGCACAGGCAAAAACATGGCGCGAGGGCAATGCGCGGCAGGTTCTTGAAATAATCGGTCGCATAGAGGATAAGTTCGGCAATATTCCGATAATGGTAAACGGAGATTGCAACTTTACAAGTTCTTCAACCGCCTATTCCATCATCACCTCGGCGGGGCTTACGGATTCGGAGCTGACCGCGAGACTCGGCAGAGTCACGGGCTACCAAACTTATTTCAGCTACGGTACCGGAATCAAGAGCGGTCTCAGCATAGACCACATCTTCGGTCGCAACGCGATAGATTTCGTGGAGCATTACATCGTTCGCGACAGTAACGTCCTCACCGCATCCGACCATTGCCCGGTATATGTAGATTTTAATCCGTAAAATCCGTAAAATATCATAAAAAAGGGCTTTCCCCAATGCACATTGCATTTGGGAAAGCCCTTTGGGAATTTATTATTCATCGTATGTCCGAACGAACTCCGTATACAGTACTATACGACGGTATATTCGATCGCGCGATGAATCACCGTATCATTGATAATAATCGTTTACCGCAGCCTTTATCCGCTCTGCCAACTTATATGCCACCGGATTGCTGAGCACCACGGGATAGTTTGGATCCTCCTCAAAAAGCGGAAGATATATTTCCACAAGCTCGGTATAGACATCCGGAACTTCTATACCGCAAGACCGCAAAAATTCCAATTGCTCATCCGTTGACAGATCCGATAAGACAACTTGTTCGGACGGTAAGGATCCGACTGCCAATAAAACAAGTACCGTCAAAATTGCCAGCGCGAAAACAAATGCGAATATGCGTTTTTTCATAAAAAATACCTCCTACCATATTGTTTTGGTTAAGCTCGCACTTCCCACCAAGGATATTATAACATATTTTTGGTGATATTGCAATAGTCGCAGAAATAAAATGGTAAGTTTTACGCGAACACACAGGGAAAACATGTCACGCAAGTCGCATTTTGCACCTTGGTTTTACTCCGTCGCAAACGTTACGGCATAGCCATCCGGGGAAACATCCACCACCGCGGTGCTGTCGGGCGCGGGATCGTCGGCAATAACCGCACGTGCGACCGCCGTTTCGACCGCGGATTGGATATACCTCTTAAGCGGACGCGCACCGTAAACCGGATCGAATCCGTTTTCCGTTATACGCTTCTTTGCGGCGTCGCTCACGCGCAGACGCAAACCGCGCTCGCCGAGTCGGCGTGAAAGATCGCGCAATTGCAGCTCGGCTATCGCGCCGATATTATCGCGGGAGAGCGGCTTATAGAAGACCGTCTCGTCAAGTCGGTTCAAAAACTCGGGACGGAAACTGCGGCGCAGTATCTCAGCCACTCCCGCGCGCGCCTCCTCGGATATATCGCCCGTCGGCGTGATACCGTCAAGTATCACATCCGAGCCGAGGTTTGAAGTTAAGATGATTATGGTGTTTTTAAAATCCACCGTTCTGCCGCGGCTGTCGGTGATACGACCGTCATCGAGAACCTGAAGCAAAATATTAAACACGTCGGGATGCGCCTTTTCTACTGAACATAATCCCCGACAAAATACTC
>CAZISZ010000048.1:0-9658 GCA_964542035.1 uncultured Ruminococcus sp. | reverse complement strand
AAGCATAGGCATGATAACGGAAAGACGCCGTGCCTTACCCTCAACGGCGCCGACTATGCGCTTAAGATCGGAATAATGATCATCCGGACTCATGGGATGATCCACTCCGCGCATATTGTAACTCACACCGTAATTGAACATATCGCAAATGATGTAAAGGTCAAGTCCGCGCACAGAACGGTTTATAAGTCCCTTAGCCTCACCGCTGCCAAATCTTGGGCACTCCGCCCCCACGAGAAAACTCTCCTCGCTTCCGCGCCATTCCCTGATGTAATTATCGACTTGAGCTGTAAACTGCTCGCAGCCACCCATTCCGATGATACCAAGCTCTCCGTAAAGAATGTCTTTCATACGTCCCCCAACTGTATTCGGTTTATTTTTGAGCATTTGCAACTCAAACGCTCACATGTATACTTATTATAACATATAAAACGAGTATTCGCAAGGTTTTTTGACAGCAATACTCCGCAAAAAACTTTTTTCGGCGTATTCGCTGTCAAGCACACGTTTATTTTGCGTTTATTCGGCAGAATTACCTTTTTCCATTCGCTCTCTTGATTCAACCATTTCGCAAAAACGACCGTATGCCTCGTCATACACACCAAGGGATGAATGCGGCAGATATGTTTTGGTCGGGAACGACACTCGCACCAGTTCACGCACCTCATCAGCGCTTATATTCTCCTCGGTCATCAACTGAACGGAGATATTTCCGACGGCTGTTGCCTCTATGGGGCCGGCTATTACCGGCATCTCGCAAATATCCGCTATTATACTGTTAAAAAGCGCATCTCGCGACCCGCCGCCCACAATATTGACGGCGCCTGGCGTAAAACCGCAAAGGCGGGAAATCATATCTATCGCGCGGCGGTAGCAAAACGCAAGACTATCGTATATTACGCGCACGATTTCCCCGGGCGTACTCGGCACACACTGATCGGTACGTTGACAATATTCCGCTATCCTGCGCGGCATATCACCGGGCGAGACAAAACTCGGGTCATCGGGATCTATCAATGCAAAACAGGAAGGAACCCGAGCGGCGGCAATCGATAGTGCGTCAAAAGATATTTCGGCGTTATCCCACCCCTCGCGCTGCCACTGCCTGCGCGATTCCTGAAGCAACCAAAGCCCCATTATATTTTTCAAAAATCTTATTTTGCCTCCCACACCGCCTTCGTTTGTAAAATTGCATGACAGAGTTTCCGAAGAAATGACCGGGTGATCAAGTTCGGTACCCAAAAGCGACCATGTTCCCGAGCTGATATAAATAAATCGCTCATCATTTTTCACGGGTACTGCAAAAACCGCCGACGCGGTATCATGGGACGCTATACTGACGACACGAAGATCATCTCTCCCCACCTCGGCGGCAACATCTCGTCTGATACCGCCCAGCAAAGTACCGGGCGCAACAAGCGGCGCAAAAAAATCGCGTTCTATTCCCAACGCCGACATTATTTCCGATGATATATCCCGAGCGGCGGCATCCATTATTGCGCCGGTGGTCGCAACAGTATATTCGCATGCCTGCTCGCCTGTTAAAAACCACCCCAAAAGATCAGGCACAAAAAGGGCACGCTTTGCCCCGCGCAGAGTACCGTCCCGCATTTCGGCATAAAGCTGATAAACCGTATTAAACTCCAACAGTTGTATTCCGGTTATACCGTAAAGCCGATCGTTTGGCATGACCGCAGCGCCGAACTCGCGGATGATACCCGCGGTGCGACTATCGCGATAATGAATTGGATCGGATATCAGACGCCCGTTTGCATCAATCAGACCGTAATCCACCCCCCATGTATCGATTCCCATAGAGCAAAGTTCGATATCCGATGCCATTCTTACAGCGTTTTTCGTCTCGGCGTATAATCGCAGTATATCCCATGTAAAGCGCCCACACAGCATTTGCGGCTCGTTGGGAAACCTATGCACCTCGGAAAGTTTCAATCGCTCGCCATCATAAGTACCGATTATGCCGCGCCCGCTCGACGCGCCGAGATCAACGCCCAAAAAGTTTTTTGTATGTTTGGTGTTCATTTTCCACCTCGTAACTCGATCAACTCCGACCGTATGATTGCTCTACTTCAGCTCGACAACAGTTACGCCGCCGTCTCCCTCACCGTACTGTCCTATGCGATAAGCGGCAATTCTGCCGTCTCCCTTAAGCATACGCCAAAGTGCTTGGCGCAACGCCCCCGTGCCTTTTCCGTGTATCAGTCTTACCGTGCGGAACCCAGAGAACGTGGCGTCGTCAAGATATCTATCCACCGCCATCCACGCCTCGTCACCGGTCATACCGCGCAGATCTATCTCATTGGTACAATCACGGCTGACGGAAGTAACGCTGAATTCCTTTGCCGTTTTTCTTTTACCGTCACTGTCGGTGACCATAACAACATCATCAAGCAACTTGAGATTTTTGATTTTTGTTTTGGTGCGTATCCCTCCGGCTTGCACCGACACATTGCCAGAGCGATCGGGATTCGAGAGTAACACGCCCTCCTGTTTGATATTTTTAATATAGACTTTATCTCCCTTATGAAGATCGCGAGGGAGCACATAGTCATCGTCATCATCCTTTTCGACAGGGTTGAACTTTTCCTCGTTCTCTCGCAAATGTTCACGTACACGACGACGTGCCGCTTCCAGTTCTTCACCGAGCCGCTCGCTGTCTCGCGCTTTTTTTACTTTTTCAAGTTGGGAGAGAACATATTCGCTTGATATTTTCGCCCCCTCGATAAGTTGCGCAGCCTTTTTTTCGGCATCGGCTGCTTGCTTTTCCGCTGCGGATATACGTGCGCGGATCTTTGACTCCGCCTCTCTTTTAAATGACTCATACTCCGCACGCTCCCGCTCGGTTTCTTCACGGTTGCGCTCCATCTCTATCCTTGCCACCTCAAGCTTATCTATAACATCCTCAAAGCGGCGGTCGTTGGAGCCCACCTCTTCCTCGGCGCGTTCGATTATATGTTCGGGCAACCCCAAGCGCTTTGATATTGCAAATGCATTGGAACGTCCGGGAGTACCTATTGTAAGCTTATACGTGGGACGCAAAGTTTCGACATCAAATTCACATGACGCGTTGGTGACCCCCGGCGTATTGAGCGCATATGTCTTAAGTTCGGCATAGTGGGTGGTTGCGGCACAAAGCGCATGAAATTCTCCCACTTCACGTATCATGGCAATAGCCAAAGCCGCCCCCTCTATTGGGTCTGTAACGCCGCCGAGCTCATCAAAAAGAACAAGCGCGCCCGATGTCAGTTCGCGCACTATAGACACTATATTTACCATGTGCGCCGAAAAGGTTGAAAGTGATTGCTCAATGCTTTGGTCATCACCGATATCCACAAGCACTCTGTCGCACACGGCAACGGAGGAACGCTCGTCCGCGGGAATATGAAGACCCGACTGCGCCATAAGTGTAAAAAGCCCCAACGTTTTAAGGGTTACGGTTTTACCGCCCGTATTGGGACCGGTGATTATCATTGTGTTGTACTTACCGCCGAGAGTAACACTTATGGGCACAACGCGATCCTTGGATATCAGCGGGTGGCGTGCGCGGATCAATTCGGTCACGCGCCCCTCCCCTGCCGTCATGCGCGGCTGTGCGCCGTCCATCTTTTCGGAAAGCGCCGCACAGGCAAAATAGAACGCCAACTCATCAATATTTTGAGCATTATATCTCAATTGATCGGCGCGGGCGGCAGTCTCGGCGGAAAGTTCAAATAAAATACGCTCTATCTCATGCCTTTCCTTTGTTTCGAGTTCGCGTATTTCGTTATTGGCATCCACCACCGCCATAGGCTCTATAAACAGGGTCGCACCCGATGCAGAGGTATCGTGTACCAAGCCCTTGATATCGTTTTTACATTCGGCGCGCACAGGCACAACATATCTGCCGTTGCGAATCGTCACTATGCTCTCCTGAAGATATTTCGAATATCCTCCCGCGGTGTATTTGGCAAGAATGTCTTTTACTTTTGCGGTTGCACGGCGTATTTTGTGTCTGATATCGGCAAGCACCGGGGAAGCATCATCGGCTATCATATCCTCCGAAACAATGATCCTGTATATTTTATCTTCAAACGGGCGGTCGGCGGAAAGACGCTCAAACACCTCATCAAGAACCGTGGGAAAGGTGCGATCCGTACGGCTGTATTCCAATACACCTCGCGATGTACGCAAAAGATTTGCCACATCAAGCAATTCGCGCGCCGAAAGCATCGCACCTTTTTCCGCTCGCTCGCACGTAGGAGAGATATCCCCTATCATGCCGAAAGACGGATAGCCTTTATACGATGCAAGCTTTTTGGCATCGGTTGTTAACCTTTGACGTGCAAGGATATGCACCTCATCGTCATCCGGTAACAGTGAAAGCGCAGCCGCACGTGCGCCGTCGGTATGTGCACATTCTGCAAGCATTACGCGTATTTTATCAAATTCCAGTGCTGTTATTGTTTTTTCAGGTAAATACATTTATACTCTACCTCCGAGTACATGTTGTATCTGCGTTTGGGATATTCAAATGCCGCAGATCTCGTTGTAAAGATCGAGCGATGCAAATCCACGCTCAAGATGATGTGTTATATATGTTGATGCCACAGAAGAAAATCTGTCAAGATCCTCCTCACGACCGAGGGTGAATGCAAACATACGTTCCGGCATAGCCGTTAGGACATATTTTACGGCGGCTATTACCGAAGCGTTCAACGGTAAAAGCAACGAACGCACGCCGTCATCGTCAAGCGGAATGACATCGGGCGGAAGCTCCGCCTCGCGGCGCAGCCTACCGGATGCACAACCGACACAAACAAGCGCGCCGTTCATAACATCAAGATAGGAAATTCCATCGTCGTTTTCGCACCTTGCATCACGAGCGCCGCAGATATTGCAATCGCCGAGTTCCGGCATATATCCTGAATACCCCGCCGCACGCCATTCGAATGTGCCTTTTATCAACCGCACGTCCTTTTGACCTCTGCATAACGCATAGAGAGAATTGAGTGTGAGGCGCAAAATATCCACGCACGGCTCGCCCTCTCCGCTAAGCTCGCAGGCAAGATCCGCAAGATACTGCGCAAGGTACAAACGAGTAATCTCGCGTTCAAGTTGCGGAAACGGCTCTATTACGTCCGCAGAACGGAGCCAGGTCATATCCCCGCGCATGTGCAACTCGTAATTTGCGTAGGCAAAAAGTCGAGTCGGTGATATATATTTATTTCGCAGGGATCTCGCTCCCTTGGCAATAACCGGCATTCGCCCATATGCGGGTGTAAGCAAAATCAGCATCTTATCGTGTTCGCCGAGATCGTATTCTCTTACAACCAATCCGTCAGTTACTATGTCTCGCCGCGTCTCCATTGCCATCACCCGCCTTGCTTTATCGTTTAGATTACATCATACCGATCGATTTTTATTTTTCGACGCCGATCATTCGTCGTCATCTTTTGAGGAAAGCCCGAAATTGCGCACAAGACCGTCCGAATCGCGCCAATTTTCCTTAACCTTTACCCAAAGATCCAAAAACACTTTTTTCCCGAACACGCGTTCAAGTTCTTCTCGCGCGTATGTCCCCACCATTTTAAGCTGTTCGCCGTGCTTACCTATGATTATACGCTTATGAGTTGCTTTTTCGCAAAAGATCTCGGCTCGTATATTTATAAGTCCGCGACTCTCTGTAAATTCCTCTATCACCACCGCAATGCCGTGCGGCACCTCGCGGTCGAGACTGCGCAAAAGCTTTTCACGTATTATCTCCGCGGCATATTGGCGCGATGGTTGGTCGGTACTGATGTCATCCGGATAAAACCAATCGGATTCGGTCAAAAACTTTGACAGTTCTTCAAGCAGCTCGCCTACCGCTCGTCCGTTTTTGGCGCTGATCGGAACAAAAGCATCAAAATCATGCAACTCCGAATAGGCTGCGATAGTGGCAGCTATTGTTTCGCGATCGTAAAGATCTACTTTATTCAGAGCGAGTACAGACGGCGCTCCGCTCGATTTGAGATATGCCGCAACATCACGCTCCACATTTGATATTTCACGTCCAGCATCAACCACCAAAAGCACGCAATCGCCATCCTGCATGGCATCGCGTGCACTTTTCACCATGGCATCCCCCAACTTATTTTTGGGACGGTGTATGCCGGGTGTGTCAAGAAAAACATACTGATCGTCACCTGTGGTGTGTATACCGACTATCTTGCCGCGCGTTGTTTGCGGCTTGTTGGAAACGATGGCTACCTTTTCGCCGAGTATTCGGTTCATAAGTGTGGATTTACCGACATTGGGTCTTCCGACTATTGATATAAATACTGTTCTTTTCATTGTCCTTATATTTACGTCCTTTTTACCTACTGTAATACCGAGATATTTTTTGCTTTATAAATTTCAGCACTCCGAATCGTTGCTAAGATGTTCATCGCCGACTTCAAGCCCCAGATTTTTCATTATATCACGTTGACGGCGGCGCATATCCGCATCTTCGCGTTCGCCGAGTTCATGGTCGTACCCCATTAAATGTAATGCCGAATGCACGCAGAGAAATGCAGTCTCGCGCTCAAAACTGTGACCGTAAAGCTCCGCCTGTGCCGCCGCACGTTCAAGCGAAAGCACCACATCCCCCAGTTGATACCGCTCGCCGTCAAAAGCATCCTCTATACATCCGTCCTCCACCTGCGGGAAAGAGAGAACATCCGTTGCCCTGTCTATACCGCGGTATTCGCGATTAAATTTTCTGATACCGGCATCCGAGACAAATGTCACAGATACCTCGCCGTCACCATCGACGCCCTCGTATTCAAACGCCGCCTCAAGCGCGCGCTTTATAAGACCGCACAATGCGTCGGTTACCGCAAACTTGCGCTGACGGTTACAAAAATCAACATATAATTTCATATCTTCAAATCACTCTTATATTTTTTACTTTTCTGTTTTTTATTTATCGGCAATAAAGTCACCGATCGCTTTTGCCGCCTGTTTTCGGACGGTAATATCTGCGCGGAACCGCAGAACCGACATTTCCGCTGCCGCCTTTGCGTTCGACCTCGCGAGAAGATCTCTCGCGCTCGTATTTATCATATGCGAGGATTATTTTTTGTACCAACTTATGGCGCACAACATCGCGCTCGGTAAACCGATGGATGCATATGTCATCAATACCGTCAAGTATTTTAACAGCGGAGCTAAGCCCGCTTTTTTGTCCGTCCGGCAGATCCGTTTGCGTAAGGTCACCCGTAACTATCGCTTTTGATCCGTTACCGAGTCGCGTTAGAAACATCTTCATTTGCTCAAATGTGGCGTTTTGCGCCTCGTCGAGTATAATAAAGGAATCATCCAGTGTGCGGCCGCGCATATACGCCAACGGTGCTACTTCGATCACCTGCTTTTCAACGCATCTTTGATAATTTTCCGCGCCCATCATCTCAAAAAGAGCATCATACAAAGGACGCAGGTAAGGATCTATCTTACTTTGAAGATCTCCCGGCAAAAAACCGAGCTTTTCTCCCGCCTCGATTGCGGGGCGAGTGAGTATTATTCTGCTGACCTGTTTTTCCCGCAATGCTTTAACCGCCATTGCCACGGCAAGAAATGTTTTGCCCGTGCCGGCAGGTCCTACGCCCAAAACTATTGTGTTTCGCCTTATGGCATCAACATATCTGCGCTGTCCCACGGTCTTGGGCTTTACCGGCTTGCCCTTTGACGTCATGCAAATGCAGTTCTCATCAAGTTCGGAAAGCTCTGCGCCGTTACCGTCCTTTATCATCGATGCCACGTAAAGCGCCGTTTGTTCGCTGACATCTCCCGTTCCCCCGGCGGAACGGCGCAAAATATCTATGGCTTTTGCGGCGGCTTCGACCGCCTCAGCAGAATACCCGCTGACATTCAAAGCGTCCCCGTCACCGTCTGACGATGCACGATTGTGCACCTGCACATCAAATGTATCCTCTATTATCTTCATATTTACATCAAACGCGCCAAAAAGTCGCGCGGTCTCCGCCGTCGATCCGATATATACCGTTTTTTGCTTTTTTTCGTTTTTCTCCATATTTTCGACACCATCCGTCTCGCGGCTGCCGACCGCTATCACATAACAAGTCACGCTGTTGTGACAAGACAATACACTTCGTCATTTTTATTATATCACATATCTGTCGATTTGTCACGCGTTTTTGTCAAAATACAACCTATTGTTTATTTTCATCGGACTCATTGCCATCCGCAAAATAAAAACCCTGCCGAACCGCAATATTTTCCGCAATCACCATCTCGCAATCCATTACAACACCGTCATCCGCCTCGCGTGTGCTTACAGTGCGGCGAACGATATAATCTCCTTCCCCGAGTTCACGAGAGATCAATTGCGAAAGTTCAAATTCACAAAGTTTAACCGCATCGGCGACCGTACGCTCCTCCTCAGCGTAGTAATATCCGAGGCGGCGGCAATATCCCATCCCCACAGGCAACACCGCTCCTCCGGGAAGCGTTGGGTAAAACAGAGAACACACACTGTCATATTCCCCATCCACGCTGCCGTATCCGCGCAAAACATCGATTTTTTTGGAAAAAAAGTCGATCCACACGTCAACTTTGCATTTACCGGAATACACCCGCTTCAGATACTTGTAAGGCACGCGCGCACTGACCGTACGCAAAGTTTCCGCTCGAACTACGCCGACCGATCGGGTAAGACGAAAGCCTATGCGCGTACTGTCGATAACTCCGCTTACCAACAATTCACCCTTCTTAACGGTATTCCCACGCCGAACCACGGGCTTACCGGATATTATTTCAAGATCAACCACCAGCCCATCGCGAGCGGCGACAAGATTCACACCGTCAAATTCCAGAAACAGATCCTCCTCATCATCGGCGGTGACCTGGCTGCGCACCTCTATAACTGCGGTAGTACCGCGAATATTCACCGCCGCCCATGCCAATCGATCGCTTGCGGCTATGGCATACGCCGCCGAATGATCAACGTTGATATCGGCAATCACAGCACCCGGATAAACTCCCGCCGCCGAAAACAGTTGTCTTACCTCTGCGGCACTGATGACGTCATCCGCTCCGACAACTTCCACGCCCCATATAACGCTCTCGCCGAGCCAAATCAAAAGCAGAGCCGCAGCTGCGCCCAAAACCAATCCCGGTCGCCTTTTCGCGGCAATCGCAGCAGCCGGCAATCCTCTCTCCGTCACATATCCGTTATGTATTCCCGTCTCCGCACACAAACGAGATAAGCGCCGAGCGGCAGGTAACGAGCACCGAAAGCTTACACGACATGAGGCGGTTTCATTGCCGTCATTTGTATCCGCTTCATCCGCCTCAAGATCCCCGTAAACGACACGCGCGGACATTAAAAGATTCAACACCGCCGCAGCTGACTCGGCTATAACTTCAAAACGGCAAACGCCGAGAAAAAAATCCTTCAACTTCATCATAAACTCTTATCTCCCACAGGTATTCGTCGCGCGGTTAGAACTATCATCATCAAGTGCCGAAAATAAAATACTGTCAACCCTACCGCAGATCCCGACCTGCGAGTTAAAATAAGTGATGCAAGAAAGGCGCCGCCCCTCAACCGTCAAAATCGAATCGCGCAAGGCAAGAGATATACGCTCGGTGGAATAATAAACTATACGGCGGCATCCCG
>CAZISZ010000047.1:0-9691 GCA_964542035.1 uncultured Ruminococcus sp. | reverse complement strand
CTTATGCATTCTCAAAATAGGGACAGCTATGAAAAATTCAAAGCATGTCACGCATACGAGACAGCGTTTGAACTAAAAAAAGAGGGACGTGTACGTCACGTGGGACTCTCTTTCCACGACACAGCCGAGGTGCTTGACCGCATTCTCACCGAAAACCCCGATGTTGAGGTCGTACAAATACAACTTAATTACGCAGATTTTAACGATCCGGCAGTACAATCGCGCCTTTGCTACGATGTATGCCGCAAGCACCGAAAACCTGTTATCGTCATGGAGCCGGTAAAGGGCGGCACACTTGTTAATCTTCCCGATAAAGCTTTAAATATTCTGCGAGAACTCAACGGCGGTTCGCCTGCAAGTTATGCTATAAGATTCGCCGCGGGCTTTGACGGAATAGAAATGGTACTGTCGGGCATGAGCAATTTTGAACAGGCGGAAGACAACATCTCCTATATGAAGAATTTTCAACCTCTCAACACCAACGAGCGCACCGCGCTTGACCAAGTGTGCGAAGTGTTACATTCAATGCACTTGATTCCCTGTACCGCCTGCCGTTACTGCACCGACGGATGTCCCATGCACATATCCATACCGGATCTTTTTGCGTGCATGAATGCAAAAACGATATATCGCGATTGGAATGCCGATTTTTATTACAACAGCGTTTACACCGTAAACGGCGGAAAAGCATCCGACTGCATTGCATGCGGCAAGTGCGAAAAAATATGCCCTCAGCATTTGAAGATACGCAAGCTTTTGCGCGATGTTGCAGCAAAATTTGAAAAGCATGATTGAGAACGCGGCAGGCAATACATCAAAATCTGTAACCGCAAGCAAATTTGATATGGCAATGTCGGACTTGGATCGCGCACGCACGGCACTTGACGGTCACACGATCGTGCTTTGCCGCAACAGTGAACTGACAATTTCCGACAAGCGCGGTATATCAGCAATGATGGACTGGATATCCGAAGGGCGTGATATGCGCGGATCATCGGTTGCGGATGTTATTGTAGGCAAAGCGGTAGCAATGCTTTTTATAATATCAGGTATCGCAGCCGTTCATGCGCGAACCTTATCACGCGCAGGACTCAACATTCTTCGCAATCATGGAATAGAACCCACATACGAAACGCTCACCGAGAATATACAAAATCGCGAGGGTACGGATATCTGCCCCATGGAAAAAACAGTACTCAACATTAACGATCCGAGTTACGGATATGCGGCACTGCTTAAAACGCTCAATGCTCTGCGCCAAACCAATGCCTCGGAAAACATTTCACAAACAACAAAAAAATAAAAAAGAAAGCCGCGTGTTGCGGCAGAACGGAGCTCTAATATGCGTAAAAACTTCGGACCTAAATCGTGGATTTATCCTATGCCCGTACTGATGGTGGGCAGTTACAACGAGGACGATTCACCCAATGCCATGAATGCCGCGTGGGGCGGAATATATGATACCGATACCGTTATGCTCTGTCTTGCGGACGATCACAAAACGACAAAAAACATCAAATTCCGCAAAGCGTTTACCGTAAGTTTCGCAACCGTTAATACGATTACCCCCTGTGATTATCTCGGCATTGTTTCCGGCAACAAATGCCCGGATAAATTCAATCGCGCAGGTTTTCATGCGGTAAAAAGCGAATTTGTTGACGCACCGCTTATAGATGAGTTACCCATGACGCTTGAATGCGAACTTATAAAATTCAACGAGGATGGAATTTGCATCGGTAAAATCGTAAATGTAGCGGCTGACGAGACAATTCTTGACGAGGACGGCAAAATAAACGCAGACCTGTTAGCACCCATAAGTTACGACGGAGCCACTCACGCTTATCGTGTACTCGGCAGCGTGGTAGGTCATGCATTTTCCGATGGACGCGCCCTTGACAAATAATATACTTGTAAATCATAGATGCACAAGTCAGTAAAAGCAAACAATAAAAAACTCCTGCGATAGATTATTCTATCGCAGGAGTTTTTTATGCCGAAAAAATAAACTTTCTCGCAAAAAGCACATTATCTGGGGATCACAAGAATCTCCGATTTTTTAAATCGTCACACCCTCTCGCCGAGCAAAGCAAAGGGGCGCGCACCTGTTATCTTTACATTTACATATTCGCCGCAAATATCTCCGCCGTCAAATAAAACTATCTTTCCGCCATCGCTTCGCGCAGAGGTCACAGTGGGATCTGTTTTACTCCTGCCGTCGCACAAAACCCGCAACGTTTTTCCGATATATGTTTGATTTATCTCACCCGATATCTCAGTTTGCATGGCAAGAAGAGCATCCATACGCGCGCCTTTGACCTCATCGGAAATTTGATCCGACATGGTTGCCGCGGGTGTACCGCTTCTCGGAGAATAGATGAAAGAATAAACCATATCATATCTTACGCGTTGCAAAATATCCAGCGTTGCCTTGAATTCATCATCGGTTTCACCGGGAAAGCCAACAATAATATCTGATGTAAGCACTATATCCGGAATTGTTTTTCTCGCATAGTCTACAATATCAAGGTAGCGCGCGGTGTCGTATTTTCTGTTCATTACAGAAAGCACCCTGTCACTGCCCGATTGCAACGGCAGGTGCAATTGATGCGCCGCATGAGGATTGTTCGCTATGGCATCTATCAGCCTATAAGAAGCGTCTTTGGGGTGGCTGGTCATAAAATGCAACTTCCAATCTCCATCAACATCGCCGAGACGACGTATAAGTTCCGCAAAATCGCATTCGAACGAACAACCTATACCGTAAGAATTAACATTTTGTCCCAAAAGGGTTATATCGCGCACACCGTCATTTACAAGCGAACGAACTTCCTCTATTATATTCTCGGGTCGGCGACTGCGCTCACGCCCGCGAACATATGGCACAATGCAGTAGGAACAGAAATTATTGCAACCGTACATTATACTTACCCACGCACGGTAAGAGGATTCCCTATGCACCGGTAACCCTTCGGCGACCGGCGGTTCATCTTCGGGGATCAAAAAGCACCGCGCGCCTCCGGAAAGTCGCTTCCACACAAGTTCAGGCAACATATAGACAGAGGATGTGCCAAAGGTAAAATCAACATAAGGATAACTGTTTTTCAGCTGATCGGCGCGACTTTTTTGCGACACCATACAACCGCAAATTCCTATTATAAGTTCGCCTCGACGCTGTTTCAGATGTTTCAACTGTCCTATGGAAGACAGCGCCTTTTGCTCGGCATGCTCACGCACAGCGCAGGTATTAACAAGGATAAGATCCGCCTGCTCAGGAGCATCGGTCGGAATATATCCCATATCAACGGCAATACCTGCCAAAAGCTCACTGTCCGCCTCGTTTTGCTGGCATCCGAATGTCTGAACATACACAAAATGTTCACCGCGACTATTGTAGTTTCTGACGAGTGAGGCGTATTTTTTTTGCTCGGCAGATATATCCGCGGATAGTTGCCTGTCACGCGAACGCCCAGCAACGATGGTATCCGTTGGGATCTTTTTTATATTTTCGTTTGCCTTATTTTCTTTGTTTTCACTATTATACATTTGATCCGTCCGATCCTTTATTTTCACACAAATCTTTAAATCATGCAAGCCTCACACCGCCGCATTTATGACGCCCAAGGTACGCGTTCCCTCTGCGGTAAAGCTTTCGCCAAGTCCCGGCGTGATGTATGTCTCGCTTTCGTACACCAGTATAGCTTCAAATGCCAGAGGCGTATCCGACAGCGCCTCGTAAAGTTCGGCAACTGCGGATATGCTGTCCGATACAAATAAAGCGGTAGAGAGTGCATCTGCCGCCGCACCGTTTTGCGATATCACCGCCGTGCTTTGAAGTTTACCGTTAACGGGCATGCCGCTCGCAGGGTCAAGAATATGGCAAAAATGCTCGCCGTCTATCTCGTAGTATCGCTCATATCCACCGGAAACCGACACAAAACCGATTTTTATCAGAATACGCCCGGCGTACCCGATTGAACTTTCGCTGTTGCCATTCGCAAGGTTCTGCGGATCGCGTAGCGCAATGGTAAAAGCTCCGCTCGGATGTTCCCCGATAACGGTAATATTGCCGCCGAAAGACAAAACGCCATATTCGACCCGACCGTCGAGATATTCCGCAATTTGCTCCTCGACATATCCTTTTCCGATACCTCCAAAATCAAGCATAACCCACGGCTCGCTTTTTGAGAGAAATCCATTCACGGAATCGTATTTTATAAGTTCCATACCGCGTTTGGCAACCGCCGCGGAAAGTGCATCGTCACTCGGCAATGTTCCCGATTCCGCCGCAGATCGCCAAAGAAGTGTTGACGGATACGTTGTGGGGTCAAATGCACCGTTACTTGCGCGCCAAATAAGTACGGAAAGTTCAAAAAGCTCCCCGACCTCACGACTAACCTCACAACCTCGGCTTGACATATTAAAGCGCGATATTTCGGATTCACCGTTCTCGGCGGACAGCATATTCTCGGTTTCCTCAGTGAGGCGTATACATTCGGTAAATATTTCATCCGCATTCGAGGTATCGGCGGCAAGTTTTACTTCGATTATCGTATCCATAGCAAAAAAACTGCGGCTGATATAATCGGCTCGCTGTGTGCAAGCAGCAAATGACATCACCATCACCGCAAGCAGACACAGAATAGCTGCCAAACATTTGCGCGAAGAGCAAAACAAACGTTTCATTTTTTAAATCGTCCCTCGAATCTTTTTTATCTGCGGATATGTAATATTCAATAAAACACCATTAAGTCCGCCGAAAATGACAGACGATATGAGCATTATAGGAAGATATGTCCACGCGGAGTTTGACGAGAGCATTAAGCAAACAGCCGCTATCTGTCCGGCGGAATGTGCGACTGCGGATAAAACGGAAATTCCGACAAAACTAAAAAAATTCGTCCTTTGCACAAAACGTCGCAAAACGAGAAGCATCGAAAATGATGCAAACGATCCGCCGAAAGATATTAATACATTCATCGGAGAACCGAACAGCATTCCCGAAATAAGCACACGGCATAACGATACCACAGCCGCATCATACGGTGACCATGCAAAAAAAAGTATGGTTATAACGATATTGCAAAGTCCCGGCTTTATACCCGGAAACGGTATAAACATACCGAAAGGCAAAACGACTTCAAGATAGGACAGAGACAGAGCCGCGCAAAGCGCCGCGCCGTCAAAACAAACACGTTGTAATTTTTTTTTCGTATTATCCCGCCTCGCCATCTACCGAGCCTCCGTAAGTTTGGGCGCGAATACGCAATACAACCTCGGCAGGCAGACAGATCACACTCTCCCCATTCTCCTTTATAGGCACATGCACAGTGCAAATGCCGCATTGGCAATCGGAAGATTCAACCCTCGCGGAGCCATCAGTAACTGCTATTACCAACGAATATCCGCGAGAGCATATGTCATATTTACCATCATCGGCGAGGCTGTACAGGTACACGCCATCCGACGTCTGCACCTCAAGACAGCACTCGCTTATGTCGACAGCTGCGTCCACTGCGCATAAAACGGATGGGATCTGCGGAAGCACCGCCGAAAGTATCGCCAAAGCGACCACCGTAACAATAGCAATTATATCGCCCGCACGCACCCTTTCGCAGGATATCACAGCACTCCACCTCAGCGTTTTCAAATTTTTACATCCCCATAACGGTTTACGGATATTTGCCGATTATTATTCCTCTACCGCCGTAAATGTCAAAAGCACAGATCCGAAATCATGCTTGAAGCGCGGAAGCGTAAGACCCACGTTTTTAAGCACAGCACCGGGAAGCGTAAGCCCGAGTTCTTCGATGTTGTATACAAGATCATCAGAAAGACCCGGCACGGTAAAATGAGGCGCGGAAGTAAGTCGATCGAGCGCACGGAAGTATACCGCGACGGCACTGCGGCCGTCCTTGGAGACAACCGTTTGAAGCATTTCATTACGTTGTCCGTCAAAATAATTTATACCGCGGTAAAGATCTCCCTCTCTGATAAGTGAAGATATCTTGTGGTATTTTTCAATATCCGCAGGCATACGTTCAAGCTCGTCGGCAGGAACTTTGTTAACATCAAATTCGTAGCCGTAAGAACCGAAATAAGCTACGTTTCTTCTTGTTTCGGCGCTTATCACCCGTCCGTTTCTGATATTGGGAGAAAGGGAGACATGGTTTGATGATGTGGACAGCGGATATATCATCTCGGTACCGTACTGGATCTGCACACGATCGTACGCGTCTGTATTATCGGATGTCCATATCTGCGGGAAATACGCAAACATAGATGCATCAAAACGACCGCCGCCTCCACAGCACCCCTCGAAGAAGATATCGGGGAAAGATGTGGTCAGGTAATTTGCAAGTTCGTAAACACCGAGCGCGTAGCGATGCTGGACCTCCCCTTGACGGTCAGCGGGCAGAGCACCGGACCAGTTATCGCACAAAGAGCGGTTCATATCCCACTTAATATACTCGGCTCCGCTCTCGGAGATGACCTTGTACATTACATTTTTGATATAATCAACAACATCGGCACGCGAGAAATCAAGCACCAACTGATTTCTGCAGAGATGCAAAGGACGTTCGGGTGTGACAATAGCCCAATCGGGATGCGCACGGTAGAGATCGGAATCCGGGTTTACCATCTCCGGCTCAATCCACAATCCGAACTTAAGGCCTCTCTTGTGGCACCGATCGGCGATAACGCCGAGACCGCCGGGGAGTTTTTCCTCGTTTACATACCAATCGCCGAGACCTGCGCGGTCATTGTTACGTGCACCGAACCATCCGTCGTCAAGCACAAAGGTATCTATGCCAAGCCCCTCTATACGATCGATGGTATCAAACAAACGATCACGGTCGAAAGTGAAGTGCATTCCCTCCCAACTGTTAAGCACTACGGGACGGCGGGCATTTACCCAGCGCGGTGCAATCATATGATTACGGAAGAAGTCGTGGCTGTTGCGTGTTATGCCGCCCATTCCGTTTGCTGAATATGTAAATACGACCTCGGGAGTTTCAAAGCTATCCCCAACCTCAAGTTTCCAATCAAACGTCTCGGGGTTGATACCCATGGAAATACGAGTGCGATAGGATTCATCCACCTCAACACAGCCGTAGTGAGAACCGCAATAAGTGAGACTTGCGGCAATGACCTCGCCCTGCTCCTCGGTCGTATTCGGACGGCGCAGGATGATAATAGGCGAGTGATGATGGCTTGTAATACCGCGGGTGTTACCGATAGAAACGCGACCTTGGATCAAGTTGTTCACCTGCTGTGTACGCTCGCCTGCATGACGACCTATAAAAGTAACCATCTCGTAGTTGTTATCGTAAAGATCAAGAGTAGCCGAAAGTGCGCGTTCAAGGTGAATTACACCGGATGTACCGTTTACTATCTCGGCACGACGAGTTATAGTATCCTCATCCTCGTATGCGGTGTAATAAAGGTAGACACGGAGACCTGTATCGTTATCTTTAAGTGTAATCTTAAGCGTTTCACCGCCGCGAGCCGTGGGGATACCGGAATTAATAGGGGGCTTTTCGGGCAATATTTCAAACGAATCATACTTAAGATCGCAAGCACGGCTACCGCGCTCATCGTGCGGCACAAGTGCGGGATCGCGATAATCTCCAAGTTCCGCGGTACCGTACTCGCTCATAACCGACGCCATTCTTGCTTTAGATCCCGCAATCGTCGGATTGTGTGAACCCGCTATATCCGGCTTATAATAAGAAAGATCGAAATTGGGCAAGCGTTTGCCGTAATATGCGTGATAGAGATAGCCCTCAGCGGTCACTCTGAGAATATAAGATGTGCGCTTTGTGGAAAGAAAAAAAGAATTGCATTTTTCACAATACTGAATGCTCATTTATTAAAACTCCTTGTATCTATGCATCATTCGCGATGCTGATAATCAATTATATTATATCACATTTGAGTTTTTTTTTCAATACCAATGCGGTAAACTGTTGTCTATTAATGAAGATATATCTCAAAAAGCACTCACTTACGCCATGTTTCTTTATTATTCTTAAGGTTTTATAAAAATTCAAAAGCGTGTTGAAATATGGCAACTTATGTGGTATAATGTCATGCGGCTCAAATGCCTATAATATCCCAAGCATTATCGAAAATTGCAAAATATAAATTTCACTTGGAGTAACTGCAATGACCTGGGGCTCTTTCGGTATCGTTCACATAACAACGCTTTTTATATCCGCGGGAATCATCGCCGGATTGTATTTTATATTAAGAATTTTTTCCGTTTACGTTCAAACAGCGGTGATGGGTGTGCTGTCTTTTTCGGGGATGGCGGCAATAATTTTTAATCTCGCGACATGGGACTCGCCTCTTGAATATCTCCCATTTCACCTATGCTCACTAAGTGCGATCGTACTTCCCATAGCGGTCTTTACCCAAAGCCGTGTTCTAAACAATCTTTTATTGCTCTGGTCGTTCGGGTCTTTTTCCGCACTGATCGTAAATACCGCGCAAGCGAATTTTGAAATATTCAGCCTTACATTTGCGTTTTATTATTTTCCTCACACCCTGGAAGTGGGCATTCCGCTTTTAATGTCATGCTCGGACATGTAAAAAAAGACGCACGCTGTATTGTCACAACCATAATAATTACACTTGCTGCATATACAGGCGTACACCTGGTAAATATCATTTTGAACGAGTATTGCATACAACACGGTATCAGAGATACCGCCGGCGCGCTTATACAGGTAAATTACATGTATTCAATAAAACCCGAAAACCCGGTTTTGCAATTTTTTTACGATATAGTTCCCCACCGATTCTTTTATATGCTGCTCGCCTTTCCGATAGTTTTGTTTTACCTCGGCGGCATTTATTCCGATCAACTGTTCAAACCCGTAGCGAAACACGCACATATCATCAAAAAATAAATCAAAGAAATTCGGCGCGCTTCTTTCTTTTAATCATTCCGAAAATATGCCTGTACGTATACCCGAAACAATAGTACAGATACGTTCAAAAATTTAAATACGAATTTTGACTTTGCGTTTTTTGCACATTATATTGTCGGGATGAGCGGATTTATTGTGTATGCGGTAGAAATTTTCACAAATTTGTTCTATAATAATATACAGAAAAATTGTGCCGCTGAATTTTGGCTTACATTGAAATAACAATGACGGTGAAAACATGAAATACAAAATTGCAATCTGCGATGACTGTGATGCAGACAGACAGTATATTTTGAATATGGTTCTCGCTTGGGCATCATCTGCCGGTCATGTAGTACATACCGATACTTTTACTTCTGCTGAGAACTTTCTGTTCCGCTATGCAGAGAGAAGCGACTACGACATTCTGCTTCTGGACATTGAAATGGGAGCTATGGACGGAGTTACGATGGCGAAGCAGATCCGTAAGAACAACGATACCGTGCAAATCATTTTCATCACGGGCTACTCCGATTACATTTCGGAGGGCTACGAGGTGGCGGCGCTCCACTATCTGATGAAACCTGTCAAAGAAGAAAAACTGTGCTCGGTGCTTGACCGCGCCGCAGAGAAACTTGCCAAGAACGAAAAAGACTTGAACTTTGTGATCAGCGGCGAAATGGTGCGCGTGCCGATTTATCAAATCCGTTATGCGGATGTGTTCGGCAACTACGTGACCATTCACGCCCTGTCGGATTTGACGATAAAGATGACCTTGG
>CAZISZ010000046.1:0-10055 GCA_964542035.1 uncultured Ruminococcus sp. | reverse complement strand
ATTGCACTCATCGGTATCGATGTGCATTGCAAGGGCAAACTTAGAACTTACTCTCACCACAACGTCGCCAAACACGAGAGGACGGGCGGTGTTGAGCTTAACATTGACAATCTCTTTATCGGCAACGCCGAGTCTTTCGGCGTCCTCGGGCGTCATGTGGATGTGGCGCTTTGCAACTATGCACCCCTCGGTAATCTCCATCTCGCCCGCGAGACCGACAAGTTTAAGTCCCGGTGTGCCTGCGGTATCACCGCTCTCGCGAACGGGAGGAGTAATGCCGAGCGCGCGGGCATCGGTAAAGGAGAGTTCTACCTGGTTTTGAGGTCTTTCGGGACCGAGCACGCTGACGGCAAGACTGCCCTTGGGACCCACAAGAGTGATCTTGGCATTGGAACATGCAAACTGACCGGGCTGGCTGAGCATCTTTTTTACTTCAAGAGCGGCACCGGGACCGTAAAGCGTTTCAACAGCTTCATGTGTAAGATGGATGTGACGTGCAGAGGTCTCAACGATAAATGTTTTATCCATTTTTGTTACCATTGCTCTCGCTTTTGCGAAAGCTTCCTTTCTCGTCTCGCGGAGCGTGGGCGGGGGAAACTATGCTCCGCCGCGAATATTCCGCAACTGTCTTTGCATTCCGATTTATTATATCACAAAAAACTCATTTTGTAAATCATTTTTTGTGAATTGAGGTATATTATCGTGTTTTTTGTGCAAATAATATTTTAAACCGACAATCTCGGCGCGGGATAACCGTGCCATTCCGAAGGAGGCAGGCATGACGGACTGCGACAGCCCAAAACGAAAAGGCACGGACAAAGAAAATGCGATATCGCAAAACGACGGCGAGGTGCTGACCGAAAATCGCCGCGAAGCAATTTACTGCATGTGCATTATAGGTCAAATAGAGGGTCACTATATACTCGGCGACAATCAAAAAACCACTCGATACGAACATATTATCCCACAACTCGCGTCGATAGAAGAGGACGATACCACCGACGGTCTGCTTTTGATACTAAACACCATGGGTGGAGATGTAGAAGCCGGGTTGGCGATTGCGGAAACGGTAGCGTCCATGTCCAAACCCACGGTATCGCTGGTACTCGGCGGCGGACATTCAATAGGCGTACCGCTTGCCGTTTCAGCAAAGCGATCGTTTATTGTTCCGAGCGCAACCATGACTCTCCACCCTGTGCGGGTGAGCGGCACGGTGATAGGCGCACCGCAGACCTACAATTATTTTCATGATATGCAGGAACGGATACTGGATTTTATTTGCAGCCACTCGCATGCCGACCGCGATCGGCTTTACGAAAAAATAATGCGCCCCGACCGCATGGCAAACGATATAGGATCCGTCATCGACGGAAAAGAGGCTGTGGAATGCGGTCTGATAGACGAGGTGGGCGGACTTGCTTCCGCATTTGAGGCGTTGCGAGCGATGATAGGAAAGCCCATAGAAACCAAAAGAACAAGAAAAATGAAAAAATACAATGCATGACTTGCATTATTTTTTGATTTTTTTGAAAAAGCGCCTGCAAACCACTTGACAAATGCAATTGCGTGTGATAAAATGTCGCTATCACAAACAGACTACCAAACCGATGAGAAAGAATAGTAACCCTTTCGGTCACTGTCAAAGAGAGTCGCCAGCGGTGAGACGGCGGCACAAACCAACGGGTGAATGGACTTTCGAGGGCGGACCGAATGCGCGGAGTTACCGCGCTGTAGTATCCGACGGGATGCGCTGCCGTTATCACTGCGCTGTGCATTATTGTGCACACAGAGTGGGTAATTCCGATATCGGGTGGTACCGCGGATAAACTTTAAATTTATTCGCCCCGAACGCAAAGATTTACTTTGCGTTCGGGGCGTTTTTGTTTGGTTATGTTTGGTTAAAGCATGGGAGGTTCCGCAATGAAAACAAAAAAGAAAAACAAAAGCTTCACACGCGCCGTAGATATTATGATGTACGCCGCGCTCGCCTGTATTTTGGTACTCTCATCCCTCGCTTTCGCCTCATGCGACAGTGGGCGCATGTCCCTCGCGGATAAACTCGCCTCGGGGGAGACTATCAAAATAGGCATAATACAACTTTCCCCCAATCCGTCCCTCGATAACTGCCGCCGCGGCATCATGGCGGCTATCGAAAATTCGTCGCTCAATGTTGATTGCGACTTGCAGGTGGGTTCGCCCAACTCCGCAGAAGCCGATTGCGCGACCTTTGCGGGCAAAATGGTAGCGGACGGCACAGATATGATAATAGCCATCGCCACACCCGCCGCGCGGTCGGCATTTACAGCCGCCGCGGATACCGGAATTCCGATCATCTTTTGCGCCGTCTCCGATCCTGTGGGAGCCGGTCTTGCCGAAAGTTGGGACGCCCCCGGATATAACGCCACCGGTACATCCGATGTGCTTGACATGGAGCTTCATCTCGATATGATACTCTCCCTGCAACCCGAAACGGCAACGATAGGCGTGATATACACCTCGTCCGAAGAAAACTCGCTGACACAGCTGAAAGCACTGCGCGCGGCATGCAACGAACGCGGCGTAACGGTGAATGCCTTAGCCGTACAGGGCGCGTCGGATATTCCCGCCGCAGCCGCCACGGTGGCAAAGAGCAGTGATTGCATACTTAATTTTACCGATAACAACGTGGTACAGAGCCTCTCTGTTCTTCTTTCCGCAGCAGAAGCCGAAGGTATCCCAGTTTACGGATCCGAAATAGAGCAGGTAAAGGAGGGATGCGCCGCCTCGATGTCGATAGACTATGAAGCGCTCGGTCGCCTCACGGGCGAGCAGGCAATAAAAGTGATTAACGGAGCCGACCCCGCGACTTTGGCGATAAAAAAACTCAGCACTGCCGCGCCGGTGCTTAACAGCTCGGTCCTCTCCTCCCTCGGCATCTCCGTCCCCGATAAATATGCTTCGGCAGAGCGCGTGGGTTAAACATTTACAAAAAACAAGTAGGTGAAAATATGATATCCGTCCTATCATCCCTTGAGCTTTGCATACGCTTGGGTCTTGTATATTCTATACTTGCCATGGGCTACTATGTAAGCTACACAATACTTGATTTTCCCGATCTCACCACCGAGGGAACATATCTTGCAGGCGCGGTCGTATACGGCGTTTTGGCAGCGCACGGTATAAGCGGTATTGTCGGGATATTTGCCGCGGCGGCGGTTGGCGCACTATTTGGCTCGCTGACGGGTATTTTAAATGTAAAATTAAAAATACGCCCTCTGCTTTGCGGAATATTGGTCTCCACCGCGCTGATATCGCTCAACCTCATCGCAACATCGGCAGGCGCGGCGGCGCTGAACGGCGAGATCGATCTGAGCGGCGGATTATACTCCACAATAAACCTTTCGCAGTGCGAGCACGCAATAAAAAACACATTTCCGTTTTCACTTATTCCCGCACGAGTCGGCGCTTTTCAGCCGCGCACTGATGTGATATTTTTCTTTTTTGCCCTGATCTGCAAATTGGCGCTCGACCTCTTCTTCAAAACACGCCGCGGCATGTTGCTTCGCGCCGCGGGGGAAAATCCCTCCTTTGTGTGCGCTTTGTCGCGCGACCCCGGAAAAAGCCGAATACTCGGTCTTGCCATCGGCAACGCCATGGCGGCGGTATCCGGGGCGCTGTACACCACCGTCAGCGGAAACGTTAATCAAAGTATGGGCGTGGGTATGGTGGTAATAGGTCTCGGCTCGCTGATGATAGGTATGTCGGTATTTCGCCGCATGCGTTTTTTTCAAAGCACAACCAAGGTCATACTCGGCGCCGTTCTGTACCAAGGCTGCCTTGTGATAGCCTCAATGCTCGGCGTTCCGTCGGCATACAACAAGTTTATAATGGCAATACTGTTCACCGCGGCTCTTGTTATGAGTCGCGGCGGAAAGGAGAGTGTAAAATGAACCATTCCGTCACCTCAAATGACGCCGCCATGATACAACTCGGCAGTATCAAAAAAATATACAATCCCGGCAGTGTGAGTGAGATATGTCTGTTTTCGGGGTTTGATCTTTCGGTCGCACGCGGTTCTTTTGTTTCGATAGTGGGTTCAAACGGCAGCGGCAAAACCTCACTGCTGAATATTATATGCGGCTCCATCCCCATTGATAGCGGCAAAGTTACGATAGACGGCACCGATGTTACAAACATGCCCGAACACCGAAGATACGCGCATATCGGGCGCGTTTGGCAGGACCCCGCGCGCGGAAGTTGCTCCGGCATGACGGTACTTGAAAACATGGCGCTTGCGGATTGCGGTCCCGCCGGAATCGACAAAAAAGCAACACATGACCTCACCGGTCCGCACGGCGCAAAATGTCGTCCGTTTGACCTGTCCCGCGGTATACGCCGACGCAGAATAGATTATTACCGCTCTAAACTCGCCGACCTGCGTTTGGGACTTGAAGATAAACTGAATCAACCCGCAGGCACACTTTCGGGAGGACAGCGGCAGGCACTTGCTCTTGTTATGGCAACGATGACGCCGATAGATATATTGATACTTGATGAACACACCGCCGCCCTTGACCCCCAAAGTGCGGATGTGATAATGGAACTGACGGATAAAGCCGTGCGCGAAGGGGACCTTACCGCGCTTATGGTAACGCACAACCTGCGCTTTGCCGCGGGATACGGCACCAGACTTATTATGATGCACGCCGGTAAAGCGGTGCTTGATGTTTCGGGAGAAGAAAAAAGCCGCCGCACCGTAGCAGATCTTGTGGGACTTTTTACCGATATAAGCATAGAATGCGGAAACTGATAATCGCTTTTAGCCGTAAAACATAACAAAAAAAGCCGAGACCGCGAAGATACGCGATCTCGGCTATCCTATTATTAAACAGGAATAGTTTCGGCAATCATCCCGCGCGCGGGATAAAATCCGTTATTTTTTCTTTTCAGCAACCACGGCTGCGCCGAATACCGCCGTAAAAGCCACAGCGGCAACCGCCACAGAGGATCCGCATCCATCGGAAGCGGCGGCGGTAGTCTCCGGCACATCAACCGCCGGTGCATTTGTGATTTCGGGCTCGGTATCGTCAATAACAGTGTCTTCGATCTTAGGCTCGGCGGTGGTCTCGACGGGCTTGGTGGTAACCACGGGAGCCGCAGTGGTCTCTTCCTCTTTAAGTCTTGCAGAGAGATTCTTGGCGTATTCCTCGACTATCGGACGACCGATATCGGTCAGAGGAGCCATAAATATCTGGTCAAATCCGTCGCCGCACTGATCGGCAACATACAGAACATCGTTGACCACATAAAGATTTACAAGAGAGTTTACACCCGAAAAATCAAAAACATCACAGGTCTTATCAACATTATCGGTACCGAGTTCAATGGTCTTGATGAGATCAAAGGTCAGTTTATCGTATACGCAAATACAGGTGGGACCCGACTGACTGGTAACGAGGACATAATCCTCCCACAACTCAACCGCATAACCTTTCTTTTGAGAGATGGTTTTCAGCACGTTTTTACCGTCGGCTGAGATGAGCATAAGTCCGCTGCCGAATTCGGCGGTGCAACCGAGGTAGATGGTGCCGTCCTCATCCACATCAAGGTAGTTGGCGTCGGACATACTGAAAGGAGCTTTTGAAAGATCTATGCGACCGCCATCCGCAAACGCGGTATCCACAACCGGATTGGTAACATCGGTCACATCAAATCTGTAGATAAAATCGGCATCGTAGTTGGTGACAACGTAAAGATAGTACTTTCCGTTCATCTCTCGCACCGCCACACCGTTAACGCCGATCTTCACACCGGATTCAACGGTAATAAATACGTTACGCGATACTTCTTTAAGCTGACCGTCGCTGCCTCTTTCGTCATATTTTACAATCGCGATGGAAGCAAAATCTTTGTTTGTGCGGCTGGCAAGACCCACGTAAAGGTATCCGCGGTCGTCGCAAACCAGTCCCTTGGGGTAGGATACCGAACTGCCGTCTGCCTCGGTATGTACATATGTACCCGCAAGCTTACCCGTTGTGCCGTCAAACATTTCCACGGCAGAAGACCCCGCGGTATGAAGATAACCGCCGAATACATATGCGCCGTCGGAGGACACGGCAAAACCGCGCATACTCTTGGTCGCGCTGCCGAGCTGACCGTTCGTATCATATTCGGCAAAGTTAAAACCGAGCTGAGTTTGCGTGAACATGTTAAACTTAACATCGTTCCAAACTTCGGGGCCTACAATTGCACCTGCGGGAATAGCCGTAAGCGCTGCAATCATCAAACAAACAAGTGTACATGCGAAGATTCTTTTTTTCATAAGTTTTCTCCTTTTGTTATATTGTTGCGATGTGAATTATGTATAGCCCCGCGGCATCTGCCCGCGTGGGAGCAATACCGATAATCAGGGAGTCAAACGGTCGGGACCGCGGAAGAGGAACTGAGCCTCTTTTATACCGATATTGAGGAACAGCATGGTCATGCGGTCAACACCGATACCAAAGCCGCCGTGAGGCGGGCAACCGTAGCGGAAGAATTCGGTGTAGAACTTAACATCCTCGTCAAGTCCTTTTTCGGCGGCATTGGCGCAAAGTTCGGCATAGCGATGCTCGCGTTGGGCGCCGGAGGTTATCTCCACGCCGCGCCAAATGAGGTCGTAGCCCTGTGGAACTCCGTCGCGTCTCATGTGATAGAAAGGACGTTTATCAAGCGCAAAATCGGTTACAAACAAAAATTCGTGACCGAACATCTCCTGCGCAAGCTTATACGTCATGCGCTCGGCATCGGTGGTCAGGTCGCCTTTTTCCGAATCCGGCACCGTGTAACCGTACCTCGCCTCCAGTTCGCGGTAGATATCCGCAACGCTCATAACGGGGAAAGGCTTGGTGGGAATAACGGTATCAAGCCCGAAGAGGCGCTTTATATCATCCGCATATTTGGGGACGATTTTTTCCATCATGTCTGTGATCATATCCTCCTCAAACTTCATAACGTCTCGGAAAGAATCTATGTAGGAGAATTCAAGATCGAAGCCGGTAAACTCGGTGGCGTGTTTGCTGGTATGCGACTTTTCGGCACGGAAGACGGGCGCTACCTCAAAAACGCGCTCGAAACCGGCTGCCATCGCCATCTGCTTGTAAAACTGAGGAGACTGAGCAAGGTAGGCGTCGCGGTCAAAATAGCTGAGTTTAAACACCTCGGAACCGCTTTCGGAAGCCGCGCCTATGATTTTGGGAGAGTGAAATTCAAGGAAGTTGCGTTCAAGCAGGAAATTGCGCATAGCGGCAACCATATCCGTTTGAAGCTTAAAAATGAGAGTATTGCGCTCGGTGCGCAGATCCACCCAACGAAAATCGAGACGGGAATCTATTGCGGAATCCGGCTTGATGGGCAGCGCGTCGGCAATCGAATCAATGCTGATCGATGTGGGCAGTATCTCAATGCCGCCAAGCTTTACATAATCGTTTGCAACCGCCTCGCCTTCTATCGTAACGACAGAGTCAATGGTCATGCGATCGACCTCGGCTGACATCTCGGCGCTCTTTTCTTTTTCAAGAGTTACTTGTATTTTACCGGTAATATCGCGAATGACCAAAAAAGCCATAGTACGCTTGTTGCGCAAATTTTCAACAAATCCGCGGATCTTAACCTTGCTGCCGGGAGTAACGGCATTTATATATGTACGCTCCATGATAAACCATGCCTTTCGAAAAACGATCAAATTTATATCTATATTTTAACACACATGCGCGACACTGTCAAGAGTTTTTGGCATATCCGAACAAATAAGCGACGAGCGCGGACACAAAAATATAAAAAATTAATTTTTTTGCTTTTTTGCTATTGCAAACGGCGTTAAAATGTGATATAATATGATTCGTAACTTGGCAAGCCGAGTGCTATGGGGGTGTAGCTCAGTTGGGAGAGCGCTGCGTTCGCAACGCAGAGGTCATGGGTTCGAACCCCACCATCTCCACCAATAAAAAAAGACGGTCACCGACCGTCTTTTTTTATTGCCTAATCGCGCGGCGGTCCCGCCGTTTTTTATCGAAATATCTTACTTACTGTATTTTTCTTTTCCCGCCGCCGGATCTTTTAAACTCTATATATTAATATGTAGATTTTCGCTTTTGAAAAAGCGGATACACTATCCTGCGCAGGCAATATTTTAACCGATTGTATCGTCACAACAGATACGAACCCAAACTTAAAAACAGTTGATTTTTACCGTGGATGATGGTATAATGTAGATAATTGACAAGGATCGTCGATAAAAGTCGGACGCGGCTTGCACGGCAACGCAGCCGACCGCGGATCCGCGAGAAAGGCAAAGCAATGAAAACAAAAAAGATTTTAACGGCATACCTCTCCGCAATCATGACCATCGCGCTCACGGCGGTATTTATCGTCATCCCCGCCGCCGCGTTGCCGAACGGATTTTCGGCAAGCGACGGTTATCTTTCAAGCCCGTATTACGCTGCGCTTGAGGCATACGTACCGACGGGCGACGAGCGTCGCGACACAGTTGCGTTGGCGCTGACACAGCTCGGCTATCACGAGGGGGACAGCGAACTTGACTTTGACGGTCTCAACACCTCGGGCAGCAAAAATTTTGTTGAATATAATCGCCTTTACGGCAAACTCGATAACGGCGAGGGCAACGGCACAAGCTACGGATACGCATGGTGCGCCGCATTTGTGTCGTTTTGTCTGAGAAGCGCGCATGTTCCCACCACCACCGCCATAACCGAGGTCAGCTGCCCCAGAATGGTCAGTTGGTATAAAAACGTAAAAGACCGCGCCGCATGGCAGGACGCAGATTACATACCCACAACAGGAGACGTGATATTTTTCAAAACCGGCACATCAAACGCCGTCTCAACCCACGTAGGACTTGTTGTCGGAACGACCGACGATGCCGTCTACACCATTGAAGGTAACAGCGGCGGCGTTGTGGGCATGCATCGCTACGAGCGCGGTGACAAAACGATAGTGGGCTACGGCATTCCGAATTATTCCGGCACCCCGGAGGGCGCCGTATATGATTTTGAATTGCGTGCCGATAACGAGCGCACAGGTGTCTTCTTTACTACCGCGTCGGACGGGTTGAATTTTCGCGCCGAACCCTCATCATCCGCAAAAAAGCTTACGGAAGCACTGCCTATGGGCACTCGCGTTGAGGTGACCGAAACCCAAAACGGTTGGGGCAGGATCGAATACGGCGGCAAGAGCGGTTGGGTATCCATGTCATATCTCATGCACGAAGATGACGTTATCTACTCGGTATACTATAAATCTTCCAAATCATCGGTACCCAATCCCGCGCGCAAGAAGCCGGGAGAGAGCATAACAATTGCCGAAGGTACGGACGGTGACGAGGGCTACCGCTTTATCGGTTGGGAAGATAAGAACACAAAAACCGTTTATCAGCCCGGCGACACATACATAGCCGATGCCACCGTAACGCTAACGGCAAAATACGAACCGATACAGTACACCGTTACTTTTATGTCCGGCAACACGGTGGTAGCAGAGGATAAATATTATTGGGGTGACAAACTGACTCCGCCAGCCGATCCCGAAATGCCCGCCGATGATTCGTATGTATACAAATTCACCGGTTGGGACATACAAGTACCCGACTTTGTGACGGATGATCTGACAATCAACGCCGTGTACGAAAAAACCGCAGTCGAAACGACCGTCGCCGAAAGCGCAGGAGGAGGTTGCGGATCGCTCATCGCCGTTCCCGCCACATGCACAGCTATGGTCACAATGCTCGGTGCATGCACTCTGCGGCGTCGCCGCCGATAAAACGCGGCTCACCGTTTTCGGCATTCGGTCAATTTTTTTAGAATAACGAGCATCTTTTTGCGGTTTGCTATTGATTTTTTTCTCAAAATAGAGTACAATAATTACGTATGAATATCTGTCGCGGGGGCGGGAGTCGAGGCTTCAAATATAAACCACCGCAAAAGAAAGGCATTTAAAATGGCACTTGTTACCACAAAAGAAATGTTTAAAAAGGCATACGAGGGCGGTTACGCCGTCGGCGCTTTTAACATCAACAACAT
>CAZISZ010000045.1:0-10498 GCA_964542035.1 uncultured Ruminococcus sp. | reverse complement strand
ATTATTACGATCTCTATCGAATGATGCAGACCGATGTAAAAGATAACGCTTTGGCAGATAATGACCTTTTGACCAAGGTTGTCGATTTTAAGGACAAGTTCTACCGCTGTCCGTGGGCAAGATATGATCTTGCCAAGCGTGGTACAATGCGCTTGATGCCACCCGACTATAATCTCGATAAGCTCCGCGATGACTACGAGCATATGCAGAATATGCTGTTTGGCAAGAAACCGAGTTTTGAGGAGATTATGGACGGAATATCTAAACTCGAAAAACTTATTAACCAATAAGAGGGGAGGAGATAATATGTTTGACAAAAAATCATTATCTGAAGCCGATATCAGAACAAAATATATCACTCCTGCCATCGTCAAAGCAGGATGGGATTCTATTACCCAAATGCGTGAGGAGTATAATGTCACCAAGGGACGTATTATCGCCCGTGGTAAGTCTTGCAAGCGCGAAGCTCCATTAAAAGCTGATTACGTACTTTTCTATAAACCAAATAAGCCAATAGCAATTATCGAAGCAAAAGACAACAAGCACACTATGTCTGATGGTATGCAACAGGCACTTCAGTACGCTTCGATGATGAATGTTCCTTTTGTGTTTTCCTCCAACGGTGATGGATTTGTATTCCATAACAAGTACATTACAGCGGGCGATGTTGAAATCACGCTTTCGCTTGATGAATTTCCTTCTCCCGAAACCTTGTGGAAGATGTATCTTGAAAAGAACAACGTGAGTCCTATACAAGAGAAGATAATCGACGAGCCTTACTAGGCTCAAGACTTTTGCAAACCTTTTGAACAGTGCTCTTACAAACCGAAGTGTATTTGTTGAGGTTGGTCTTGATGCGATTGAAAAATATCGTGCCGATTATCTTTTCTTCAACAAGTTAAGATACGCAGTTGTGGAAAGATATGATAATGAAATAGATCTTTCTAAGTAAAGAGTTTTATGATTTTCTCACTATACATATGCCAGATTGGAAAGAGAGAAAAAAACAGCTTGATAATGAGGTTGTGCAAGGGTTGTGACTGGAAATTTATCTGGTAAAGTTAATAATCACCAACGACGAGGCCGCACGGAAAAGTGCGACCTCGTTTGGTCGTCTTGGATTTTTCTCAAAACCCGTTGACAAACTTTCTTTCGTGTGCTATAGTTACCACGCGATACAAATTCAACGAAAAAAGCATAAAAATCCTTTTTTGTGTGTAAGATTTCGGGTAGGTTTTGCGACTGTATGGGTGAAGAGCTCTTTAAATGTGCGGTAGGTGACTTTATGGAAGACGATAAGATAATTGATTTGTATTTTGAGCGTGACGAAAACGCCATTCGGGAAACCGAGCAAAAATACGGCAAATATTGCCACACCGTTGCGTACAATATTCTTCACTCGCGCGAAGACGCGGAGGAATGCGTAAGCGATACTTGGCATAGCGCATGGAATGCAATGCCGCCGGAGCGGCCGGCGGTGCTTCGCGGATTTTTGGCTCGCATCACGCGAAATATCGCCGTTGACCGTTACAGATATGACAACGCGAAAAAGCGTGGCGCGGAAAGTGTGTACGCAATAGACGAATATTGGGAGTGCATTCCGAGCGAAGACGGAGATATCGGCGACGAGTATGCTATGCGGCGGGCGATAAACGGTTTTCTTGAAAGTCTCGACGCGCGTACCCGCGTAATATTCATGCGTCGCTATTGGTATTCCATGAGTGTGCGGGAAATCGCGGACTCCGTGAAAATGACGGAGAGTCATGTCGGCGTTATCCTGCACAGGACCAGAGCAAAATTTAAAGCTTATCTTACGAAAGAGGGGATTTTTGTATGAAAAAAAAGAAATGGTTTCGCACTTTAAGTCTTGCCGACGAAAAATATATCTCCGAGGCGCATCCCGATAATGTGATAAGATCCAAAAAGCGCGGGTGGGTCGTCTCTCTCGTTGCGGCGTGCGTGTGTATGGCGATCGCCGGGAGCGGATTGTGGCTGTTTATGCCGTTTTCCGTAACGCCGCCGGATGTTTCAAAATATTCGGGAAGCGAGTATTATCCGATAATAGAAAAACTTAACGAGCTCACGTTTGAAAAGCCGAAATACAAGAACAATGCGCAAAAACTCAAATCCGGTGTTGATCAAGCTGTTAACAGTGCGTATAAATACGCGGGCGGCTTTGACGCGGCCCCCGAGATGGCGGACGGTATAAACGGCGCATCGGGCAGCGCCTATCGGGAGATCACGGATAACCAAGTTGAGGGTATAATCGAGGCTGATCGCATCAAGCGCAGCGATACGCATATCTATTATCTTGACGATCAGAGGGTGTTGCGCGTTTATGCGATCGATAAAGAGAACTCACGGGAGGTCGGCAGTTACGCCTTGTACGAGGACGCCGACGACGCCGATTTGAATCAGTGGGAGTTTTACCTTTCCGAGGATTGCCGCACCGTAACGGTTATCACCCAATGCTACAGGATAATAAACGGCAAACGGACCCACTGCGTTAATTTGATATCGCTTGACGTCGGCGACCCCGCCGATATTTACGTGCGCGGCAAGTTTGAAATTACTGGAAATTATATGTCCTCCCGTATGACGAACGGAAGCATTTTGCTGCTTACCGAGTTTGTTATCGACAAAGGAAATCTTGATTTTGGCGACGAGACCACGTTTTTGCCTCAAATCAACAACGGCGACGGCTTTGGAGCTGTTCCCGCGGACGGAATCGTGTTGCCCGACAGCCTTAACAACAGCCGTTATACCGTTGTGACTGAGCTTGACGAAAAAACGCTCGCACCTAAAGGTACGGCGGCGTATCTTTCCTACTCGGATGATGTTTATGTTTCCGAAAACCATGTGTTTCTGACTCGCGTTTTTGCCGCCGCGTCCGACAATGATGACGGTACCGTTACAAGAAATTCCATGACGGAGATCTCCGCGCTCGCCTACGGCGGCGAGGGCTTTGAAATAAAAGGCAGCGCTTTGGTGAGAGGGTATGTTAAAGACCAATGGAGCATGGATGAATACGAGGGCGTTTTGCGCGTGGTCGTTACCACAAACGCCACGACGATAAAAGAGACTTATTATGATAACATGACCGTATCCGCCGATATACTTCAAACCGCAACCGGCTCGTCAAACGCAAGTCTTTACTGCATCGACCTCTCAAGTTTTGAGATCGTTGCGTCGGTGGATGATTTCGCGCCGCCGCGCGAGGAGGTTCAATCGGTGCGGTTTGACGGTGATATCGCATATGTTTGCACGTCGATTGAACGTTCCGACCCGGTGTATTTCTTCGATCTTTCGGATCTCGGCAATATCACATACAAAGATACCGGCACTATCGAGGGATTTTCCACATCGCTTATCAACATGGGTGACGGCTATCTTCTCGGTATCGGAGTTGGCGGCGCATGGGACAGCTTTAAGGTCGAGGTGTACGAGGAGACCGCGGACGGAGTGCGTTCGGTGTGCGCGTACGAACTTAATGACGCGGGATATTCCGAAGAATACAAATCATATTATATAGACCGCGAAAACAAACTCGTCGGTATGGGCATTGTACACAACGGAGAGTGCAGATATATTTTGCTTTACTTTGACGGGTACGAGCTTGAAGCGCTTGCCGACGTGCCGCTCGGCGGCGACCTCGACGCTATGCGCGGCGTTTACATTGACGGATATATGTATATGTTCGGTACGGGAGATTTTAAGGTGAAAAAAATATTCGGCTGATCGGATACGACGCCTAACGTACAAATGCTTGCCACGGGCTTTTTGCCCGTGGCTTTTTTATCCTTTTTCGAATGAGATGTCGCGGCGGGGCACGACTTGCGAAAAAAATGAAATTTCGACTTGCAAACGCAAGACGCGGTATGCAAAAATTCATTCGGGCGAAAAAACGGGCAAAAAGGGGGCAAAAGTGCGAAATAAAATGAAAATGCCATCAAAAAACTTGAAAAAATAATAAAAAAGACTTGACAACTGAAAACATTGTGGTATAATAAGTGTATCCTTTTTAGGTGACGACGTTGCGTTATCGCAACGCAGTGTTTGAACTGTGAAAAGCCGCCGAAAATGGCCTTCCGGCAGTTTTTCACGGTTCAAGCAAACAAATAATAAATAATGGAGGAATTTCTATTATGAAGAAGACATGGAAAGTGCTTGCGCTGCTTCTCTGCCTGGTTATGGTAATGAGCATGGCGGTCGCATGCAAGGATCCCACTCAGGGCGGCGAAGATACCTCTGCCGATTCCGGTAACGACAACGTTAACAACGACGTTAAAGTCGGCGGATCCGTTATTATCGGTAACACCACCGAGCTGTCCGGAAGCGACTTCCGCACCAGCGCATGGGGTAACAACGCTGCGGATAAGGATATCCGCGATCTTACAAACGGCTACGCTTGCGTTCAGCAGAACAAAAACGGCGAGTACGTTTGGGATACAACCGTAACCGTAAAGAACTACGAGATCATCGCCAACGACGACGGTTCGAAGACTTTCAAGATTACTATCAACGAAGGCCTGAAGTATTCTGACGGTACGGCTATCACCGCCAAGGATTACATAGGCTTTGCTCTTGCAATGGCGTCTCCCGTCTGCCTTGACGCAGAGGTTGACGCTCAGAGCGGTTCCAGCTACATCGGTTATGCCGATTATGCAAAGGCAACCTCCCCCACACCTTTCAAGGGCATCAGACTGTATGACGATTACACTTTCTCCTACACCATCGATGCCGCTTACTTCCCCTACTACTACGAGGCAACCTATGCAACATTCCAGCCCTACTCCCTGTCTCTCTGGCTCGGCGACGATGTAGAGATCAAGGATGACGGCGAGGGCGCATATCTCTCCGCCAACTGGTACGAGAAAACCACCGATTCCACCACAGGTACCGAGGTTTACAAGAAGGCTGCTCAGATCAAGGCTGCTCGTTACGCCACCACCGAGGGCGCTTGCTCCGGTCCTTACAAGTTCGTTAAGTGGGACGCCAGTGCAAAGACCTGCACACTGACCATCAACGAGTACTACGAAGGTAACTTCGAGGGTCAGAAGCCCCACATCCAGGACATCACCTACATCAAGGTCGTTTCCGAGACTCAGCTCGACCTCTTCAAGAGCGGCGGCGTTGACATTCTCTCCTGCCTCTCCGAGGGTGACGAGATCAATGCGGCTCTTCAGGCGGTTAACGAGAGCAACGGCGCATACGCTTACACCAACTACCTGCGCGCAGGTTACGGTAAGATTCAGCTCGTAGGCGACTACGGTCCCACACAGTTTGCAAAGGTTCGTTACGCTATCAGCTACCTGCTTGATAAGAACAGCTTCGCTTCCACCTTCACCGGCGGTTACGGAAGCCTTGTTAAGGGTCCCTACGGTCTTTCCAGCTGGATGTACCAGGAGACTAAGGATATCCTTGAGGAAAAACTCAACGGTTACGACTTCAGCGTTGACCAGGCTATAAAAGAGCTTGAGGAAGACGGCTGGGTATACAATGCAGACGGTACCGCTTATACTTCCGGTGTCCGTTACAAGAAGCTGACCGCCGAAGAGGCTGCCGTTAACGGCAACGCCGAATATCAGTGCGGCAAGACCGATTACAAGACCGTTAAGGTCGGCAATGATTACTACATGCCTCTCGCCATCAACTGGTGCTCCAGCGAGGACAACCCTGTTTCCGAGCTGCTTGTAACAATGCTCCAGAAGGCTAAGACCACCGAGCAGGCAGGTATGGTTATCGAACAGGATGTTGTTGACTTTACAACTCTTCTTAACGCTCTCTACCGTCGTGGCGAGCACTCCACCGCAGAGTACAGCATGTTCAACCTTGCAACAGGCTTCACTCCCGTATACGACTATGCGGGTTACTGGATGCCCAAGTACTCCAAGAGCAACATTCAGTACGCAGGCGTAACTCCTTGCGAGGGCGCAACATACACCGAGGCAGACGCTTCCAAGTATTCCGATGAGGAAAATGCTCTTATCGACGCTACATGGAGAATGTACATGGGTCAGGGCAACACCGGTTGGTTCTCCGATGAGGAACTTGATCAGCTCTCTTGGGATATGGTTTACAAGGCAACCACCAAGGAAGAGTTTAAGGAGTACTTTGTGGATTACATCGTTCGTTGGAACGAGGTTCTCCCCGAGATCGCTCTTTACTCTAACCTCTACCACGATGTATACAACGCAAAGATCGGTAACTACGAAGTTAACCCCGACTGGAGCGCTGTAAATGCTATCCTTTACTGCTACGACAAAACAGCTCAGTAATCAGTAAAAATACATGCAGGCGTCAAAATGCCGCCTGCATGGGTAGATATCAAAATATGGGGGATGGTATCCGTCCCCCGTGTTTTGGCTTAAAGGAGATCTAATGGCAAAATATATACTTAAACGTTTGGCGTACGTGCTTGTAGTTGCCCTGCTTCTTTCCTTTATATTATATATGGTCTATAACTGGATTGACGTTGACCAAGCTCAGCTGATACTTGACAGTCAAAAGACCCAGCTAATGAAAGACGGCAGATATGACGAAGTCTATCAAGCCATGCGCCATAAAATGGCACTGGATGAGCCCCTCTTTATGCGGTATCTTTATTGGATGGGCTTTGCTCCGTGGGACGGACAGTTTAACGGTCTGCTTCAGGGCAACCTCGGATACAGCTATAACTACAAAGCGGACGTTGTGGACCTTATAGGCGAGCCGCTTAAAAACACCGTATTTATAAATATTTTCGCGACGATCTTGGCGCTTGGTATCACCATACCGTTGGGAATCTTTTGCGCTGTCAAAAAGGGCAGCAAACGCGATACCGCCGTTCAGGTTGGATCGATAGTGGGATATTCGATTCCTACGTTTATTATAGCAATAGTTTTCATATGGCTCTTTGCCGTTATACTTAAGTGGTTCCCCGTGTCGGGAATGGGAACTCCCAACTCCAACTACACAGGTTTCCGTGCGTTCCTCGATAAACTTTACTATATGGCGTTGCCGCTTATAGTTATGACCTTTACATCGCTTGGCGGAATGACAAGATACGTACGTTCCTCCATGATCGAAGCGCTCTCCATGGATTGCGTTCGCACCGCAAGAGCCAAAGGTCTTAAAGAGAAAGTTGTTATCTACAGCCATGCATGGCGTAACGCCCTTATTCCGGTCGTAACGCTTGTTATCGGTTGGTTCCTCGGAATATTCTCCGGTTCTCTTGTCGTCGAGCAGATGTTCGGTCTCAACGGTCTCGGAAAATTCTATATAACCGCTATCAATACAAAAGACTTTGAGGTCGCCTTGGCACTGCAAATGTTCTACGTTATACTGGGCCTTGTCGGTAACCTCATCATTGACCTTGCGTACGGTCTCGTTGACCCGCGCGTGCGTGTAAACAAATAAGGAGGTGCGACATGAAAGATAATAAAGATATCAAAAATACTGCCGCGACTCCCGAGACCGAGAAAAAAGCAAAGATCAAAAAGAAATCCGGCTTTTTCGCCACAATCGGCAGATGGTGCGGTCGCGTTTTCTTCGGCGGCAGTAACTCGCTTTATCGCGAACAGCAGAATGCCGAGGATGACGGTGACGGCGAAATTCCGCAAAATGACGCAAGATTTGAAGTAGAAAAGATCGTAAGCCCCGGAAAACAGAGAGTAAAAGCTTTCTTTTCCAAAAAGTTGGCGGTCGGCGCGCTTTGCGTGTTCGTGCTTGTTTTCCTTGTAATGCTTATAGGTCCCTATTTCTTCCCCCTCGATATATCTTATGTTGAGGAGTCGCAAAAAAATGTGTCACCGGGACTTAACATGATGAAAGTTCCGAGCGCGATGAAAAATCAAATCGCGAATATTTCGTCTCAGTCCACCTATACGCTCGGTCTTTCCAAGGACGGTAACATTTACATTTGGGGTGACGCAACCTACATCGGCGGCGATATCAGCGATATTCCGCAGGAAGTTCGGGACGCCAACATCGTTTACGCGGCGGCGGGCAGCGACCATGCTATCGCCATTGCCGAGGACGGCACCGTTTACGGATGGGGACAAAACGCACTCGGTCAGTACGGCGAGCTGCCGGAGGGCAATGCCGCGCTCGCGTTTATGTGTACTCAAATGCCGAGCGTTGTGCTTGAGGGCAAAGTGGATGTTGCCAACATCAAGCAGCTTGTTTGCGGCAAGCAGGTTTCGGCTATCGTTATGAACGACGGTACCGCTTACATGTGGGGTAACCACAGCAACGGCGCTACCAATATGTCGCAAATCAAAAAGCTTACCAACATCGATAAGATAGTTTTCACCAACGATACCGCAGTGGCGCTCCTTGATGACGGCACATATGCGGCGGCTTCGCAGTTTGATTACACCTACGTAACCGTTGACGGCGTAAAAACACGCGTTCTCGTTCGTGATTACATCAGCGAAATCGGCGCAAAGATCGTTGACGTTGCGGCGGCTCAAAACTGCATAGCTCTCGCGCTCGATAACGGCAAAATCATCGTGTCGGGTACCTACTCCAGCGGAGAGGACGCCGTGCCCACGCTTGAGGCTGACGAGCATGTCATCTCCATGGCGGGCGGTATGAAGCACTTTACCGTGCTGACGGATAAGGGTAATATCTACTCTTGGGGCAGCAACGTTTGGAAGCAGACGAAAGTTCCCGCAAACACCGAGGGCGCTGCCGAGATCTACGCAGGTCCTTTCCAAAACTACGCGGTCAGCGAAGACGGCGAACTTGTTGCCAAGTGGGGTCTTAGCGGTTACTTTATGGGTACCGACAGCTTCGGACGCGATATTTGGACGAGAATAGTAAACGGCGGTCGTCTTACAATGACCATCGGCGCTATTGCCGTTATCATTTCCTCCATCATCGGCGTCGTAGTCGGCTGCCTTGCCGGATATTTCGGCGGATGGGTGGATATGCTGCTCATGCGCGTTGCCGAGATTGTTTCGGCAATTCCTTTTCTGCCTTTCGCGCTTATTCTCTCCATCGTCGTGCAGTCGCAGGGCTTTGAGGAGATGACGCGTATCGTTATGATCATGGTCATTCTTGGTCTGCTCTCATGGACGGGTCTTGCGAGACTTGTTCGCGGACAGGTGCTTGCCGAGCGTGAAAAAGAGTTCGTTACCGCCGCTAAGGCGATGGGCGTTAAAGAATGGAAGATAGCTTTTAAGCACATTCTGCCCAACGTTATCTCCATCATTATCGTATCGATGACGCTTGATTTTGCGGGCTGTATGCTTACCGAGTCCAGCCTCTCTTACCTTGGATTCGGCGTTAAGGCGCCTCGTCCCACATGGGGTAACATGCTTGACGGCGCAAACAACTCCATAGTAATTCAAAACTACTGGTGGCAGTGGGTATTCCCCTCACTCTTCCTTATGATCACGACTATCTGTATCAACATCATCGGCGACGCATTGCGTGATGTTATGGACCCCAAGTCCGATTCCGGGAGGTGAATGTAATGCCGTTACTTGAAGTTAATAATCTGCATACGTATTTCACCACCAAAAAAGGAACCGTTAAGGCGGTAAACGATGTTTCTTATTCGCTTGAAGCGGGTAAGACCATCGGTATCGTCGGAGAATCGGGTTCCGGCAAGAGCGTTTCCGCCATGAGCATTTTGCGTCTTTTGGACGGAAACGGATATATTGAGTCGGGCGAGATACTGTTTGATCGCGACGGCAAGATGACAGATCTTACCAAGCTCTCTACCGAGGAGATGCAACACATCCGCGGCAACCAGATCTCGGTAATATTCCAAGAGCCCATGACGTCGCTCAACCCGGTGTTTACCGTTAAAAAACAGCTTTCCGAGCCGTTTATCATCCACCAAGGGATGAGCAAAAAGAAGGCTGCCGAGGAAGCGCTTAAAATGCTGGCGGCGGTTCAGATCCCCAACCCGGAGGCGGTTTTGCGCCAGTACCCGCACCAGCTTTCCGGCGGTATGCGTCAGCGCGTTATGATAGCCATGGCGCTTGCGTGCCGCCCCAAGATCCTTATCGCGGACGAGCCCACCACAGCTCTTGACGTTACTATTCAGGCGCAGATACTTCGCCTGATGAACGATCTGCAAAGAGATAACGGAACTTCCATCATCTTTATCACGCACGATCTGGGCGTTATAAACGAGATGGCTGACGACGTTGTTGTTATGTACTGCGGTCAGGTTGTGGAAAAGACCTCGGCAAAGGTGATATTCACCGATTGCAAGGTCAGCCACCCTTATACCGAGGGACTTATGGCGTCTATTCCCCGTATGGAGAATGTGGGCAGCAAACTTGAGCCTATCCCGGGCAACGTGCCGCATCCGCTGGCGCTTCCCAAGGGATGTAAGTTTGCGCCGCGTTGCAAATACTGCACGCAAAAGTGTCTCGAACACGAGCCCGAACTTCGCGAGAACGTTGAGGGTCAGTTTATAAGATGTTTTTATCCTAACAAGGAGGAGAGAAGAAGTGCCGAACACCAAAAAATTGTTGTCCATAACGAACCTTAAAAAGTA
>CAZISZ010000044.1:0-10652 GCA_964542035.1 uncultured Ruminococcus sp. | reverse complement strand
TCTACATCACGCTCATAGGCGCCATGAGACTGATGGGCAAACGGCAGATCGGTCAGCTTGAGGTTTCCGATCTTGTGAGCACCCTGCTGTTATCCGAGATCGCCGCACTGCCGATAGAAAATCCATCCATACCTCTCGTGTATGCATTGATCCCCATTATAATAGTGCTGGGAGCAGAGATATTCACCGCCGCTCTGCTTTCCAGATTTCCCGCACTGAAAAACCTGCTCTCGGTGCGCCCGACTTTGCTTATAAAGATGGGTGATCCGCAGATAGACGGGCTCAGACGCGCACGCATATCCGCGGATGAGCTTATGGTGGCTCTGCGCCGTTCGGGAAATACAGATATATCAAAGGTAGCATACGCAATATTCGAACAGGACGGCGGGATATTGGTAATTCCCACCACCGAGGATCGCCCCGCCACAGCCGCCGATGTGGGTTGCCACCCTACCGAAAGCGGCATTTATCACATTATAATAGACAACGGCAGAGTAGACAGCCACGGTCTTGCCGCGGCAAAGAAAAACAAAGCATGGCTCGAACAGTTACTGGTAAGCGAAAACTGCCGTGCCGAGGATATATTTCTGCTTTTGGCAGACGACGGCGGAGATGTACGTGTGTATAAATACGGATGCGCACAAGCCGACGATAACGTAATCAATGGAGGCGGAAAATAAAAAATGCGGGAGATAATAACGGCAGCCTTGCTTTTGGCTCTTCTTTTGGCGGGGATCGTGATAAACAACATGCTGATACGAGATTTTTGCAGCCAAGCGACGGATATGATAAGCGCGCTCCCCGCCGCGAATGATGAAAATTGCGTCTCTGCGGTAGCGGAGTTTACCGCACTGTGGGAGCTACGGCGCACCGCCGTATCCTTCAGCGTCTCCTACGATGACATTGAACGGATAAACGAAAAGCTTACCCTATTAACGGCAGCTGCTCAACTCGGCGACAATGTTGAATTTGAGGCCCGCCGCGCAGAGCTGATGAGTGCCGTACATCATGCCGAAAGGCTTGAAAAATTCGAATTCGAAAGCATATTTTGATTATCAACGATAAATAAACATCAAAAAGAGGTCGCCGTGCTAGCGACCTCTCGATTTTTCATTTGAAACTTCATTATTTTCGCGCAGGATTACGTTGCCACATAGCGTCAACGTTCTGCCTGCATCATTTATTCAGCATATATTCTATCAAAACAGGGTGATGGTCGGAAGGATAATCACCATCGATCTTTTCACCGCAAACCGAGTATTTTATAACATCAAGATACTCGGGAGAAACAAATATAAAGTCTATCACCTTACTTTTGGTGCCGAAACTTGTAAATGTCGCTGCGGTCTGTGACTGCATAGCCACACCGGAAGAATCGGCAAGCCCTGAAGATATGACCGTTCCGTAAACGCCGGAGCTTGCTTCGGTATTAAAATCCCCGCTTATGACCAAAGGCAGATCGCCGCAGGATTTGACAAATTCAAGCAGCACCTTTATCTGCTTCGCCCTTGCGTCGGCGCTCTTGTGATCAAGGTGCGTATTGATCACCATCACTCTGCTGCCATCGGTACGGCATTCAAGCAGTGCATACGTATATATACGATTCAACGAAGACTCGACATACTTTGAAACTTTGTTCGGCGTATCCGATAACCACCGAGTACCGCTTTCTATAAGCGTGAATTTTGATCTGTTATAAAAAATAGGATTATACTCACCGCTGTTGCCGCCGTCTCGTCCTTCGCCGACATAATCGTATATGTCGCCCAAACCGGTTTTGAGGCTTTTTATCCATTTGGAATCCGTCTCCTGAAATCCAACGGTATCCGGCAAATATTTCAGTACCATATTCACCACGCGGGAGGTGCGCTCGTCGGTTTTCGAACTTACAAGATTGTTAAAGCTCATCGCCGTTAAAATCCCCATCCCCACATCGCCGTACTCGGTCGAATCTATATCGAGTTTTGACTCGCGAGATACAACAATCGCCGCAGTAAGCTTTGATCTGAACATCTCCACCGCCGCCAGAAGTGCCGCGGAATTATCGCCGCCGATCATTATAACGTCGTCTTGTCTTCCCAAAAACGCACGACCGCCCGAAGACGCAAGTTGTTGATCGAAACTGTCTCCCGCAAGTGCGGTAACACCAACGGAAATAATGTTTTTCGTATTTTCGTCCGCATTTTTATCACTGATGACATCGATCGTATAACCGCCGATATCGCCAACCGCCTCCGCAAGTCTCGCAGCGGCTGTCTTTTCGCCGAGTTTGCTCTTTTGCGGATACACTATCGTCCAATTGCGAATATCACTTTGACAAAGCTCAAGCGAATCGTTTTTATATTCGGCGCGAACAATAAGATCATCCTCGGTGGAGATAAACACCTCGCGGTCGGGGTCTGCGGCGTATCTTTTGATTATATTTTCCACAAATGCGTCCACGGCTGCCGCAGTCCCACTGTCATTGCCGCCCGCAATGACTATTTTCGTTCCCGCCACCGCATATCCGTAATCGTGGGTACGCAACTTGGAAATAAAAGCCTGCGACTCGGGACGATTGGTGTTACCCACAAGTATTTCGTATGGCTTCATATCAAGTTCGGGGATATCGGCGCGGTAATAGTCATCCGCCTGCTCGGAGTATCCGCCGGTAGCCTCATCGAATTTATTGTGAACGAGAACAAAAGCTTGCGAAATCTCACCGGATATCTCCTCCGGTCTTACAAAACGATATTTTTCAAGATCACTCACAGCTATGCTGACCGTAGGTGCGGCGGTATCCTCATCGCCGACCGTCGAGTTCTCACCGCCCGTGCCTGTGGTTGAGCAGGAGCCTGCGGCAAGTGAGACGAGTGCCAAAAAAACCGTGGCGAGAGCCACGCTGAGCGAACGCGGCAATCGAAGACAGCGCGTTGAAAGATCACGCGCGGCAAACTTTGAAATCCGGCTTTTTTTCTTCTCTGATGTGTGATTCATGTTTTTACTTTCCTTTCATAAAGCGCAATTCGGCAAAGTGACGGAAATATTTTTACAACTGTATTTATTATACGCCCACGGCAGGTAAAAGTCAACAAAAAAATCTGTTTCCCGCCGAATTTCGAGGAGCAATTGACCAAAAAGCAATTATTCCTCTTCCCGTGCTTGCTTTTTTCGACGATAAGTGATATGATAGTATTAAATTTATTATGCTTTTTTCGCAAACACCGTATTGCGCGAGATTTTACGAAAGCAAGGAGCACAGCCGCAAAAAGCATAGATTCAAAAACAAAACCACCGGGGTATGAACAATGAAAAATAAGCTCGGCAAGGAAGCGGGAAAGTTGTTTTTTCTTTGCTTTATTGCGTACATGTTTTCCTATTTCGGAAGATACGATTTTTCCGCCTGTCAAAATGCGATGATCAAAGCGGGGGTCATCGATCTCTCCGCAGCCGGCACGATCGCATCGGCATATTTTGTTTGCTACGGCGCCGGACAGCTGATAAACGGCGCGGTCGGTGTTCACGTGTCACCGAAATATATGATTGCTTGCGGTCTTTTCGGCGTCGGCATCGTAAATATTTTAATGGGTATATGTCCATGGAGTCTCGGACTTATCATCATTTGGGGACTTAACGGCTTTTTCAATTCCATGCTGTGGTCCCCCATTGTCCGGGCTTTCAGCGAATGGATGGACGCCCCGTCGCGCGAGCGCGCGGGTGCGGATATTTCGCTGACGATTCCTTTCGGAACACTCGGCAGTTATGTTGTCTCCTCAATTGCTCTCTCGCGCGGCAACTGGCGACTTGTGTTTTACATATCGGGCGCTTTGATACTGCTTTGCGGAATAATATGGACGGTAGGAATGGGAACGCTCTCCAAACATATAAAGCGCATCTCATCGGAAGTCGAGAAAAAAAAGCCCACCGCAGGGCAAACGCAAAAAAAGAAAGCCGGGCTGTCTCCCGCAGTGTTCTTCGGCACCGGTCTTACTCTTGTTGCGGTATCGATAATCTTTAACGGCGCGCTTAAGGAAGCGGTAATTCAAAACATTCCGCAACTTATGATAGACAATTTCGGCGTTTCGGATTCCTTTGCGTCGCTCATCTCCACCTTTGTACCGCTTGTGGGAATAGTGGGACCTTACGCCGCGATATGGCTTGATAAAAAGTTTTTGCACAACGAGTGCTACACTGCCGCCGCGTTTTACGGTGTTTCTCTTGTATCAATGGCAGTCATCGCACTTTCGAAATTTAAATCGTCATGGCTGACACTTATTTGTCTTGCACTGTCAACCGCGGCAATGTGGGGCGTTAATACCATAATACTGACATATCTTTCCTACCACTACGGCACCATGGGTCTATCCTCCGCTGTGTCCGGTACGCTCAACTGCTTTGTATACATCGGTTCTGCGGCATGTGCCAAGGGATACGGCGCGGCTGTCTCCTATGCGGGATGGCAGGTAACATCCTACATTTGGTGCGGTGTTGCCGCCGCCGCGGTAGTGATGTCAATCGCCGCGGGAATTGTTTGGAATAAAAAACAACCCGCAGCATAAAACCTTCGCCGCGAATGGCATTGTCGTTACCGACTTGCGGCTGAAAATTATTTTCTTTAAAACTCCGAAACAAATAAAAAGCCCTCCGCACACAGACAAATTTCTTTGCGCGGAGGGTAATCTTCTTTAATAATTATTTGTTATTTGAGATTTATGCCGAGTTCCTGTTCAACCGAAGGACGCATGTTTTTCTTAAGCTTTCCATTAGCTGCAACATCGTCATAGTTCAGCATGGGGTGCGGGCAGTAATCATGAATATCATAACCGGGGTTTACGGGTTTGGCCCAACGAACGGCATTGGTGATTATGCGCCGCACATAGGGATTGTGGAAAGACGGGCAGGTTTCGTGTCCGGGCTGGAAGTAGAATATCTTACCCGCGTCGCGCAGGAAAGTCATGCCCGCACGGAAGATATAACCGTCCTCATACCACGAACCGAAAACAAGTTCTGTGGGCTGAGGAATAAAGAACGGCTCGGCGTAAAGTTCCTCGCTTTCAATATAAAAGCTTTGGGGAATTCCCTCCGCAATGGGGTGAGTGGGCATCATATTCCACATAATCTCGCGCTGTTCTCTGCCCCATTGCAAGTTACCGGTGGTACCGAGTATTGCGCGGAACGGCTTTGAATGGTGCGCCGAATGCAGAGCTATAAAACTCATTCTGCCCAGCAGAACACGGCGTTGTATTTTTGTTACGAGCTCATCATTAACCTCTCCGTGTGCCATATGTCCCCACCAGATAAGTACATCGGTATCATTGAGCACTTCGTCGGGGAGTCCCTGTTCGGGGTCGTCAAGTGCAGCAAGGCGTACTTCTATATCCTCCTCGCGAGAGAGAAACTCACCTATGGTCGCATGAATACCATTGGGGTAAAGCGCCTGTGCTTTCTCATTGGTCTTTTCGTGCCTGAATTCGTTCCAGATAGTAACTTTGATCTTTTCCATCTTTGTTGTTACCCTGCCTTTCGGTTTTTCTTTTTGTTGTATTGTAAGCTTGGTGATCACACTCAATTAATTATATTATAAGACAATTTGTGCTGTTTTTCAAGACATTTGTAGGCAAATAAACGACAAATATTGGTATCGCATTCCCTCATTGACGTGTGCGGCGCTTCTCATACGCTGACTTTCATACCGTCGTATGCAGGTATAACCCCCAACGGTTTCAGTTGGCGCACGAGTTGCTCGTGCGTTCCGTGAAGTGTACGCGCCATATGCGATGTGTAATATGCGGCATCATCCGCGGGACCGTGCTGTGCACGCATCGTCTCAATCATTATCTCAAGCATTGGGATACCGGTATGTCCGAACATTCTGTCGTCCCCGGGGCAATTACCGAGCGTACACTCAAATATTACCGTCTGCGGGCGTTCTTTTTTTATCACCTGCCACGTATCGTACATTATCCACCCGGAGTCAAGCCCGTAAAAGAAAGAGCGACCGTCTTTTTTTACGATATAATTGAGAGTGCACTCACCGTCAAGATACACACCGTGGTTTGAACGGCAGGGGATGATAATGTATCCGTCGGCAGTGCTGTATTCGGCAAACGGTAAAAGAACCGTGTATTCCACCGTATCGCCCGAAACTCCGCGGGCTATCAGCATATCCCGCACCGCAGCATCGCAATATATAGCTATACCGCCGTCATTCGCGGCAATATTCGCAAGCTTTTTCAGACTATCGGCATTGACGTGATCGGCATGCGAATGCGTAATTGCCACCGATCGAACATTACAAAATAAATGGGGGTCTTGGGCGCATTCGGCAAAATCGAATATATGCGGTCCGGGGTCTATCAGCAGTGTACCGTCAACAAGCAGGGAGGAAAATCGACGAAAAAATTCTCCACCGCGGCGTTGCGAAAGATTCCAATCCGCCGCACCGGTGCCGAGGAACAAAAGTTCCATCAAGACTTCTCCTTAAGTCCCACGCGGATAAGCTCTTCCTCGCAAACAACTCCGCCCTCGTTTATAAATCGACTGGCAGGAAGATAAAAAGAATCACCGAGTATTGTGTATCTGCCGGATCTGAGTACGTCTGTCAGTTGTTGATTTGATGTGATGGGTTCATCCGTTACTATACCGCCGGAAATCAAGCCATTGCTTATTCTGTGGTAATCGCTGCCCGAGGTCTCGATAAGTCTCGGATAGCGTTTTGCCCACATAAGTGCTATATCATTGTGCGAATCATGCCCAACCGCACCGTTATATACCTCAACACCGTCCAGCAAACGCTGATCTACAACGCGCATCTCATTACGGAACGGATGCGCTTGTATAAGCAGCAAACCGGAGGCGCGAACACGCCTTGACAGCTCGGCTACGGAAATGTCCATTATATCGGGATTGGTGCGCAAAAAAATCTCCGAATCGCCGTATATCTGATAATCGTTATCATCGGTATTGAGTCTCAATTCGCACCCCTGCAAAATGTTCAAGCGGTCACCGGCGGCGGCGCGGAGTGCTCGCACACCGCTCATGAAAAAGTCAACACATTCGTCGATCGTATCTCCGGTACGGTCTCCGTGTTTTTTGTTTTTAAAGGTAAAGCGTGAATAGTGCTCAGTAAGCACAACGGTTGTATATCCGTGCGCAAGATATGTTTCTACTATCGTCTCCGGCTCTGCGGAAGCGCAATTTGAAACGGTAGTCGAATGACAATGCAGTTCGGTTTTAAAGCTCAAGGTAATACCTCTCTTTGTTTAGATGTTTTTATCATTTATATCATACTACATTTTTTCAAACGATGCAATAAAAAAACGAAAAAACACGCAAAACTTTTTTCGCAATCCGCATTTTTTGCCGTGTATTATTGAATTGAGTTTTTCTTTGTGGTATAATTCAAATGGTGAAAGCTTCAACTCGATCTTCTGTTTTATAAGCAAGATAAGGCGGCTGATATTTCGAATCGGATACACGCCCGCACGAAAACGGCAACGCAAGGATAGAAACGAATGGGAACGGCTCAAACATGTCTGCCGTCATGCCCACCGATCGTTTCCGACACCGACGCAACAAATCAGCAACATTACCGGAGGATAAAAACACATGGTAACAAGCATCACCCAAGCTGTTGATTTAGGCAACAGCTTGGGTGATGGGCATCGGTAATTATTTTTTCTTTTTGTTGCTTCGGTCAAAAGCAACGGCGGCGCCGACGGCGGTTGCCGCAACCCAAGCCGACATTGCAAGACTTGATCCGCATCCGCTTTCGACAGTATCGGAGGGGGATGTTGTATCACTCGGCACGTTTTCACCCGATTTTACGGTGTTATCATCTACTACCGGGGCGGTGTCGATCCGATCGGTAACGACACTGTCGGCGGGCAACTCATCTACGGTAGTATCGTCATTGATCGCCGAAGTCACTTCCGCGGGCTTCGTGTCGTCGGCAATAAGATCTATAAGATATTCAGCTATTTTGGCATGACCGTCTGCGTTGGGGTGAATATCGGCATCGGATATATTCGTATATCCCACGGCGTTGACATTTATGACCGACGGAATATCCGCCACTTCATAGCCGTATCCAGATGCCTCCACGGCAGTATTGAGTGCAAGATTCAGCGAATCTATAGCGTTGCCGGCAAACTCGCCAAACTCTGGAGAAACAAACGAACCCGCCATTGGATTATATTGAGCCAAAAATATGACCCTTGCCGTGGGGTTAACGGTGTGTATACCTTCGATTATCAGGGGCAGGTTTTTTGAATATTCGGATATTGCGCCGAGAACAATGGTAAGTCCCGCAGGATCGGCAAGTTTTTGCGACAACACGGTGGAATCCATAGCCATTACGGCACTTGCCGCCGCTTGCAAATCGGTGACTGTTCTACCGGTTAAGGAAGACGCAAACTGCGGCAAAATATGCAAAAGATCGTTGCCGCCGATTGAGATCACGATAAGCTCGGCAGCCTTTATATTTTCGCCCATCGACGGCAAAAGCGCCAAAAGATCATAGGACGCATCGCCGTTGACCGCGCGGTTGATATAGTTTTTACCGCTTTCCAGCCCCAACGACGCGGCAAGAATATTACCGTAGCTTTGGCAAAGGTAGGGATCGCCTCCCGGTGTGTAATTTTGAAGACCGTAACCGGTGGATATGGAATCCCCCAAAACGAGCATATTGCCGTATTTATTTTTGCCGTTATTCGCCGACGCGGCAATTGCGGGCAGGATAGCCGCTCCCATTAAAAGGACAGCCACCGCTGCCGCCGTGCATATTTTCGCACACTTTTTGATTCCAACATGCTTTTTCTTCATTGTTTATACTTTCTCCGTTTCACCGTCGCCACGGTTCGGTATCGCCGTGCGCTCGTTTTTCATCATGATATCATACATTAAATTAAAAATCAAGTCGCAATTGTAAATTTGCAACTGTTTAAATTGCAAATCGGAAAGCTGTAAAAATCTCAATGAAAAAAAGAAAAACACCTCTCGACACGCACACTCGCCGTCGTAGCATACAATGGATGTCTTTTACCGGGTTTAACCTCGCCATTATCCTCGGAGCGGCGCTGCTTCCGCTATACCGCCGTTTGGCAAACGGCATACTTGAACCGTATATATATTGTTTTCAAAACAGATACCTGCACATATATTGCCCCACATGCGGAATAACGCGCATGCTTGATTCACTTTTGCACCTTGATATTGCAGGCGCGGCGCGCGCGAATATTTGCATGCTCATGCTTGTATTTTTAACGATCTATTTCGATTTGCGCGCATTTATTGCGCTCCTACGACATGAAGAGAAAATACTTAAAGTACGCGCGGTATATGTGTACACCTTTATAGGTGTGCTGATTGCTTTCGGAGTGGTTCGCAACATTTTGCTTATACGATACGGGATCGATCCGCTTGGAGATAACCTCGCATTTTGGCACCTGACATAAAATACCGAACTTTTCGGCTCAAGACGCTTGCGGCGACGCCGCAAGCGTCTTGAGTTTTATCCTCCCGTTTTTCGGACATTCCGCAGCATGGGTAAATTATATAACCGGTCTGAAATTTTTTTCAAAAGTCATTGACTTTTTGGTTTCTTTATGATATCATAATGATATCATAAATCGCCGTGCACAAAAACACCAGAAAGGGAACGGTATATAAAATATGGACGACACGTGCATTTTAAAAGTATCGGGGCTTACCAAGCGATACCCGGATTTTGAACTTAAGAATGTATCATTCTCGCTTTCGCGAGGCGGTATATACGGTTTTATAGGTCGCAACGGCGCCGGAAAATCAACTACACTCAACTCTCTTTTTAATTTTATTCACCCGGACAGCGGCGAAGTGCTTTTTTTCGGCATGCCGTATGCCGGAAACGAGGCGCAAACAGCGCAACGCGTGGGATTTGTCAGCGGCGGCATCGATCACTATCCCGGCAAGAGACTCGGCGTTATAACGGATGTAACTCGCAGTTTCTATAAAAAATGGGACAACGCGGCATACAAACGGTATATGTCGGATTTTGCACTGAGCGAACGCAAAACTCCGCGAGAACTTTCGGCCGGAATGAGGATAAAATATTCTATAGTTTTGGCGCTATCTCACAGCGCGGAACTTTTGATACTCGATGAACCGACCAGCGGTCTTGATCCCGTATCGCGCGATGAATTGCTTGATTTGCTGTTATCATTAGCCGATAACGGCACCACGATATTATTTTCCACTCACATCACATCCGATCTCGAAAAATGCGCGCAAAACATCATATACATACGCCGCGGGCAGATCGCCGCCGAAATGCCGCTTGCGGAATTTGAGGATGCATATCGCATGGCGGAATATAAAAACGATGCGGATGCCGCCGCGGATCGCTCTTATTTTCTCGGTGAACGCAGGATGAACAACGGTTTCAGCGCCATAGTCCGGCGCGAGGATGCGCCCAAACTATCAAGATCCACGGTACGTCCCGGGCTTGACTCGATAATGGTACATCTCGAAAGGGGAACGGATACAAAATGAAACGTCAAAACGCAAACAATATATTACTGCTGATAAAAAAGGACGTACGTCTCGCCATGCACCCCACCGTTCCTTTGATGCTTCTGTGCTCAGCCATGGTATTTATCCCGGGATATCCCTATCTCGTGATATACTTTTACATG
>CAZISZ010000043.1:0-10790 GCA_964542035.1 uncultured Ruminococcus sp. | reverse complement strand
TTTAGCGAGCTTGAGTGTTTTATTTCTTCTCTTACGAGTCATCATAGCGCCTTTTACTCTTGCCATTTTATATTATACCTTTCTCTTATCTTTGCTGTTTTTAACGGATAAAGTACCGACGATCCGCGTTTTACGTTAAGCGATCGTCGCATGTGTTATCGAAGCCGCGCTTCGATCACTTGTTTATAAGTGCGCGAATATTGGACGCCATCTTGCCCTGAACATAATCGCCGGTGCGAAGATGTCTCTTGCGCTTTTGATCCTTTATGCCGAGCTTATGACGGTGATGAGAGTGGTTCATTTTCACTTTTCCGCTTCCCGTTACAGAGAAACGCTTGGCAGAAGCCTTGTGTGTCTTGATTTTTCCCATGGTTTTGTTCTCCTTTGTATTGTAAATGACCTAACTATTATATCATTAAAGGCAGTGAAGCCGTTGATGAACATCGATGTGCGACGACAGCGACACGGCGATTGGTCGCTGTGATCCGTCAATGCTGTTTTATTTGGCGTTTTTAGCGGGAGTTATGATCATGGTCATAACGCGACCGTCAAGGATAGGCTGCTTGTCAACAGTTCCGACCTCGGCACACGCCTCGGCAAATTGTGCCAAAAGTTCGCGACCGATATCCTGATGAGTCATCTCGCGTCCGCGAAAACGCAAAGCCACCTTCACCTTATTGCCGTCGCCGAGAAAACGCAATGCGTGCTTAACTTTGGTATTAAAATCGTTCTGCTCGATACGGCAAGAGAGCTGCACTTCTTTGAGCTCAATGGTAGTCTGCTTCTTTTTTGCCTCTTTTTCTTTCTTTTCGCGTTCAAAACGGAATTTGCCGTAATCCATTATGCGACATACCGGAGGCTGAGATTGCGCCGACATGAGCACCAGATCCAGACCGCGATCGTAAGCCGTGCGAAGCGCGGCATCCGAACCCATGATACCGAGCTGTTTTCCATCCTGGTCGAGAAGCCTGACCTCTTTGAACCTTATCGCCTCATTGACGAGATTTTCCTTTGTTGCTATTGTAGTTCACCTCCGAAAAATGACCCTTGAATGTTAAATAAAAATAACGCGAAGCAAAAACTCCGCGCACAACACCCCACCGAAAGATAGGGCAATATTAACCGAGCTCGCGATGCGGCAGGGTGAGAACGGAGGTTCTGCTTATTACTAAAGTATTATATCACATGCGCAGCCGATTGTCAATAGTTTTTTGAAAAAAAGAATATTTTTCGCGCACTAAATTTTTCGAGTATATCTGTGAGGAAGTTTTCACACTCACGGCGTGATGTACGGACCGTTTTTATGTATTTGAACATAAAAAACACAGACGGCGACCGATCGGTGCGAGTTGATATCATGAGCTTGATATTCCGCATTAACCGGTGACCGCTGTGCATTCGGGGCAATCACGCACGCCGCGCAACTGTGTAGACATTATACACCAAAATGCGTCATTTGTAAACTATCAATTATGACGAATCTTTGGGGTGAATTTCGTGCAAATAATCTAACGTAGAAAAAAGTTCTGTTTTTGCGCGCATTATTGTGCAAAATAACAAGGACATTTAGAGAGACACCAACCCGTTTACCTCTTGACAAAACCAAAAGAATTTATCTTTAATATCGGCAGCCCGAGCAATCGAAAATCAGTACGAGGGTCGGCTTTTTTGCCGACCCTCGTACATTATTACTTTTGAGGTGTTATAAGCCCGTAATCACCGTCGCGTCGAGTATACACAAGGCAGGTATCTCCGCTATCGGCATCGCAGAACATAAAGAATTCATGCCCCAACAGGTTCATCTGAAGGATAGCCTCCTCAACCGACATGGGTTTGATATCAAAACTTTTGCGACGAATAACTATCTCATCGTCCTCCGTCTCCTCGTCGAATGTTTCCGATACATCGGACGGCGCAAAGGCGTCGGGGCGCAAACGTTTGGCAAGCCTTGTTTTGTTGCGTCTTATCTGACGGTCGATGGTATCGACTGCGTGATCAATGGCATTGCGGAAGGTTTCGTCATCAGTCTCGCAGCGAAACAATGTTCCACCCGCCGATATTGTGACTTCAATATTTTCCCGATTGCGCTTGCGGCTGAATGTTACGGTGGCGTCCGCCTCACCCGCAAAATAGCGGTCAAACTTTGCAAGCTTTTTTTCAAGCAACAGTTTCATGTCCTCCGGAACGCTCATGTGTCTGCCGACAAATGTGATCTTCATTCTAATATACCTCCTGCATTTTTAACGGTACGCTTGAAGTTGTAAGCATCGTAATCAATACACCTTTTCGCGTATCTTCTCCGCATCTTTATTATAGCATATTTTTTGTGAAAAATAAATAGGTTTGCGGTGATTTTTTCAAAAAAGTTGTAAATATTGCGTGCATATAAAGTGACGCTCGGCAAAAAGCACCGGTTTATTAAAGCAAAATACAAATAAGCCCGCCCGTTCCCTCGTTTACTATTCGTTCAAGCGTTTCGGAAAGTTTGGCTCTTGCATCTTCTGGGATATTTTCAAGCTTTGCGCGCAAGCCGTCGTTTACAAGCTCGTAAAGCGAGCGACCGAACATATTCGAGCGCCATACCGCCCCCGCATCGTTTTCCGTCTCGCGAAGCAGATATCCGATAAGTTCTCGCGCCTGCTCTTCACTGCCTACAATGGGATTTATCTCCGCCTCTATTCCCGCGCGGATCATATGGATCGATTCCGCAGTTGCGCGCAGTCTTACACCATATCCGCCGGCTTGGCGAACGCTTTGGGGCTCTTCAAGTTTCAGTTCGTCGATCCCGGGCATAACGATACCGTAACCCTTAGTTTCCACATCTTCCAAAGCCGATGCTATGCGATCATATTTCTTTTTTATCTCCGTCAATTCACCGAGTTTGGCAAGCAGATCCGACTCACTGCCGATCTCAAGCCCGCATGAATCGCCGAGCACGCGATAGAACAGTCCCGGAGCGGCGTCAAGAGAGATCGTTGCCGACCCATTGCCCAAGTCTATACGTTCGATGTGTACGCCTCCGATATATTCATTATCCGCAAGTCGAGAGTACACCTCGGCAATCTCTCCCGCCTTGCTCGCGGCGGCGGCAGCGGTGCAGATACTGTCGTTTACAGATCTGCGGATAGGAGATGTCGGATTGAGCGACACTATCCAATCCGGAAGTTTTAAAGATACCTCGCTGATTGGAAATTCATTAAGGATCATGGCAAGTATCTCTCTTATATCATCGCCGTCAAGTTCGGTACAGTTGACAAGCGCCACAGGCACGCCCCAACTTTCCTCAAGCGAATGACCGAGGGCTATCGCCGTTTCGCTCTCCGGGTGAGCGGAGTTCAAAACAATGGCAAACGGCTTACCGATATCCGAAAGCTCGCGTATCACACGCGCCTCCGCTTCTTCGTATGCAGCGCGCGGTATATCGCCTATAGTACCGTCGGTTGTCACCACCATACCGATGGTAGAATGATCGGAAATAACGCGGTGAGTACCTTCCTCCGCCGCTTCAACAAACGGAACGGGCTTATCGCTCCAAGGCGTGTGCACCATGCGCGGCTTTTCGTTTTCGATAGCGCCGAGCGCACCGGGAACAATATATCCTACGCAATCTATCATACGCACACGCAACTCGCCTCCTCCGCCGACGGTAATCGGTACCGCCTCATTCGGAATGAATTTGGGCTCCGTTGTCATTACCGTCTTTCCCGCCGCGCTTTGCGGCAGCTCGTCTCTTGCGCGTTCGCGACTGTAGCCCGCCGAGATATTCGGAATCACCAACTCTTCCATGAATTTTTTTATAAAGGTGGATTTCCCCGAGCGCACCGGACCCACAACGCCTATATACACATCTCCACCGGTACGTTCTGCAATATCACGGTAAACTCCGCCGCTACGTTCCGACGATTCGCGCCGCGCCTGTCGCGTTTGCCGTATTTGACTTATTTGATCGCTATTACGCTCGCCATCGTTCTCTGCTTGGCGAATTTCCACCCCAAGCTTTGTATCCGCTTCCATAGCACCGGCACTTTCACGTGCATCGCGGAACTCCCGCATATCCTGCATGTCTGACATAAAAAGCTTCCATCCCTTCCGTTTGCCGTGTCGGCGGTACGATAAGGATGAAAGCTTTATCACCCCCTCAAAAACCGCAGACACATGCGTCTTTTCGGTTAAATATATGTGGGATGCGAACTATATATGCTTGTTTTATATACGAGAAGACGTTGACGTATGTCGGCGCTTTTTTTCACGTCGGCAATCGAATACATAAAAAACAATATTGTATATTGCCGACACCGCACAAACGGCAATGAAAATATATACAAAGATATTTCCCGTTTTGCTGTAAAGCGAGGCTGTACCGAGTTCCACGCATGTCGTTACGATACCGGTCTCAAGCGGCTCGAGCCTACACAACTCACGACCCGATTTATCGATAACGGATGAAATACCGGTATTTGCCGCACGAACGATCGGAAGACCTGTTTCGATGGCACGAAGCCTTGCCTGTGCGTTGTGCATGTACACGGCTGCGGAATCGGAAAACCACGAGTCGTTGGTACCGAGAAGCAGGATGTTAGCTCCTTCTCGCGCCGAGGAAAGCGCAAGTTCTTCGTATATGGAATCGAAACATATAAGACCTCCGCCGAGAATGCCGTCGCCGAGATCGACTATGGCGGTGCCTTCCCCCGCGGCAAGATCATACCCGAGTATGCTTATCTCGGAAAGCGGTGGAATCAGTGTACTGAGCAATCGGCGCCAGGGCATATACTCGCCAAACGGCACAAGATGACGTTTGGAATACACCGTATCGCTCACCTCTCCGTTTGAAAGGATGTAAATAAAAATATTCTCCTCCCCCTCGCCTTGACCGTCGAGACAACCGAGAACTATGCGTGTTTCGTATTTCCTCGCAAGATCGCAAAAAAGAGACAGGTTTTCGGCATCATCCGCAAGGCTCCACGGAAACGCGCTCTCCGGGGTAAGTATAAGTTCCGCCCCTCCATCTGCCGCACAGGTAACAAGATCAAGATAGATATCCACCGTTTCATCAACGGTTATCTCAAATTTATCGCGAGATGAGATGTTGGCCTGTATTGCAGCAACCTTTACGGTTTGCGACTCATATCCCCCCACACCCAAATCGGCGACATATGCCGCCGCACATCCGAGCAAAAGATCCGCGGTTATAAATAAAAAAGCAAAAACAGAATAACAAACGGTGCGGCGTTTTTCTGCCGAAAGGATAGATTCCGCCAAGAGAAAGGCAACGGAGACAACTGCAAATGCCACAAAATAGCTCCCCAACAACGCGGCAACCCGAACAGTCGGCGCTCCGTCGATCGACAACTGTCCAAGCGCTATTCTGCCCCACGGAACCCCCATCCATCCTATCGTCTCCACCCATTCAAACAGCGCAAACAGCGCGCCGCCCAAAATCGGGCGTAAAATTGGAAGATCATGCACTGCACGACCGCGTGTAAGCGCTCCGAACAATGCAAATACAGCCCCGCCCGCCACCGACGCCAAAAATGAAAGTCCCAACCACGCAACTATCACCACAACGACAGCGGACGCACGGTTCATACCGGTGAAATCCAGAGGATAAAAAGAAAAAAACCAATGGTATATAACCAAATATTCGGTCATAAAAAAGAGGAAACCATAGCGATACATACGCCAAATCCGACCGCGCGCGGTGCCTCCATCATCCTCCGACATCGATATCATTACCAACGCCGCGGGAATATAAACAATCCACTGAAGGCACGCCCCCATAACCGATGGGAATGTAATGATGATTCCCGCCGCCGCACCGCAGACAGCCAGCAATACAAGCCGCACGGCTTTACTTTGGGGACGTATGATCCCCACGATCATACGTCCGAACTTATTCTGCGCATATGTTTTTTTGCCCGTTTGCATCATTTTGTCGCACCGTAACCGAAATCTGCGCAAAACCAAATATCGGCAGGCGATATCGAGAATTCGCGCCCGCAAAGTCCGGCAAGCACACCGCCGCCATCCGCAAAGTCAAACCTGAGTTTATAAGATGTCAGCGCCTGATAACGGTAACCCGCACGTTTATCATCACGATTGACGCCGTATTTGCCGTCCCCGAGCAACGGATGACCTATATGCGCCATATGCGCGCGTATCTGATGAGTTCGACCCGTAAACAGTTCGATCTCAAGCAACGAATTTCCATCGCTCTCGGCAAGCGCACGATAACCTGTTTTTATCGTAAGATACCCACGCGCGGGGCGATCGATAACCTCAACCGTATTTCGGCTCTCATCCTTGCGCAAATATGCTTCAAGTACGTCGGCACGCTTCGGCATTTTACCGTGAACGGCACAAAGATAAAACTTTTTCACTTCCCTTGCGCGTATGCGTTCATCCATCTCGCGCAATGCCTCGGCATTTTTAGCGGCTATGACTATTCCGCCAGTATTTCTGTCTATGCGGTTACAAAATGCCGGAGCAAAGGATTGTTCCGACTCCGGATCATATTCGCCACGCCGCCAAAGATATGCGTGTAAGTGCATCAGGAGAGTGTTATCTCTTCCCGAATCATCTTCATGAACCAAAACCCCCGGGCGCTTGTTTATCAAAATGATATTTTCATCCTCATAAACAATATTGAGTTTAGGCTCTATTCTGTAAAGTGCACCGCGATCCTCTTCGGGAGACTCAAAAAATTCATCGCGTATAAAAAGCTGTACTTCATCCCCCTCCCGAAGCATTGTTTCGGGCTCGGCACGGTGACGGTTAAGCTTTATCTTTTTTGTTCTTATGGATTTATACATAAACGATTTCGGCATGCCGCGAACCGCCTTGGTCAGAAATTTATCCAATCTCTGACCCGCATCATTTTTGCCTATCGTTAAAACTCTCATTTTTTCAAAAAGGGCGGACAAAAAATGCCCGCCCACGATCCTTTTTATAGCTTTTGTGTTTGATTTTTAATTACTTTGTTATGTGGTACCGAATATTCGATCGCCCGCATCGCCGAGTCCGGGAACGATATATGCGTGTTCGTTGAGGCATTCATCCAACGCGGCGATAAAAATGTCAACATCGGGATGTTCTTCTTGCACCTTGCGAACGCCCTCGGGGGCGCCGACAAGCGCCATAAAACGAATGTTGCGGCAACCGTGCTTTTTAAGCATGGTAAGCGCATCGCATGCCGATCCGCCTGTTGCAAGCATGGGATCGACCAGAATTACGATTCTGTCCTCAATATCACTGGGAAGCTTGCAATAATATTCCACCGGTTTGTGAGTATCGGGGTCACGGTAAAGACCGATGTGACCGACCTTGGCTACCGGAACAAGCTCCAAAAGTCCGTCAACCATGCCAAGTCCCGCACGCAGAATGGGAACGATAGCAAGTTTTTTACCGGATATCATTTTTGCTTTCATTTTTGTAAGGGGAGTTTCAATGGTAACGTCCTCAAGCGGGAGGTCACGCGTCAACTCATATCCCATAAGCATCGCGATCTCGTTAAGGATCTGGCGGAAGTCCTTGGAGCCCGTCTTTTTGTTTCTCATGATAGAGAGCTTATGTGTGATAAGAGGATGATCGAAAATGTGTACAGTACTCATGCGTTTGACCGCTCCTTATTGTTATTTAATATATTATACTCCAAAACAGAACGGATTTCAAGTACAATAGGTCAAAAACAGCAAAAAATCGACAAAAAACTCTCACTCAGCATTCGGATCATTTCTTCAACTTTTCCGTCTTCGCATATGCCGCCCAAACGGCATCCATTACCGCCGCGCGCATTGCATGTTCCTCAAGCGTTCGCACACCTTCGATAGTGGTACCTCCCGGGCTGCACACCGCATCCTTCAACTCGCCGGGATGACAATCAAGCTCGCGCAAAAGCGTACCCGCTCCTATGACGGTGGATGTTGCCGTGCGAAGAGCGGTGTGTCTGTCAAGCCCAGCCGCAACGGCGCCGTCCGCCAATGCTTCTATAAACATATAAACGAATGCGGGACCGCAGCCGGAGAGCGCACCGGCAGCATCGATACGATTCTCATCCACTTCGAAAAGCTCGCCGCTGTGGCTCATTATGCTCAAAAACGCACATCTCATATCATTTGCAACACCGTCGGCAGCGCACCAAAACACAACGCCCTCGCCTACCGATACGGGTGTATTGGGCATGATACGTATCACCGGCAGACCGCCGAACCAACACTCGAATTCGGATATCGAAACTCCCGCCGCCATCGTAACGGCAAGAGGCAGGCGCCTCCTTTTGTTGCGCAGTTTTGCAAGCGAATCCGACAACTCGTCCGCAAGCGCCGGAATTCCCTGCGGCTTTATACCGAAAAATATGATATCACCGCAATCTATTATCTCCTCGGCAGATACCGCACGACCGCCCAAGCTCTCCGCCAGCGCAGACGCACGTTCGGTATTTTTATCGCAGATAAGCACATCACCCGCAATATCCTCGTTTTTTTCCATGGCGCGCGCCACAGCGCCAGCCAACGCGCCGCCCATGTTACCGGCGCCTATAAATCCGACCGTCATTTTATATCATTCCTTTCTCTTGTTTGCATATTGTCGGCTTTCTGTTTTGTTTTTAAAAAATCGTCAGCGTATCTGTCCGTTACCCGTTATGATATATTTATAGCTTGTCAGCTCCGCAAGACCCATAGGACCTCTGGGCGGCAGTTTTTGCGTGGATATTCCGATCTCACAGCCAAGCCCGAATTCTCCGCCGTCCGTAAATCTTGTGGATGCGTTTACGTAAACCGCGGCGCTGTCCACAGATCGAACAAATCTTGCAGCCGCCTCGTCATCATCGGTAATAATGGCGTCCGAATGATGTGTTGAATGCACCGCAATGTGATCTACCGCCTCATCGAGGCTGCCCACTATACCGACAGCGAGAATGTAATCCAAAAATTCGGTATCGAATGCCGAAGCATCGGCGGGCACCTCACGCATTATCATTGCAGATTCACGATCGCACCTGAACTCCACCGTCCGTTCACCGCGATCGGCACGTTCACGCACCAAACGGCGACTAAGCATTGGAAGGAATTCATTCTTTATATCTCGGTGTACCAGTACAACCTCAGCTGCATTACAAACAGACGGACGGGATGTCTTGGCATTTTCTATAATCGCCAAAGCCGTTTGGAGATCTGCCGAGCGATCTACATAGATATGGCATATTCCGGTGCCTGTTTCGATAACGGGGACTTTTGCGTTTTCAACGCAGGCTCTGATCAGCCCGGCTCCTCCGCGCGGTATCAAAAGATCCACAAGTCCCACCGCCTCCATTAACTCTCGCGCACCCGCACGAGTGGGATCTTCTATAAGCGACACCGCCGAGACCGGCAGCCCGGCGCGCGTAAGCCCGCGGCGTATTGCCGCCACTATTGCCGCAGAGGTGCGATACGCTTCATGCCCGCAACGAAGCACGGCAACATTTCCGCTTTTTAGCGCCAGTGCCGCGGCATCGGATGTTACATTCGGGCGGCTTTCATATATCATGGCCACAACGCCGATACTTACGGATATTTTTTGTATTTTAAGACCGTTCGGACGTTGGAATTCGGATAACACTTTACCAAGCGGAGACGGCAATGCCACCACCTCGCGTATACCGTTGCACATCGAAAGTATACGCGCGTGATCAAGAGTCAATCTGTCTATCATCACAGAGGTTATCTTGCCATCCGCAGTTGCCGCTTCAACATCTTCTCGGTTACATTCAAGGATATCCGACTCGCCGGCTTCTATCTCCTCCGCCATGTAAAGCAAGGCGCTGTCAAGCGTTTCGCAATCGGCGACGTTCAGCGCGCGACACGCTGCGCGCGCGGATAATAAGATCTCATGCGTTGTCATATCGTTCACCTGTGCGGCGGTAACCGCCCGCCTTTGCGAAAAATCTCGTTCCCACTCGTTCGCCGTCGGCAATAGCATAAAGATCATCGGGACGAGAGCCGTTGCATATTATCATATCGCATCCCGCAGAGGTGGATATTTGGGCAGCGGTAAGTTTTGTCGCCATGCCTCCGGTGCCTTGGGTGCCGTTACTGCCTCCGCCGAGCGCCACTATACTGTCGTCGATATCATAAACCTCGGATATAATTTTTGCATCGAGATCCCGATGCGGATCGGCAGTATAAAGACCGTCTATATCCGACATCAATACCAAAAGATCGGCATGTGCGCTTTCCGCCACCATTGCGGCAAGGGTATCGTTATCCCCTATTTCTATCTCATCGACAGCTACCGTATCGTTTTCGTTAATTATAGGAATAACATCAAGCGAAAGCAATCGCTCCATAGTATTTGTGAAGTTTTCATGTCGTATGGTGTGCCTGAAATCCTCAGCGGTAAGCAATATTTGAGCCACAGTGCGATTGTACTCGGAAAACAGTTTATCATATGTATACATAAGCTCGCACTGTCCAACTGCCGCTGCCGCTTGTTTGCCCACGGTATCGTGTGGGCGCCCGGCAAGATTAAGCTTGCCGACTCCCATGCCAACAGCACCGGACGAAACGACTATTATCTGTTCGCCCGCATTTTTCAGATCAGACAACACCTTGCAAAATGCCTCGATGCGTCTTATATTCAAGCATCCCGTAGGATGTGTAAGGGTAGATGTACCCACTTTTACTACCATTCTCATTATTTTACGTTACTCTTTCGGCTAAAGATATTAAACTTTAGGATCTCTTGAAAATATTATTTTTGTTTTGCGCTCGGCGATAACATTACCTGTAATACACATAGTAAGCTATTACGGTGCG
>CAZISZ010000042.1:0-10863 GCA_964542035.1 uncultured Ruminococcus sp. | reverse complement strand
CCCGCCGCTGCGGCTGCCGCAAATGCCGCAATGAACGCAGGCGGAGGCATGTATTAATTAAATAGTTTCGGCAATATAAGCCGCAGCGGGCTGTTTTACGTAAGTGAGACAGCCCGCTTTTTATATGTCGATGCACAATTGTATAAGATGCATGCTTTTTTATAAATTTTATATTCTTTTTGGTCATTTATCAATGAAAATATTGACACGCGATTTAAAGTATGTTATAATTGCATTAAATAGTTGGCTACACGCCATAAAGAAAGGTGAAATAACAATGAAAAAAGTACTTTCTGTTCTTATTTGCGTTATGATGTTGGCTTCCGTGTTGTGCATGGCAGTATCCGCAGCTGATTACGCCACTTCCGCCGACGGCGATGTCCTTTACGAAGTAAAGTTCAATGAGTCTGCCGGTTTCGTTCCCGCGACCCTTATCGATGATAAGGAAGGTCACACGGTTGAAATTTCGGAAGACGGTAAAACCGTAAAACTTTCCTACAACAACGTTACCAAAGGCAAATGGTATTGGGGCGGCTCCTTTGAAGGTCTTGAAATCGGCGAGGGTAAAACTTACACTCTTTCGGGTAAGATCCAGATAGAGGGCACCAACGCAGGTGTGTATTACAATGTTGCCACATCCGACCTTTCCAATAACTACAAAAAAATGTACGGCGTGTACGGAGGAAGAGCCGACAACAACGATATGTCCCTTATAAAGGGCGGAAACAAGCACACGGGTTCCGTTCTTAAGGAAGACGGTACTCTTGTTTGCGACGGTACCAACTACGCGAAGTATGATTTCCAAGCGGCTATGGCAGCCAATGAAGACGGTTTTTGCAAACTTGACATAGTCATCGACGGTTGGGATTATGCCGTTTATTTTAACGGTGTTCTTTTTGATAAACACATTGGTACTGCCGATGAGTTTGCCGCGGAATATGCAAATACATCTCTCGGTTTCGGCGCATACCTCTATAACAAGAACTCGGCGCTCGTGGCTAAAGATTTTGTTCTTTACAAAGGCGATACCGTTAATGTTGCCACCGAGCCCGAGACTCCTGTTGACACCACTCCCGCAACCGAGCCCACAGCCCCCTCCACCGGCGATAAATCCGCTGTTATCGTTGCAGCCGTGGCACTTGTAGCGCTGTTGGGTACAGCTGTAACGGTAAAAACCGTTCGCGAGAAATAATTAAGATATATCTATTCTGTCGGAGGTTGTCGCACAAGCGACAGCCCCCGATTTTTTATTTCCGATATCGCAACTTTCGGTTGCGAAAAAAGTATAAAATTTGGTTGCGAAAAAAGACCGAAACAATCTTTGTTGCTTGACATTACCGCGACTATGCTGTATAATATGAACAGTGGCAGTGTAACAAATTGCACATATGCCCGCCAAAAAAGCAAACAGCCGCAACCGCGGCGGGAGGACAAAATTGTATAGAATAGGCATTGATCTCGGCGGAACCAACATAGCCGTAGGACTTGTTGACGAAAATATGAATATCGTTGAAAAACAAAGCACACCCACGCTTGCACATCGTGATCCGCTTTGTATAGTTGATGATATGGCTCTGCTCTGTCGCAAAGTGGCGGGGGCTCACGATATTTCCGTGTCCGATGTAATATCGGTGGGCGTAGCTTCTCCCGGAATAGCCGATGATCGCAGCGGTAAGATAGAGTACGCCAACAATCTTCCGTTCAGGCAGTTCCCGCTGGCACATCTTCTTGCCGAAAAGATCGGTAATGTTACGGTGCATCTTGCTAACGATGCCAATGCTGCCGCATGGGGCGAGGCTGTTGCCGGCGCCGCCAAAGGAAGTACCGATTCCGTAATGATAACTCTCGGTACGGGAGTCGGCGGCGGTGTGATCATAAACAATGAGATACTTACCGGTTTTAATAATGCAGGTGCCGAACTCGGGCATATAGTTATCGCCGCGGGAGGCAGACCATGTTCTTGCGGTCGCCGCGGTTGTTGGGAGGCGTACAGCTCCGCTACCGCATTGATAAACATGACCCGTGAGAAGCTTGAGGAGTGCAAAAAGAGAGGACGTTATACACTAATCGAGCAAATAGCAGGTGAACGCGGCAAAATATCCGGCCGCACCGCTTGCGATGCAATGAGAGCCGGCGATGAGGCGGCGGCAGAGGTGTTCTGTGAATATCTGCATTATCTCGCGTGCGGACTCGCAAACATCATAAATATCTTCCAGCCCGAAATTATCTCTCTTGGCGGCGGTATATCCAACGAGGGCAGCTTCCTGCTTGATCCCCTGATTCCGTTGGTACGCGCGGAGCAGTACGGCGGAGGTATTGTTCCCGAAACGGAAATACGCATAGCAAAGCTCGGTAACGATGCGGGCATAGTCGGCGCGGCAATGCTTAAGTAAGCAAGACCGAATATATTCCGATATCAAAAAATATTTATGCCATGGATTTAAAACGGTGAATATTATGAACAAAATGTATGCATTAACAAACGGTGTGATTTTGGACGGTACTATGGATATGCAACCGCGGTGCGGACATGCGGTGTTGGTCGAGGGCGAAAAGATCGCAGATGTGGTATCCGACAAACGCATCCCCGCCTGTGCCGCAAAGATAGATCTCGGCGGCAAGTATATCATGCCGGGGCTTATAAACATGCATGTACATCTTGCGGGTAGCGGCAAACCGCAAAAGCGTCAGCGTGACAATGCGCGGCTTGTGGATATGATAATGAGTACCGCACTCACCCGCGCCGTGGCATATAAAATGGTTGGCGGTTTTGCGCTGACCGAACTCATGAGCGGTGTTACCACTATTCGAACGGTGGGAGGACTTGGCAGTCTTGATACGCGCTTGCGCGATGATATTGCCGCCGGGAGTTGCCGCGGACCGCGGATCCTTGCTGCCAACGAGGGTATATCCGTCCCGGGCGGTCACATGGCGGGATCCGTTGCCGTGGCGGCACATAATATCGATGAAGCACTGGCGCAACTTGCGCGTTCACGCGCCGATGGCGTTGATATTGTTAAGCTTATGGTTACGGGCGGCGTTTTGGACGCCAAGGAAAAGGGCACACCGGGCGAGATGAAGATGTCGCCCGAAATGATACGCGCAGTATGCGATGAGGCGCACAAAATGGGCTATAAGGTCGCTGCTCACGTTGAATCGACCGAAGGTGTACGTGAGGCTTTGCGCGGAGGCGTGGATTCTATTGAACACGGCGCGAGACCGGATAACGATATCATATCCCTTTTTAAGGAACGCGGCGCGTTTTTGTGCACAACGCTTTCCCCGGCGCTTCCGTATGCGTTATTTGACAGATCTGTCAGCTGTGCCTCCGAAGTTGAACAGTATAACGGCAATATGGTATTTGAGGGGATTATCGATTGCGCTCGCGTGGCACTTGAAAACGATATTCCCGTTGTGCTCGGCAACGATGTTGGATGTCCGTGGATCACACAGTATGATTTTTGGCGCGAACTTTACTACTTCCATAAATTCGTGGGAGCCGAAAATTCTTTTGCCCTGCATACGGCAACGGCGCGCAGTGCCGAACTTGCGGGTATTGGCGATATCACGGGCAGGATAGTCCCGGGACTTGCTGCGGATATGATAGTTACGGCAAAAGATCCGCTGGAGGATCTGTGTGCGTTGCGGCATGTGGATATGGTAGTGGCGCGCGGAGAGATTATTTCAAATCCCAAATTCAAGCACCGCAAAAATGTTGAGGCGGAGCTGGATAAGTTCCTTTGATTAAAAAAACAAACAATAGTATAGCCCCGCGCAAAATCTCGGCTTGCGCGGGGCTGATTTTATGTATGCGACGCTTGACGACGTTTCATTTTTGACCAACTGATATATGCGTATATGTCGTTAAACAAAAACGCGCAAAAGCAAACGGTAACGGAAATATATGTGGGGTCCTCAACGGAAGCGAACGACCACAAAATGATAAGTATTACATCGTTTGCGGCGTATGCGAGCGAAAAAAACTCACTGCGGCGAAAAGTAAGGTACGCGGCAATAAAGCTTGTGGTAACGGATATTGTGCTTGGCAGCATGTTGGCGGTGTCAAGTGCATCCAAAATAAAATAAAAGCCAAGGGTTACCGCCGCGGCTGCGGCAAACATAAGGGGAACTTCACGCTGTCCGATATGTCCCACGCGCACTTCCGAACTGTGACTGTCATAGGGGTTTTTCAGCCATGATATAAGGGATACCACCGCCATAGGGGCTGTCATGCCGAGGTAGGTCATCATCTCGCCGTAATATGAAAATGTGAGAGAAATGATGCCGTAAAGCACGCTGAATATTATCATAAGCAGTTGTCCCATCGGATTGCCCTTGGCTGTCAGTATCAGCGACCCTACCCCGATAAGAGATGCCGCAAGCGTTAAAAAGTTTGTGCGGTCGAATATCAAAAAGGATGATATTATCGCAAGGCACGATGACATGAATAAGATATGTTCAATTCGGCTGAATGCGCCGCGGCTTTTGATCACATCGGTCGGAGGCGTCGTTTTTCTTTTTGTTTTCATTTTGCTTTTCTCCTTTTTTCGGGTGGAGCATAAAAAACAGGCACCCGTCGCACATCTTCAATGACCTAACGATGTGCGGCGGATGCCTGTGGCATCTCTACCCGGTGGCAGATAATATTTTTAATGTGATTATTATATCATATCCGTTCTTCGCTGTCAACCCCGTGTGCGCATTTACCTTGCTTTTTGCAAATTGCTGTGATATAATTTTATCACGATACAGATGATTTTTGCGCCTTTGACGGTGAATTTTATGCCGTATTTAAGGTTTGGGGTGTATAATTGCTGTATAGCGGAGGATATGACGATGAAACTTTTGCTTGCGGAAGATGAACACGCGCTCTCCGAGGCGCTGACTGTTATACTCAAGCATAACGGCTACACGGTTGATGCTGTTTATAACGGTGAAGATGCATTGGACTTTTTGGAATGCGGAGAGTATGACGGCGTTATACTTGATATAATGATGCCGCGTGTGGACGGTATTGAGGTTTTGCGCAGAATACGCGCATCCGGAAACTCTGTTCCCGTGTTGATGTTGACCGCCAAGAGCGACATTGATGACAGGGTACTGGGGCTTGATTGCGGAGCGGATGATTATCTTACAAAGCCTTTTGCAACGCGCGAACTTTTGGCGAGGATTCGTGCCGTTACTCGTCGTAAGGATGGGCGAGTCGAAAATATTATTAAAGCGGGGGATCTGGTGCTCGATTGTTCTCAGTTTGAACTGTGTTCGGTAGGCGGTAAGCTACCGCTGACCGCCAAGGAGTTCGGTATAATGGAATTGCTCATGCGCTCTCCGGGGTGTGTTATTTCGGCTGAGCGTATAATGAACGGTATTTGGGGCAATGACAGCGATGCAGAAATAAGCGTGGTGTGGACATATCTTTCCTACCTGCGCAAAAAAATTAAGCTTTTGGGGTCGCGTACTGTTATTCGTGCGGTGCGAAATATAGGTTACACGCTTGATTGCAGTGCGATTACGGAGAGAGAGGGCGACAATGCGTAGGTTGGGTATTCGGCGCAGGGAGAAAGAGCCGCGGCAACTCAAGCGACTTCGTATAAAATTTATAATTGCGGCAATGTCTGCCGCTGCCATAGTTATCGGTACGGTGATAGGTTTTATAAATATTCAAAGTTACCTGCGCATCGGGCGGGATGCCGACAGCATGATAAGTTTTTTGGAGTCAAACGGCGGCAGATTTCCAACAAAGATAAACGCTGAGCCGCGCTATGATGATTCCGATATCCCGGATGATATCCCGGATGATATCCCGGATGATATCCCGGATGATCACGGTGTTCATTCGAATGTCGGCGGCGTACCATCGGCGGATGATTTGTTACCGAGCAACGGTGCTGATCACGGAGGCGATATGCTGCGCGGAATGTCCCCCGAACTGCCATTTGAAACAAGATTTTTTACCGTTACACTGTCGAAGACGGGGGAGATAATCAATATCGATACCGATAAGATAGCTGCGATCGATGCCGATGAAGCGGGGCGTGTTGCCGTGCTTTTGTCGTCGGAGGGGCGCGACGGAGGTTATTGGGGAGACTATCGCTACGGAACCGCGAATATTGCGGACGGCGGTGTGATGTATATTTTTCTCGATTGCGGACGAAGTTTTGAAACTTTTCGCGTCTTTTTGGTGACCAGTGTTGTTATAAGTCTTGCAGGGCTTTTGGTGGTGCTTTTCTTACTTGTTATTTTCTCGGGCATGGTCATGCGCCCATTTGCCGAGATATATCAAAAACAGCGCCGCTTTGTTACAGATGCTAATCATGAACTTAAAACGCCTCTTACCGTTATAGGAGCGGCGTGTGAAATACTTGAATACGGTAATGAAGATGAGCGAGTCGGGTGGATAGACAGAATAAAAGAGCAGGTTGGCAGGCTTACGGAACTTACAAATAAACTTGTATTTCTTTCTAAGATGGACGAGGGAGACGGATGCGCCGTGATGACGGATTTTTCGCTCTCTGAAATCGCCGAAGAAGCGGCGCGGCAATATTCCGCACCCGCAGCTGCGAAAGAGTTGGCTATCGACTGCATGATAGAGAAAAATCTCACGTATTGCGGAGATATTGAGCTTATACGCGAATTATTTTCACTTCTGTTCGATAATGCCGTAAAATACTCACCGTGCGGTGGGCGTATAACGCTTACCGTTACATCATCGGGAAAGTGGCAACGGATCATCATCAAAAATTCTGCCGAAGAGTTGCCTTGCGGCGATCTTTCAATGCTTTTTGAGCGGTTCTATCGCCCCGATTCATCACGTAACAGCGCAAGCGGCGGGCATGGTATAGGACTTTCCGTTGCCAAATCCATAGTCGAGATACACAGAGGCAGAATAACGGCAAACTCGCCTGATGGTCACAGCGCCGTATTCGTTGTAACGCTTTGAATTTATTGCAATAACAATGGGATTTTGAAAAAAATCGGAGGTGCGTCGAATTTGGACATTCAAAGCCGTTTTGAACGGTATGAACTTAAATATCTTTTAAACAATCGGCAATTCGATGCTGTATTGCGGGCGATGGACGGGTACACAGTCGGTGACGAATACGGTAGGAGCACTGTGTGCAATATATACTACGATACCCCCGACCATAGGCTTATCCGCCGGTCGATCGAAAAACCGATATATAAGGAAAAACTACGCCTGCGAAGTTACGGCAGGGCGTGTGATGACAGTCGTGTGTTTTTTGAACTTAAAAAGAAATATAATTCCGTGGTATATAAAAGGCGTGCGGCTATGACGCTCGGCGAGGCTGAGGAGTTTTTTGCTTCCCTAACGACGGATACTCAGATAAAGCGAGAACTGGCGTATTTTATCTCAAAAATGTCACCGCTCTCTCCCGCTATGCTCATCTCCTGTGAAAGAGAAGCATTTTTCGGAACGGATGACAGAGATTTTCGCATAACCTTTGATCGTAATATCCGCTGGCGGGACAGCGATATAGATCTCCGTTTGGGAGCCGGTGGCAGATCGGCACTCTCCGGGGATGTCGTGCTTATGGAACTTAAGGTTGCCGGGGCTATACCGCTTTGGCTTACCTATACGTTGGCGAATGAGCGTATATATCCCACGTCATTTTCAAAATACGGTAGAGCATACAGTATACGTCTTGGGGAACAACTTGCGTTACATAACGGCTGAAATCGCAATAATTCGAAAAAATATAAAAAAATATAGATATCGGGAGATAGTTGAGATGGGAAACTTATTTGACAGTATACTTATGGGAGCGGGACAAACTACTATTGCCGTTTCCGACTTTATTTTGTGCATTGCCGTCGCATTGACGGCAGGCGTTATGTATGCCGTGGCATATTCTATAAAAAATCGTTCGGGAAGAAGCTTTAGGACTGCTCTCATATTGCTTCCCGCGGTAGTTACCGTGGTCATTATGATGGTAAACGGCAATATCGGTATCGGCGTGGCAACGGCGGGCGCGTTCTCGCTCGTTCGTTTTCGCTCGGCACAGGGCAGCGCAAAGGAAATAAGTCTTATATTTATGTCGATGTGTTCGGGACTTATTGCGGGCGTAGGATATCTTGCATATTCGATCCTTTTTACCGCAATAATGTGTGTGGGAGTTATTATATGCAATTTTATTTTCGCTGTGGGACGAAGGCGCGATCTCACCCGTATGCTTAAGATGACAGTTCCGGAAGATCTTGATTATACAGGTGCGTTTGATGATATTTTTTCCGATTTTACCACGGTATGCGAGCCGTGTAGCGTCAAGACTTCAAACATGGGAAGTCTTTTTAAACTTAGTTATCGTGTGGTGTTAAAAAAAGGAAAGTCCGAAAAAGACTTTATCGACAGTTTACGTGTGCGCAACGGAAATCTTGAAATTTCCCTCTTAAAAACGGAGGATAACGATGAACTTTAAAAACGAAAAAAAGTCGGAGCGTATGCGCGGTCGTGCGATGATAAGTGTCGTATGTGCGGCGGCGCTTGCTATGAGCTTTACAGGCTGTCGCAGAGGCAATATGCCCGGTGGTGAAACAACATCCGACACGGAGAGCGAAAATGCCGCCACGGCCGGTTGGGAATCTCAGGAGACGATTGAGATTGTAGATATGTCGGGCCGTCGCGCCGTAGCGAAACCGACGGTTGATTCAGCCACGCTGAAATATACCGGAGAAGAACTTGAATTTTTGCCGAGCGGGTTTGACAGTGAGCTGATGGAGATCGAGGGTGCTGTCGGGCGCGAAGTGGGCGAGTACACCGCCATTGTATCGCTTAAGGATACGGAGGGATGCGCATGGTCGGATTCAACTGTAGCTCCGATAGTTTTTGCGTGGGCGATACGCGAGGACGGTCTTGCCTACCAAGTAACGCTTACCGACAGGGTGTTGCATATAACGCACCCCGAGGGAGCGGTGTCATATTCGGCTGATATTGTCATGCCGGAGGGCGGTGGGTATTCGCTTGATCAAGAGAACGGTGCGCTGACGCTGAACTATGGCGGCACATCACAAGAAGATCCGGTGTGGACGCTTAGCGGCACCTACGGCGGTTCTGTTATATTCGATGCGGGAGAAGATAACGATATAGTGATAGAGCTTGCGGGTTTTGCGGTTGATTCCGCACGTGCATGTCCCATTTATATCAAAACTGCCGACAATGCCGATATTTCCGCAAAAAAAGATACCGTTAACGATGTGCATGATACGCGTGAAGCGGTGGAGGAATACAAAGCTGCCATATATTCCGAGTGCGATCTTAAACTTAAGGGGGCGGGCACATTAAATGTGGTATCGGATAATAATAACGGCATACACACGAAGGATGATCTTGTTCTGCAAAAACTGATCCTTCGCGTCAGTTCGGTGGACAATGCACTCAAAGGAAATGACAGTGTTACCGTAAATTCGGGTGATCTTACCCTTATCTCACGCGCGGGTGACGGTATTAAAACTTCCAAAAGTTCGCTTTCATCAAAGGGCCATCAAAAGGGAAGCGTTACCGTAAACGACGGTACGGTAAATATATACGCCGCATGCGACGGCATTGATGCCGCGTTTGATGTTATGGTAAACGGCGGAATTTTAAATATCTATACCGATAAATATTCCTCGTATTCGGACAGCGCGATCGCCGAAAGCGGCGGACAAATTTTTGACAATATCCCGGGAGATATTCCCGGAGACATGCCGGGCGGTATTGGCGATGGTATTCCGAAGAGCGATATGCCCGATAATATTCCCGGCGGTGTGAGTATGGGAGCACGCCCGAACGATAAAGGAGACAACAAGTCAAACGGTCGTCCCGGAGGTATGGGAGGTTTCGGCGGATTCGGAGGTATGTCGGACGGCAACAGCGATAAATCCGATCATTCCGCAAAGGGTATCAAAGCTGCCAATGAGATAGTGATCGATGGGGGCGAGATCAATATAAACGCATACGATGATGCCGTACACGCCAACAGCGATGATGAGATAGAAAGCGGAGTCCAACCGCTCGGTAATGTGACTGTCAGCGGCGGTAAGCTTACATTGGCGTCAAACGACGACGCCATACATGCTGACGGCGCGGCAACCGTCAGCGGCGGCGAGATCAATATAATTCGAAGTTACGAGGGAATCGAAGGCGATACCGTTGTGATATCCGACGGAGTTATATCTATCATATCAAGCGATGACGGTATAAACGGCACGGCAACGTCAGGAACCGCCATAAACATTGCGGGAGGTATGCTTTATGTGTATGCCGGAGGCGACGGCGTTGATTCCAACAGTCGTGCTTCCTACAGCGGTATTGAGTTTTCCGGCGGGCGCTCTGTAATAATATCCACGGGACGAGCAGATTCTTCGATAGACACCGAAAAAGGCTACAAGTTCAGCGGTGGCTATGTTGTGGGTATCGGTATGTCGGGCGGCATGGGAAGTGAATCCGCAAATTGCCAAAACTTCTCCTCGGTCGGTAAAAAGTCAACTGTCAGCATTAAGGCGGACGGTATACTGACCGTTGACGGCATAGTTTCGGTAAAAATGCCCGAAAGTATGAACGCGTTGGTCGTATTGCTTGGCGATACAAAAGCTTCGATTACAAGCGGCGTTACGACAGATGATACGACATTTGATCAAAACGGTGTTGCGTGGATGAAGTGAAAACTCAAAATTAAATAATAATATCTGAGCGCCGAAAAAACCTGCGGGTTCTCTTGGTACTCAGATATTTGTATATTGTTGTATTCCCAAAAAATTCTTTACACAAAAACTTCACCGTTAAAAAGAATATTAATATAAAAAAGAAATTAAAGGAGATTTATATATGAAAGCAACAGGAATAGTAAGAAGGATCGATGACCT
>CAZISZ010000041.1:0-10937 GCA_964542035.1 uncultured Ruminococcus sp. | reverse complement strand
AATCGTAGGACTGCATTATCATGTAGTTGAATTCAAAAAACGAAAGTCCCTTTTCCATGCGTTGTTTGTAACACTCGGCGCGAAGCATGTTGTTTACCGAAAAGCACGCGCCGACCTCGCGCAAAAGTTCAACGTAGTTGAGATCGAGCAGCCAATCGGCGTTGTTTACCATCTGCGCCTTGCCCTCGCCGAATTCGATAAAGCGTTCCATCTGACGGCGGAAGCATTCGGCATTGTGGTCTATATCTTCGCGCGTCAGCATTTTGCGCATATCGGTGCGACCGGAGGGGTCGCCTATCATCGTTGTTCCGCCGCCGATAAGAGCTATGGGTTTATTGCCTGCCATTTGCAGGCGTTTCATAAGTGTGAGCGCCATAAAGTGACCGGCGGTCAGGCTGTCGGCTGTACAATCAAAGCCTATATAAAACTTTGCCTTGCCCTCGTTTACCATGTTGCGTATTTCTTCTTCGTTGGTTACTTGGGCTATAAGGCCGCGTGCTTTGAGTTCTTCGTAGATTGTCATTTTATTTTCCTTTCGGGGGTGTTGGTGCGTTGTATTGTGTATTTGTTATTTTGCAGTCGGTTCCTGCCGCAGCAGCTGTTCCTGCTCATTGTCCCTCGAACGCCTCGTTTATTTTTTTAATGCTGGCGTTCATAACAGAGGTGATCGACTTGGCATTGCGTATCCAACTTGCCGCAGTATCGTTTTTCACGGCGTTTCTGAACGGAGCGTAGGAGTTGTTTTCCAGTGGTGTGGTGAATATGCGTCCGAGGTCCATGACCACGGTGCGTTTTATGGTATCGTACATCACGCTGTCATCGGGGCTTTCTGCATAGCGTATCTTCATTGATTGCTCAAACAGCGCCGGTGTAACTCTGCGGTAACTCTCGGATCCCATGCATTCAAGCACAGCGGCGGCAGCGCCGGCATCGCGCGCTTTTACCGAGACCGAATAAAGCGTATAGGGGAATGCCATGCAGGTCTTGTAATCTGTTTGGTCAAGGTTGTATTTCGGTATGGGCAGAATGCCGTATTTAAAACTGTCCGATGCGTCTTTAAGCGTACCGGATGCTATGTACACACGGTCTATGGTGAATATAGTCTGTTCGTTTAAAAATGCTTGAGCCGAGGAGTATTTACTAGTTGTTCCTTTTCCGAAAGCATATCCGCTTGTGTGCAAAAAGTTGTTGACTTTTTCAAGCAGGGTGGCTGTTTTCTCGCCTGTAAAGTCGGATGAGAGCGTTAACTCTCCGTCGGCATTTTTGACCACAGTGCCGATATCCGAACCGATAAAAAACGCGTCAAAGTGCAGATCTACCGTCTCAAAACCGAAAAAGTCATCGTAGTCCACAATGCCGTTGCCGTTGTCGTCGCGGTAAATGCCTTGGCACAGTTCGATAAGCTTATCAATGGTCCATTTTCCATCGTTTGCAAGGGCGTAAAGATCGGAAACCGTCATGTCCGAGTGATGATCGTCAAACAGGGTCTTGTTGAAGAACGTCGCGTACATCATGTACAGCATGTTGGTGGAAATATCACCGGAAGTGAAAAATAACTTCCCTTTGATCGTGGCGTTTTCGGTAAGTGATTCCGGCCACCACGTTTTTTCAAAATTAAGGTGATCCAACTCAAGCAAATTTTGAGTAAGACCGTTCATTGCAAGTGTTGCCGCAGTCATGCTGTAACCGGCAAAAACATCGTATCCGCCGCCTGCCGCAACATTATTTGTGGCGGTTTCCACAAAAGATTTTTGGTTGTTAAAGTTTCCCTTGGTTCCCACCCATTCAAGAGTTACGTCAAGGCGCTCTTCGACTTTTTTATTGCGTTCTATAATTTTCGTATTGACAATATTACCGTCGTTTTCGTTTTCGTCAATAAAAAACTCGGGACGTTCAACGTCCGACCAATACAAAAACGTTACCGTATCGTTTATTTTCAGTGTATCCGGAATGTCATCGTCTTCAAAAAGACTTGTGGTTTCGGGGGCGGCTGTATCGTCGATTTCCGCAGGTGTGGTTTCATCGAGACCGTGTTTGTTATCGGCGCAGGCTGTGAACGTTAAAAAAAGCGCGGCAAGTGTTGCGAGAGCTGCCGTTATGGCAATGATCCTATGACTTGTTTTTGTGCTTTGCATCATGATGCATTCCTCCTTGATCTGTAGCGTACAGCTGTATTGTTAATTTAATTATACAGTGTTTTGAATATATTGTCAATACCCGCGGTTATATAAAATGAACAATTGTGCAGGATGAATGTATCGATTTTGTTGATAATATTGTTGCAATGTGTACGCGAATTTGCGCGTTGCCGACCGATTATGCCGACATTATATCCATTGCGGCGGTAAGCATGTTCAAAACTCCGCTTGCAGCCATAAAAACATAAACGTATTTTTTTATCTTTTTGCCGTCCAGACGGTCAAATACCTTGCCGCCCGCCCAAAGACCGGCAGCCATGCCGATAATTCCGACCGCCAAGAACAAGAAAACGTTTTTGGTAACAAAACCCGCGGCAACCTTGACGCATATAGAATAGATGTTGGATATTGTAAAGTATGCCTGTATCGACGCCATATAGTGCTTGGAATCGGGCTCGGATTCCATGTAATATATTACAACCGGAGGTCCGCCCATAGAAAACAGACCGCCGAGAATGCCGGAAAGGCAACCGCATATCAAACCGCCGTACCATGTGGGACGTATATATACTTTTTTTGAAAACTTAAGGAAATAAATGCTCAGCATTATAAGCGCTGCGCCGAGTAACAGGCGTAAAAACGCGTCTCCCCGACCTTTCATCAGGTTGACGGTTATAAAAGTTAGTGCCATGTTGCCTATCAATGGAAATATAAGGTTTTTCCAATGTATGTCGCCAAACATCTTTGCCGCAACTATCAGCGACATCAGCAGTGAAAGCATTGTGCTCAGCGCGTTGGCTTCCGTGTATATGCTCATGACATACGGTAAAAAGGTCATGGCGAATATTCCGAAACCAAAGCCCGATACACGTTGTATAAAACATGCGCCGAAGGCAATGAGCGCTATAAAAATCAGTTGTAATGCAGTGTCCATTTGTGTACTCTTTTCAAGCAAAAAAATATAAAAATATATAGATTATTTTAACACAATTTCGCCCATGTGTCAAGCACACAAAGGTAATTTTGCGGCAACTGTGTGTTATATTAGATATGAGATCGAAAGGCATGAAAAAATGATCGCGTTCTGTATTCGAATAAAAATTTCCATTCATAAAGCGGCGCCGGCGGCGCACAATAGTAGCAGAGAACGCGATACGCCGAATGCGTGAGCAATGCCGGTGCGCTGCTCCGAAAATGCTGTGGCATACGCGGACTCAATTAATATAGATCGTGGGCGTCCGCGTATGCGAGCGTACACACAAGGAGATTAAAATGTCCAACAATAAGACTCTTGTTCCCGAAGCCAAGGCTGCGCTTGATAAGTTTAAGATGGAGGCCGCCGGTGAGGTGGGCGTAAATCTTGCAAACGGTTACAACGGTGATCTTACCTCTCGTCAGGCAGGTTCCGTAGGCGGTCAGATGGTCAAGAAGATGATCGAAAAGTACGAAAACGATATCAAGACCGGCAAATAAAAACCGAATAACTCTGTAATCAAAACAAAAACAGGGGCGGATCACTTGTTGATCCGCCCCGATACGTTGTTGTTGGGGTGGGGTTTTGAATTCTTTTGTTTTATAAAACCGTAAATATAGTCGCGTATCGTGTGTGCACAAAGGCTTTTTTGTCATGAAGTTTTCGGCGATCGTACGGTTGTTTTTTATAAATATCAGATGTTTTTTTCGTTCGGTCGAGGAAAATCGCGACCAAAATCGATGTTGCTGCGCATGTCATGTTCACGATCATAGCCGTTTCCGTGTTCGGGTCTGCGGCGATCATTGCCGTTGCGATTAGGTATGCCGCGTCGGTGGTGAGGCATATTGCCGCGATTGAACCCATGATCGTTGCCGCTGTCGTGGACGGCGGAATTGCCGTCGGGTGAGTGATCATCGGTATTGTCGATGTACCTCTGCGCCTGCGTTGTAAACAGTTTAAAGTACTCGCCGTGAAGTGCCATTAACTCGCGGTGGTCACCTTCTTCAATTACTTCGCCGTTGCGCAAAACTATTATTTTGCTTGCAATAACGGCAGAGGATAGACGATGCGATACAAATATTGTGGTCTTACCTTCGCGCAAACGATCAAATGTGTTGAATATTTCCTGCTCTGCCATGGGATCAAGGGAGGCGGTAGGTTCATCCAAAATAAGTATATCCGATTCGCGGTAAAACGCGCGTGCTATGGCGAGCTTTTGCCACTGACCTCCGGAAAGTTCAATGCCGTCCTCCTCAAATATTCGCATAAGCGGTGTGTCGTAATCGCGCGGAAGTGCGCTTATATATTCATCGGCGCTGCTCTGACGAGCGCTCTCTCGTATGCGCAGGGGATCAGACTCGGCATCTATATTACCAAAGGAGATGTTTTCTGAAACGGATACCGCATACTTGCCGAAATCCTGAAATATTATGCCGAATATGCTGTAAAGCTCATGCGTATCATACTCGCGTATATCCCGCCCGTCAAGCAATATCCTGCCCTCGGTGGGGTCGTAAAGGCGGGTAAGAAGTTTTATAAGCGTTGTTTTTCCCGCACCGTTAAGACCGACAAGTACAACGGTCTCGCCCGGGCGAAGTTTGAGGTTTATGTTTTTTATTACTTTGCGTTCGGTACCCGGATAAGCAAAGCTTACGTTTTCAAATTCGATAGTGTGCGGTGTGCCGTGTGATACGTTTTGCGGAGGTTCTACAGACGGAACCACCGTTTGTTCTTCTTTCATAAAAGAGACAAGATTGTCGATAAAAAGGGTTCCCTCGTATATTGTTGCCGAGGTGGATATAAAGGAAGAAACGCAGGTGGCTATCGAAGTGAGTGCTCCGGTGTACAGTGAATAGTCGCCTATCTTAAATCTGCCGTCAAACACTCCGCGGGCTATCAGCGCGTAGCACAGGCAGTTTGCAGCGCAGGATACTATGGCAGACAGCACCAGCCAAAAACTTTCGCGTACAATTAACGACTTAAGACCCGCAAAATAGCGGGCAAATACATCTTTGTAACGTTCAATAAAGGTATCCGAAAGGTTAAATATGCGTATTTCCTTTGCCATGTCCTTGTTGACGAGCAGGTCGGAATAATAATTCATCTGCCTGCGATCCTTGGAACGGTGGCGCATGTATTTGAAGTTTTGGCGGCGATAATAAAAATTGATTATTGCCGAGGGAAGGGAAACACCCGCTATCAGGATGGGTATCCACCACATATCGGGTATCTGCGCCAGTATCACCAAATATCCCACAAGAGATATAACGGTGCTTACTACCGAAAAGGTCGATTGCAGCGTTTGTATCGGGCGCGTACCCGCTTCACGGTTGGCGTTTTCAAGCTTTTCGTAGAAACCCGGCATATCAAAAGATGCAAGATCAAGCGTTTTCGCTTTTTCCATTATCTGAACCTTCACCTGCTTTACTACCTTTTGCCCGGCTATGCGGATGATGGAATTTGAAATTCGCGATATCACGCGATTTAGCAGTCTGAATGCAAAAAGCCCTATGAGCAGTCCAAGCAATACCGAGCCGACAAATTGCAGCTCGTACGATACTCCGGATGCCGCGGCAATTGCACGATCGCTGGTAAGTTGTTGCATTTCATTTGTTATACGCGCAGTGATAAGCGAACCTATGATCGGTGTTATGCCGTCAAATATCGAAATGAACAACATGGTAAACAGTATCAGCGGATCTGTTTGCCACACAAGGACAAATGTATAAAATAAACGATAGAAAAAGCCGCCGAGCAACTCGCGCAGATAGCGCGGTACATCTTTTAGATTTTTAGGTTTCGGAACTTTTTCATATTGATAACCACCCGGTCCTCCGGGCGGTGGTGCTCCTCCGGGACCCATGAGTACACCCTCTTTCTTTTTTATTTATTTTGTGATATCATTATATCATATATTGGTTGCGGGAGCAACTGTTTTTTATAAAAAAGTGAAAAAATATTCCGCGCATCTTGCATTATCGTTGTGCGTATGGTAAAATATATTCGAAAATACTTGTATTCGAGGTGTGTAATATGCATCTTTACCCATCAGATATATTATTGCCGGATCCGGAGCGGACGGAGTTGCGGCTGTGGCCGGTAGTGGCGTGCGATCAATACACGGGAGAGCCGGAATATTGGCAAAGAGCTGAGGCGGCGGTTGGAGCGTTGCCGTCTTCGTTGCACTTGATGTTGCCAGAGGTATATCTGCGCGAACGCGATGTGCGTATACCAGCCATACATAAAGCAATGCGCGATTATATCGCCGAGGGCATTTTGCAAACACATCGCCGCCGCGCCGTGTGGGTGGATCGAACACAAAGCGACGGTAGGCACCGTCGCGGTCTGGTTGCGGCGATAGATCTTGAGGAATACGACTTTGCAGACGGCTCAAATTCTCCGATTCGTCCTACCGAGCGTACCGTGACCGATCGCATACCACCTCGCGTGGGAGTGCGGCGCGGCGCAGCACTTGAGATGCCGCATGTAATGCTGCTTATCGATGATCCGGGCAACAGCGTGCTGTGGCGATTTGAGGGGCGCAATCCGGATGCATATGATATCGATCTGCCTTACGGAGGAGGTCATGTGTGCGGCGGTTTTGTGGGATCCATCGAGCTTAATGATGTCAATGCCGCGTTGGATTCATTGGTTGCGTCTCGCGTATCGCAAGACGTAAATCCTATAGTTTTGGCGGTCGGGGACGGTAATCATTCACTTGCCACTGCCAAAACTGTTTGGGAGGAGTACCGCGCGGCGGGGGCGCCGAACACTCATCCCGCACATTATGCGCTTTGCGAGATAGTGAATTTGCATGATACCGCGCTTGAATTCGAGCCGATATACAGATTGGCATTCGATTGTGATGCGGATGCGCTGGTTCGGGGTTTTGTTGAATATGCCCGTTTGCTCCGCGGCGGTGAAACCGCGCAGGAGTTTGAACTTATTATCGGCGGTAGGCAGAAGCGCGTGGTGGTCGAGTTACCCGAAAAAACATTGCCTGTGGCAACGCTGCAAGATTATCTTGATCGCTATGCAGAGCAAAACTCACTGACACTTGATTACATACACGGTGAAGAAAGTTTGAGAGCTTTGGCTTCACGCCCCGGATACGTCGGATTTTTGTTTGAAGGAATGAAAAAAAACGAGCTGTTCCGTGCCGTTGAGCGTAACGGTCCGCTGCCGCGCAAGACGTTTTCCATGGGGCATGCCGCGGATAAGCGTTATTATTTTGAGTGTCGCAAAATAGAAAGCGAAAATTAACATTTTTATTACCTGTTTGTCACCGCTGCGGGTGCAGCATAGGTTATAATAATTGTGCGGATGCATTTGTGCGTTGCATATTTGTATAATATGAAACCAAAATAGGAAGCTTTTGGCGCGGGGCAGTAAACTCTGTCGATCTTTATAAAATAAGGAAGGAAGTCTTTCGTGGTTGCGAGGGCTGTGTGAGAAAATGAGAAAAAGAACATTATCGTTTATATCACTGCTGTTGATACTTTCGATATTTGCCACATGTTGGGTGGGGTGCGGTGTTCATGGAAGTGGAGATAATACAACCGAGTATCCGGATTCGGGTAATGTCGGCGGGGACAGCCAGTCCTCCGCAGACAGCGGAGATGTGACTCTGCCCGATACCGAGGTGGGTCGGCTGCTCTCTGATTTTATAGATGCGGCATATGCTTCCGGCAACGGAATTACCGTACTTGACGAAAACGGTAAAAAGCTTGCCGCGGCATGGAGCGAAGCGGCGGCAGACGCATTGAACGTTATGAACGGTGCTCTTGCCGCGTATACCTCCGGCAGTATGAGCTATGATAAGGCAACTGCGCTTTTTCGTTCATTTATGCTGATAGACGGTGCCAAGAGCGATGCGGAGGCTCTGCTCGCAAAAGCGGATGCCGTAGCCGCTGCCGCGGAGTCTATCGAAGCGATGGGAGAGTACATCTCGCGCGGCAAATATATGCTGGCATCTCGCGAGGCTGCGGCGCTGTCAATCGATAACACCGATGCACGTGTTGCCGCAAAGGCGGTGGTTGAAGCTCACATCGAAGATTTTAAATCAGGCGTCAGTTCTGCGGTTACCGAATATATGGTCAGATATCAGATATCAGAAGGCAAAAACTATCTCGCGGGACTTTACGGCCTCGGTATAGATGACCATGTTGCCTCCGAGGAAGCAAGACTCGAGGCATATCGCGCCTCGCAGGAAGATGATCTTGAAAAGGTTACCGTCTCCCAAACGCTTGAAAATATCTATACCCATTGTATGATAGCTTTTCCGGAGATAAACTTTGCGTCATCTTCCACATATCGCAATTGCGGCGATGACTGCCTGACGTATCATGAGTTTACCTATCTTCTCGAATCACTTTACGAAAAAGGGTATATTTTGATAGACGCCAACAGTCTCTATGACGCCGAGAGCGGAAAATCCGTAAAGACCATGATGCTCCCGCGCGGAAAAAAACCGCTTATTCTGACTTTTGATGACGTTACCTACGATTCCCGCAAGCAGGGGCGCGGTATGGTGGATAAAATAATCCTCGACGAGGACGGTTACATCTGCACCTATACCAAGATGGCAGACGGCACCGAGGTGATATCTTATGACAACGAACATTTTCCGGTGCTGGATGCTTTTGTTCGCGAGCATCCCGATTTTACATTCCATGGGGCAAGAGGTACGATATTCTTTACCGGATTTGACGGTATTCTCGGTTATCGGACGCAATCCGAACCGCTGACAGATGCAGAGGCTGCGCTGGGGTTGGATCGCAATGCGGAGATAGCCGAGGCGAGCAAAATCGTCGCCGCAATGAAAGAGGAAGGCTGGACATTCGGTTCTCACAGTTACAATCACCGACATATGACCAGACTCAGCGCCGAAAACTTTAAACTGGATACCGACATGTGGGAAGCCGAGGTGGGCTCTATCGTAGGTGAAACACAGCTCTTTTGTTGGCCTTACGGAGATCACACCGATGCCAATTACAATGCAAATTTGCGCAAGGGAGAACTTCATAAGTATCTTTACGATAAGGGCTTTCGCATCTTTTTCGGTTGCGGTTCCGCAAGATATGTGGCAAGTGAGCCTGACGGTCTCGGTATTTTCACAGATCGCAAAGGTATGACGGGTAATGTGCTGTATTATATCGAAATGGAGTACAAGACCTACCTTCGAGATTACCTGTATCTCATCGATCCCGAAAAGATGTGGGATCCGCTGAGACTTCCTTATAAATACATGGCGCCATATAAGGCTTAAAGGAAATTTCGGAGATTAGAAAAAGCAAATTAGTATCAAATAAAATAACGTCACCGCCCGCCGCGCAGAAAATAAAACTGCGCGGCGGGCGGTGCTTTGTCGCATTGCGACATAATAATTGCCCTGCGTGGTGTATACTTTAAATGCGGCGCGGAGGTGTGATATGGGAGAAACGGTTTATGTTGATATCTTGTTTATTATCAATTTCAGCATGGACTTTCTCTGCTTTTACATATGCTCGCGCATTTTCGGATACAAGACTGTAATATGGCGTGCGGTTTCGGCATCGGTTATCGGAGGGGTGTATTCGGTATTGATAATATGTCTCGATCTGCCAAGCGGCGCAAGGCTTCCGCTTGACATATCCGTTTTGCTTTTAATGAGCATTACTGCGGGCTGCGGAGGCAGACCGAAATTTTTGGGTGCGGCGGCTTATGCCGGAGTATCGGCCGCACTCGGTGGGGTCATGACGGCAATTTTCAGTATTTTGTCGGCAGGCGGATGGTTTGACGGCGGAGAAGCATCGGGCGACGGTGAAATGTCGGCATGGGCATTTGCGTTGATAGCTGCGGCAGGTGCGGCCGCGTCTCTTGTGGGCGGCGCAGGCTTGCGCCGGCGTCGTGTCGCACACCGTGTACGTGTGCGTGTGAGCTTCGGCGATCGTTTTTCGGAGTTTGACGGTTTGGTGGATAGCGGTAACCTGCTTTGCGATCCGCTCAGCGGCAAGCGGGTAATGGTATGTGAGCTTTCGGCATTGGAGGGAATGATAGATCCGCGTACAGCGACCATGATACGTAACGGAGGTATTACGGCGCAACGCGTATCTTTAGGAGTGGAAAAATTGCGCATAATTCCGGCTTGCGGTGCTTTGGGGGACGGTTTGCTCTGCGCTGTGACTCCCGGTGGGATTACGATTACGGATCCGGAGAGCGGTCGCGTTCGAGAGGCGGATATGCTGATAGCACCTGTCCCGCGCCGTCTCTCCGCAGACGGTTGCCGTGCCCTTTTGCCGGCAGACGTTTTTTGATTGATATTTCGGCGAAAAAATAAGAAATAATACGATCATATAAAAACGACACAAAGTACATATCTCAAAAATATCGGAGGATAGACATGTTTGTAAAACTTTTGTTCGCCCGCCTGCGAGTTGCGGCGGCGAGGATCGTTGTGCGCATATCGCCGCACGGCGTGTATTATGTCAGTGGACCGGACACACTGCCGCCGCCGCTTTCGGCAGAGGAGGAAGCGGAGGCGGTACGCCGCCTTACCGACGGTTCGGAGGACGGCGGTGCGCGAGATACCCTGATTGAGCATAATTTGCGGCTTGTTGTTTACATAGCAAGAAGATTCGAATCGACCGGTATCGGTATAGAGGATCTTGTTTCCATAGGGACTATGGGACTTATTAAAGCCATAGGTTCTTTCCGTGCCGATAAGAACATAAAGCTTGCCACATATGCTTCGCGCTGTATAGAAAACGAGATACTTATGTATATACGCAAACGATCGACGTCACGGTTTGAAGTGTCGCTTGACGAGCCGCTGAATGTCGATTGGG
>CAZISZ010000040.1:0-11546 GCA_964542035.1 uncultured Ruminococcus sp. | reverse complement strand
ACATGGGCAAGATCATCCCCAACGCACCTCAGATCTTCCACGTCAACTGGTTCCGCACCGATGATAACGGCAACTTCGTATGGCCGGGATTCGGCGATAACCTCCGCGTTGTCGATTGGATCCTTGCTCGTTGCGCAGGCAAAGTAGACGCCGATCTCACCGCTATCGGTTACGTTCCGAAGCCCGAGGATATCAACATCGAAGGTCTCGACGGTATCACCGTTGATACCGTCCGCGATCTCGTAAGCGTTGATAAGGACGCATGGCTTGCAGATATCGAGAACATCAAGGAGTTCTACGCTCAGGTAGGCGATCATGTTCCCTCCGAGCTGTATGACGAACTTGCGGCACTTGAAGCAAGACTTCGCGCATAATTGTGGCGTAAGATTATAATAAATAAAAAGTGTGCTGTCGCTCCGTTTGGAGCGACAGCACGTTTTGGTTATTCGGTAATTCTTTGAGCTAAGTAATCATCAGCCCAATTTTGTTTCGCTATTTTATCAAACGCATAGTCAAGCGTTGATTTGAGCGAGTCCGCATAGAGCGCATTTTCGGGCTTTTCCAAAAATTCGTTTATGTCCGCATTAAAGTAATACTCGTAAATGTCATTGTAAACATAAGTAAACTCATTTTTTGTGGTTTCCGAGGTTTCGCTCAGCTCAATATCGCCTTTGTTTATATAAGAACCGATAAGATCAAAGCTGTCATCAAGTCCGTTCAGCGTAAGCCATTTTTCTATTACTTCCTTTTGCGTGCTGCACTCAAGACGCTCTTCGGTACTCTTTATCTCGTTGCTGTCCACATAAAAGACCTTGAGATCCAACATGTAATCTTTATCATCGTTTTTTGAGTTGCCCTGCGCGTTGCAGCCAAAGCACGTTAAAAGCATAAAAACGGCGATTAGAGAACATAATAGTTTTTTCATTTGAAAATTCTCCTTAATTTAATGATTGATATTGTTGGGAGCTGTTTGTGCGGGCAATAGGTTATGTGGTGAAATGATGTTATCCGAGCCATACACCCACATTTACAAATTGAGTTACATCGCCCAAATTTCTTTGTTTACCGTTTACCTCGCGGGTTTTATCGGTGGTATATTTTAGTTGATAATAGTAAATGACAACCGGATTACCGTCCTCGTCGAGCGTAAGGCTTCTCCACATGCAATTTTGTTCGGAAAAGCGGTATCCGTTTTCGTCTTTGGTACTCCACGCCTGTTCAATGTTAGTGCGTATGGTGTCTGCGCTTTGCTCCGCCAACGTATCGCATCCGGATATTGATTTTGTTTTGGAAAACATTTCGGAGATAGTTGTTTGCGGCGGGGCATCGACCCAAACGAGCCTGCCATCGGGGTAAAGGCGTACGGTTGTGTAGTCAACGCATTCTGTACCGGATATTCTTGTGCAAAACTTTATATCGTACCATCCGCTGTATATGCCACCCGCTATATTTTGGTCGCTGTAGTCGATTGTGTAATCGTTGTACACGTCAAGATCAACATACGGTTCGGCATATTCTCTGGCTTTTGCCAAAATCTCGTCTTTGGATAAATGCACTATTCCGCTTGCCGGGTCATCGTACATCCAATGTGTCTTCTCTGACACAAATTTATATCCGATTGGAGTCTTTGTGTCACCATGAGCAAAAGTGACGGAAATATGTAAGTCACCTTGGTTTAATGTGTAAACATCCACTTCCCAATCTATGTCCGAACGACTTTTTTTAACTTTTTCAAACTGCAATGTATATTCATTGTTATCAATTGTTATAGAAACATCGTTGGGGGTGTAGTTGTCGTGTGTGTTCTTTTGAGAATACAGTAACCGATTTATCTTGGCAATATCATCACTGCTACCGGTAGATGAACCTGTCATGAATTCCGTATATGCATCGCCTGTCGATGATACGGCTGCTGCACGCAGGGGTTGTGGATTTTTAAGCGTTGTTGCACAACTTGAGAGCATGAAAGTGATGGCAAATAATATGCATGTTGTAGTAAACAGTATTTTTGCGTTTTTCATGGTGATCCTCCTTAAGAAAAAGTGTTTTTATTATATGTGAATACTACATTGTCTTTTGTAATACAAGGTGAGATGTCTGTATAACTCATATAGGATAATGCAAGGCTTACATCCGAGTATGTAATTTCTCCTGATGAATACTTGTTTAACTCTTCCATAAACGATGCAATCCACAGGTTAGCTTTGGCGCAATCGATGGAAATGTTGAATCCTATAATGTTTTGTGCCCCGTTGTATTTTGTAGCTCTGACAAGGTTGTCGTCATCCGCGCCGCCTTCTCCGGTGAGGCAACACATGTACAGGATAAGTTCGGTTTCGGAAAATTCATATGATTTTGTCCCTTCCATCACAAAAGAATATAGTATGGGTGAGTACATTGCATCATCACCGAAATATATACTGTCCTTTAAACCATGACCTCTGAATATAAATACCTTTGAGTTGATCATATCCGCATAGGCATCATATTCATCGGCAACAGAGTATTTTTTTACGACTGATGACACTGAACCGTAAATGCTTTTAAGATATGTTTCCGTATCGGTCATATAAGATGAGTGGTCGTGTGTTCCGCCTAATGAAGACGGGATTCCGATTAATGTTGCGGTGACCTTGCCCGTATTTGATACTACCACATCCGCAGTACCGGATATGGTGGAATCCACATTGCTTACTGCTTTTACTTTGGTAAGAGCTTCGCTTGTTCCCGTTATTGTTCCGCCGGATGAAACGCTCAATCCAAAATATCCGCTCGGGATGGAATATGTGACGGACTGACTTAGTGAGTTGGATGAAAAGACATTTTTTTCGAAAGTGCGCGATTCTCCCACCTTCAAGGCAAAATCACCGTAAAATGTTATACCCTCCATGGCAGAAACCTGTGCACTGCTCAATGGTTCCATTATCCAAGCTATTGACGTCATCATTTCATAGTCGCATATGCCAATGTTTCCAACGGCATTACAGTATATGACTTTTCCGGAATTTCCAACTGAAGCGAACATGTAATACGATGTCTCAGCCCATTCATCCGGCTGAGATATTGTCCATCTGGAACTGTACAGTGTGTCTGTGGCGCTCAATGTGTGATAGAGTTGCAGTGATTCTCCGTCATCTGCAACATCCAAAGCTTTATCTATTTTATGCAATGGTCGAATGGAGTAGTTATTACCGCTTATATGACTTATCCACCACAGCGAATTCATATCATATCGGTCCATTTCCGATGTTGACTTGCTGTTGAGTTCTGCGGTAACGGTACTGCAATCCGAGATCTTGGATTGAGGTACCGTTAATCTGTGATTGTAGCGATTATAGCTCGTTATTCTGTAAACTCCATCGGCAAGGATCGGCGTTGCAGTATTTGCGGTAAGGGAATCTGCTGTGTCGATGTTGCTTCCCGGTTGTGTGGCGTAAGCCGAGAAAGAAAAAATGCAAATCAAAGCAAAGATGGCTGTTATAATCACAAATGAACGGCATATTTTTGACATCTTGTTTCTCCTTTTGCTTTAATGTGTTATTGTTGTTGTTATCCTTTGCCGATTTGGCGGGTAGGACCCGCCGATGAGCGCGGTGGATCGAATGCCATGATAAACTCCTTTCATGTGTGAGCGAAATTTTAAATATTCGTTCGCAGTGCTCTTTACCGACAATTTCAGTATATCATATTTACCGACAAATGTCAATTGTGGGATATACTCTTTTGTATTTTTTGTTAAATATGCATAAAAAGCAGATATAGCGCCTGCCGATGTAACTCGGCAGGCGCTATATCTGCTGCTATGATTTCAGGCGTGTTTTTTATCTGATGAAATTCGTGTATGAGCGCCGTGATATTTGCGGCAGACCGAACATCTCACGCCCCAGCGTTATGCTTTTTATAAGAAATGCCATGTTTTGCGCCAACTCTCGCATGGTTTCAAGTCCTTCGGTGTCGCCCGCGGACTCGCCCGGGGTTTGACCGTGTATGTTATTCCAGTAGCGGCTGGATGCTACCGGCATTCCGGATATGGTAAAATATTTGTTAAGCTCGTCAAATGTCGCACTGCAACCGCTGCGTCGTGCGCAGACAACCGATGCGCCTACTTTCATTCGCTTATCAAAACGCGTACTGTAAAATAGGCGGTCAAGACACGCTACCAAAGTGGCGTTTGCCGAGGCGTAATACACGGGACTTGCAACCACAAGACCGTCCGCAGCCTCAAATTTTACGGCAAGCTCGTTAACTATGTCGTCAAACACACATCGTCCGCTTGAATAACAACTGTGGCATGCAACGCAACCGCGTATATCCATGCTGCCCACGCGCACTGTCTCCATGTCTATGCCCTCGGCGTCAAATATCGGTTTCATTTCCGCAAGTGCCGCAGAGGTATTGCCGTCCTCGCGTGGGCTGCCGTTTATGGCAAGCACACGCGGTCTGTTTCCTATTGTCGTATCCGCGCGCTCGGCAAGGTCGCCGAGAAGATTGTAAATTCCGTCCTCCGATAATACGCCGCGTTTCATGCCTTTCGGAAACGCACCCGCGCGGTCAAGATCGAAATCATGCATCCAATGATCGCTCGATATGTATCCGGAAAGTACCGCGGCAGCGGCTTTCGCCTCGGGCGTTTCAAGCGCCTGCGGCTCGTCCGCGGAGATCTTTTCAAGCATCTCAAATAATTGCTCCATACGTTCCACGCGGCGCAGGGATGATAGAATGTCGTTGCTTTCCATGGTGATCTCCTTTGATCTTATTCGTGATCCGGTAGCCGGTTATTGTCCTCTCGCACGGTAATTCCCACGGGAAGATTTTTTATATCGTTAAGTTCGCGAATAAAAGTTTCTATATCCTTAAATTCGCGGTATACGGACGCAAATCGAACATATGCCACCGCATCCTCCGATTTCAGGCGGCGCATTACCATTTCGCCTATATCTCCGGACGGCACCTCCTGTCTCAGCGAGTTTTGAAGTTCCGCTTCGATTTCGGCGGCGATCTTATCGGCGTTCACGGGGCGTTTTTCACATGCCTTGAGCAGCCCCGAGAGAAGTTTGGAACGGTCAAAAAGCTCGCGCGTACCGTTCTTTTTTATAACAACGAGTTGTACCGATTCTATAACCTCAAAAGTCGTAAATCGCTTTTGACAGTTTAGGCACTCTCGGCGGCGGCGTATACTGTTGCCGTCTATGTTTTGGCGTGAATCTATAACGCGGCTTTCAAGGCAACCGCAACTCGGACATCTCAATATAAATACCTGCCTTTCGTTATTATACTTATTCTATCACATGGCGGGCGATTTGTAAAGAGGTTGGCGCTTTTTTACTTCCGGCATAAGTTACGCTTCGCGCTGTTCCGTTTCCCAATCGTCTATTATATAGGAGAGAGTTATCGGAGTCACCCCGCCGCGCAGTATACTGTCATAAAGCCGAACAGCGGTACATCTGTCACATTTCACCGTGCGCGAGGTGTGCTCGGCTGCGGATGTTACCGCTATCGTAAAGTACTTTTCCGCGGCGCGGCATTGCTCGTACAGCCTGTAGCGAACACGCAGTTCGCCTGCCTTGGCGGTGGATGAACGCAGCAGTTTAGCTCCAAACTCACATGCGCATGTCATTTTGTTGTTTTGTTGTCTTTGCGTTTTGGTCATGGTCTGTCCTCCTTTGCCCTTGGGGCTTTTGTTGCGGGTTTTATAGCCCGCTTTGCGCTGATTATGATATCGCTCTGTGAGGGTGACAAATAATTGCAAAAAAACGCAAGATAAAATGTCGATTATTGTAAAACCGAACAATTTTATTAAAACGGTAAAAAAGTATTAAAAACATGAGAATAAAAATACGTATAATGTTGTATCTTTGATGTAATTTTATGCACTGTATGAAACATTTGTGATGAGAATGCAAATTGATAGTATTTTTATCCAAAAGTACCGCATATTTATCGTTGCAAAAAAGCGAAATGTGCGATAAAATGGTACATACACAGATAATGATGCAAATTATTCGGCGCTTTATGCATCAAACGGTCGATGAAGTGTTAATGTATAAATATGCCGATAATGCGGATATTCAGTACACATTGCGGCAACAATACGGTACGAAACGGGTAACGGAGGTGATATAATTAAATGAAAAAAAGAAAACATAAATGTGAAAATAAGCGTGGATTAATTTCCGTATTGGCGTTGGAGGCAGAGGCGATCGGGCACGAGGCCATGACGATTTTTATCTGCGGTATGGGCAGCGCCACATTGGCTGCGTTGGTGTGGTTGTGCGATCTTGCCGAGGCGGTAAGAGTAGATCCGTTCGGAGCTGCTTGCCACTACGTACCGATGCTTGAATACATAATGATGGCATATCTTATAGTTATTGCGGGAACGCTCGTGTTTGATCTGCTTGTAAGATCGTGCCGAACGCAATAAGAGTCGTCGCCGGTTACGACGGCGATATATTTGAGAAAAAATGTCGCTATCATCAAAAAAACTATTGAAAAAAAGATAAAAGTGTGGTATACTGTGTATATAAATGCTGTGATGAAGACAGCGGGCGTGGATGAGCGATCCACAGAGAGACCGACAGGGCTGGGAGCGGTCGATCGCGCACGTCTGCATTTCGCTTCGGAGCACGGACGGTAAAAGCATGGGCGTAATTTGCGCACGTTGTCGGTAGCCGTTTGCGGTGGGCACCGTTATCTGCCGAGAGTGTCGATGCCGTGTGCGTCGGAATTCGGGTGGTACCGCGGTGTTATTGCTCCGTCCTGATCGGGACGGGCTTTTTTTATTTTGTTTAAAGATCCTTACCGATCTCGATGTGAAGACAATAGAAGTCAAACGGAAAATTTGAACTGCCCGAAATGTCAAAAACATTTACATATATAACCGAAAGGAAATGATCAAAAAATGAAAGAGCTACTTCAAAAGATCAGAACAGAGGCGCTCGAACGTATCGGTGCCGCCGATGCCGATCTTGAATCTCTTAGAGTTCGCTACCTCGGAAAAAAAGGCGAACTTACAGCTGTGCTTCGCGGCATGGCAGGGCTTTCCGCCGAGGAACGCCCGATTGTCGGGCAACTTGCCAACCGTGTGCGCGGCGAGATCGAAAGCGCTATTGCCGAACGTGCCGCCGCGCAAAAGCAAAAGGCGTTGGAGGAGCAGTTGCTTGCCGAGCGTGTCGACGTTACGGCTCCCGGTAAGATTCCGGAACGCGGTCACCGCCATCCCCTCACCGTTGTTCGCCGCGATCTTGAGGAGATCTTTTTGGGCCTCGGATTTTCAATAGCCGAGGGACCTGAGGTTGAATATGATTATTACAACTTCCAAGCCCTGAACATTCCGGAAAATCACCCTGCGCGCGACACGCAGGATACGTTTTATATCACCGATAATATCCTTTTGCGTTCGCAGACCTCTCCCGTGCAGGTCAGAGTTATGGAAAAACAAAAACCGCCGATCAGAATAGTTTCACCGGGGAGAGTTTACCGCTCGGATGACGTGGATGCAACACATTCGCCGTTGTTCCATCAATTTGAGGGTCTTGTGGTTGATCGCGGTATAACCATGGGAGATCTTAAGGGTATGCTTGAATTATTTGCGAAAAATATGTTCGGAGAAGATACCAAAATACGTTTCCGCCCGCACCATTTCCCATTTACAGAGCCGTCGGCAGAGGTGGATGTTTCCTGCTTTGCTTGCGGCGGAAAAGGCTGCCGCTTCTGCAAGGGAGAGGGATGGATAGAGATACTCGGCGCCGGTATGGTTCATCCGCATGTGCTGAGCGGTTGCGGAATAGACCCGGAGGAATACTCGGGTTTTGCGTTCGGCCTCGGTATCGAGCGTATTGCACTGCTTAAATACCACATAGACGATATGCGCTTGCTTTACGAAAACGATATACGTTTTATCTCTCAGTTTTGACGATATAAGTTCTTACATTATTATATAGTATCATTATATAGTATCAAAGTAATAAAAATATTGGATAGAACTGATATTATGGACGGTAATACAGCTAAAATCAAAAAAATAAAATCGGGCGGTATCGCGGCAACGATAATTGATTGGTCGTTGTTAACGCTTGGTACGCTTATACTGACAGTAGGAGTATATTTCTTTAAATACCCCAACAATTTTGCTATGGGAGGCGTAAGCGGTCTTTCGGTAGTGCTGGCAAAAGTGTTGCCGTTTGCAACTCCGGCGGGGATCGTTACGGTACTCAATGTTTTTTATCTTATCATAGGCTTTGTAGTTCTCGGAAAAAAGATAGGTGTGCGTACCGTTTATTGCAGTTTACTGTTTTCCGGAGCGCTCTCTGTGCTTGAGGTATTAATGCCTATCAGTGGGCCGCTTACCGATCAGCCCACTCTTGAGCTCTGCTTTGCGGTGCTTCTGCCGGGGCTTGGATCCGCTATTGTTTTTAACCGCGATGGTTCCACCGGCGGTTCGGATATTTTGGCGCTTATATTAAAGAAATATTTGAAGATTGAGGTCGGTCGTGCCCTTTTGCTGGTCGATTGCCTTGTGGTGGCGGTATCGTTTTTTACATTCAATGTGCAAACGGGACTTTATTCACTGCTCGGATTACTTGCAAAGGCGTTTTTGGTGGATTCCGTCATTGAAAACATCAATATATCAAAATTCTTTATCATCGTAACTTCAAAACCCGAGCCTATTATCGAGTATATAAAAACAACGCTCCATCGCGGTGTGACCGAGTGGGACGGCGTAGGTTGTTATACCGGCGAGCGGCGCACCGTACTTTTGGTCGTAATGAACCGCGCGCAAGCCATGAACATGCGTTCCTATGTACGTACGGTGGATAAGGATGCATTTGTTTTGATATCAAGTTCAAGCGATATCATCGGTAAGGGCTTTAGGCAAACGAGTTGACGGTGAGCGATGCGCCAAAACGTGTTTTTAATTTGATTTGATTAACGAAAGGAAGCTTTCGCCGCAGCGAAAGCAATGGTCATAAAAAATGATCCTATCTCTTGAATGGCTCTCGGAGTTTGTGGATACCGCGGGCATAGATGCAGTCGGTTTTTGCGACAGGATGACGGCGACCGGCTCAAAAGTTGAGGGTTATGAGATCCTCGGCGACGATATACAAAATGTAAAGGTGGGGCGTATAGTCGGTCTTCGCCGCCACGAAAACAGCGATCATCTTCAAATATGCGATATAGATATCGGTACGGGCGAGACGGTGCAGATAGTTACAGGTGCGCAAAATGTTTTTGAGGGAGCTATTGTGCCCGCGGCTATCGCCGTGGCGCATTTGCCGGGCGATGTAACTATAAAAGCGGGCAAGTTGCGCGGCGTGCCGTCAAACGGTATGCTTTGCTCCATTGAGGAGTTGGATGTAGACGAGCACTACATGCCCGGTTCGGATAAAAACGGTATTCTAATTCTCGGTGAGGAGTACGCTCCTCTGATCGGTCACGACATCCGCGAGGCACTAAGGCTTTCGGATACCGCCGTTGAATTTGAGATTACTCCCAACCGTCCCGATTGTCTCTCTGTAATCGGTTTGGCACGTGAAGCCGCTGTGTCCTTTGAACGCCCGCTTGCTCTGCACACGCCCGAGGTGCACGGCGCGGCAGACGGAGATAAGATAGATCGCTATCTCTCGGTTAAGATCAATGATGCCGAGCTTTGCCCCAGGTACACAGCAAGGGTCGTTAAAAATGTAAAAATTGCGCCCTCGCCGCTTTGGATGAGGGCGAGATTGCGCGCTTCCGGCGTTCGTCCCATTAACAACATAGTGGATATAACCAACTATGTAATGCTTGAATATGGTCAGCCCATGCATGCGTTTGATTACAAGTGCCTTGACGGTTCGGCTATCACCGTGCGCCGTGCCGCGGAAGGTGAATTATTCCGCTCTCTTGATGATAAAGAACACACGCTCGATTCCAAGACGCTTGTTATATCCGATGATAAAAAAGCAGTGGCTCTTGCCGGTATTATGGGCGGCGCCAACAGTGAGATAACCGATGCCACAACCACCGTTGTGTTTGAAAGTGCAAACTTCCTTGGCGCATCGGTGCGTGTATCCGCCAAAAAGCAGGGAATGAGAACGGAAAGTTCGGCTCGTTTTGAAAAAGGACTTGATCCCGAAAATACCATGCCCGCCATTCAACGCGCATGTGAACTTGTTGAGGTGCTTGGCGCGGGAGATGTGGTTGACGGTATTATCGATCTTTACCCCGGTCGCCGTGAACTCCGTCATGTAGGTTTTAATGCCGATAAGATCAACGCATTCCTCGGTACATCTGTGCCGGAGGATTACATGCGCCGCGTACTCGGCGAGCTCGGCTTTGAACTTGCGGGAGATGACGCTACTATTCCTTCATGGCGAGATGATGTTCTCGGAAATGCAGATCTTGCCGAGGAAGTTATACGTATGTACGGATATGATACCATTAAGTCCACCCTCATGTGCGCTCGCACGACAGAAGGCAAACGTACCGAAAAGCAAAAGTTTGAACTTATGCTCGAAGAGGCGCTGGTCGGAATGGGACTTTCGGAGATAGAGACGTTCTCGTTTATCAGCCCCAAGTATTATGATAAGATACGTATGCCCGAAAATGACGCACGCCGCCGTTCGGTTGTAATACGCAACCCGCTCGGTGAGGATACAAGTGTTATGCGCACGACCGCTTTGCCCTCTATGCTTGAGGTTTTGGCGCGAAACAACAATTTTAACAATGAACGGTTACGGCTTTACGAGATGGCAACGGTTTATCTGCCGAGCGACGATGCTGGGGCGCTTCCCGACGAGCCCACATCACTCACTGTCGGTATGTACGGTGATTGCGATTTTTATACCGTTAAGGGTGTGTGTGAAAAGCTTTGCGAGCTTGCTGGCACCGAAGTAAAATATTCTGCCGTACGTGATGATCCCACGTTCCATCCCGGCAGATGTGCTGCCGTTTATGCAGGTGATGACAGGGTGGGAATGATCGGTCAGGTACACCCCGAGGTTGCATCGGATTACGGTTTCGATATTCCCGTTTATGTTGCCGAATTAAGCGTGCCCGTTCTTATGGCGCACCGCGGCGGTGAGATTGAATACCGTCCGCTTCCCAAGTACCCTGCGGTAACGCGCGACCTTTCCTTTGTTTGTGATGAGGAACTTGAGGTCGGCAGGGTAGAGGAGGTTATTCGCGGCGCTGTCGGTAAGCTTGTTGAGGATATCAAACTGTTTGATATCTACCGCGGAATCCAACTTGGCGCGGGCAAAAAGAGCGTTTCCATGCGTGTGACATTGCGCGCCGCCGACAGAACTCTGACGCAGGAGGAAACGGAAAAGGATACAAATAAGATCCTTGCCGCCCTTGAACGTGAACTCGGGGTCAAACTCAGAGGATAAAAGTATCATAAATGAACAAACGGCTGAGTCGCTTTATCGACTCAGCCGTTTGCGGTATCCGAACAGGGAAAAGTTTTACGGATCGTTTGATTAAGTGATTTTCCTTTTTGCCAAGCATGCGGTAATGATCGGTCCGGCGGCGGGAATGATCACCGTTATTACCGTCCACAGTATCCACCA
>CAZISZ010000039.1:0-12181 GCA_964542035.1 uncultured Ruminococcus sp. | reverse complement strand
CGCTGAACGGCAGAAACGTACTGAAGAGAAGACGCGCCAAAGGCAGAAAACGTCTTTCTTATTGATCATGGAGAGAACCGCGCAACGCGGTCGATACTCCGAAATCACAAATAGCCGGGGTACCGCCCCGGAACCCGGCGACCGAACCTTGCCCTATGCTGTCGGTCGCCGTTTTTTTCGGGCAAGGGACAAACAACAAAGGATCAAAAACATCGTACCGGAACGGGGTCTTGTTGTATCCGATATTTTCTCATTAAAAACCGAAACGGAGGGCATGCAATGAAATTTACAGCTGTGCGCGAAAACCATCTCTATGCAAAGGCGTACCGCCGCGGGCGGAGAGCCACAGGAAAATATACAGCCGTTTATATTTTACGCGACTACGCTGCCGAGCGCATTGCAAAAGCCGATCCGCGCCGCGGTATTCGTAACCGTATAGGTCTTACCGTCGGTAAAAAGATAGGCGGTGCCGTAAGTCGCAATCGCGCCAAAAGGCTTATACGCGAAGCTTATCGCGCCGTAGAACGCGAGGGTGATCTCAAATTAGGCTGCATTGTTATAATCGCCGCGCGCGGAGCGATACTCGGCGCGTCGTCGGCGGATGTGGCAAAGGATCTTCGCCGTCAGTTTACCGCAGTGGGACTTACCGGTAGCAAACAAACCGCAAACAGCGGGGCTTTAACCCGCCCCGAGACACAAAATAACGACAACGGCGATAGTAAATGAAATATATCGCCATTTGGCTGATAAAATTTTATCGGCGTTGCCTTTCTCCGCTGAAACGCAGACCGTGCTGTAGGTTTACGCCTACATGCTCAGCCTACGCCCTTGAGGCGTTTCAAAAACGCGGCTTTTTTGTGGGGCTTGCGCTCACCGTATGGCGGGTGCTTCGGTGCAATCCGTTTTGCGCCGGAGGGTACGATCCCGTTCCCGAGCACGGCTTTACAAACAAAAAACGGAATCAAAAATCAACGGAGGGGCTGTCACGGCAGGATCTGTGCGAATACGAATGCGATCCCGATTGTGACAAGTGTAATATCCCCGCAGGGGATACAAACATCAAAAAAGAAAACTAAGAGAGGTTTTGGCTTTTGAGCCACCGCGCACGGCGCGGCAAACAAACAAATGATCGACAAATTACTTTGCTGGATAGGCGCCTTTTTGGGGTGGCTTGACAGGCTTACGGGCAGCTATACGATAGCGCTGTTCATATTTGCCTTTGTAGTTGAGTTGCTTCTTTTGCCCATTGCCGTCAAACAGCAAAAAACATCAATACAGCAGGCGCGTCTTCGTCCCAAAGAAATGGCGATACGCAAAAAATATGCGGGTCGCAACGACCAAGTAACACAGCAAAAGGTCGCGCAGGAAATACAGGAGATGTACCAAAAGGAAAACTACAGCCCCTTTGCGGGTTGCCTGCCCCTGCTTTTACAAATGCCCGTCATACTCGCCCTTTACCAAGTGGTAATAAATCCTCTCCATTACGTTATGGGAGTGGGCACGAACACCATCACGGCGCTTCAAAAATTCATTACCACCGCCACGGATGCCAACATTCCGGGACTTGGAATAGAGATGGCTAAATCCAACAGCACCATCGGCGTTATAGACATCATACGCGACAACTGGGATAAAATACGCGACGGAATTCAGATATTCGTTGATTCCGACACCTACGGCGTGACAGGCGCCGACGCTTTGGCACAGCTTTCAAACGCTTACGAGCGCGGACTTCCCGATTTCAGCCTTTTCGGAATAAACCTCGGCGACATTCCCGACATTGCCAAGCCGAGCTGGCTGTGGCTTGTACCGGTGTTGACCTTTGTGGTATACTTCTTCAGTATGAAGCTGACCCGCAAATTCTCCTATCAACCCACCAACGGACAAACCGATAAGCAGGCAGGTTGCTCCAACACGGTAATGGATATCACCATGCCGCTTATGTCGGTTTATTTCACATTTGTCGTACCCGCCGCTATCGGCGTTTACTGGATCTTTAAGAGCATTTTGGGAACCATTAAGCAATTTATTCTCAGCCGCGCCATGCCCATGCCCGTATTTACCGAGGAGGAATACAAAGCCGCCGAGCGCGAATACGCTGGCAAGCCGGCAACCAAAGAAAAGCGCAAACTGGACCTTGACGCGCACCGCGGAGATCCGCGCTCGCTCTTCCATATAGACGACGAGGATTACACCCCGCCCGCAGATGACGAAAGCTTTAACACGGAGAAACGAGTCGCCGCCGAAAAAACAGGCGTTGTGGAGACCGCTCCTCTTAAAGAAGAACGCCGTCATGACAAAAAAACTGCCGCGGGATCTGATGACAATGCAAAAGATCAAGAGATCAAATGAGGTATCTGTAATGAAAAAGGAAATAAAAGTTAGCGCAAAGACAATTGAAGACGCAATCGCCGAGGCGGCAAAAGAGCTGAATGTTCCTGCCTCCGAGCTTGAATACACGGTAGTGACCGAGCCCAAGAAAGGCTTTCTCGGTATCGGCGCTACAGACGCCGAAATAGTTGCCACCCACACTCCCGCGGGAGAGCTCCGCGCCGTTGAGTTTATAAAAAACGTTATATCGGATATGGGCATTGACGTTGAGGTTGGCACTCGCTACGGCGATAACGGCGCGCTTATTATCGAGGTAAACGGAGCGGATTCCGGCGTGCTTATAGGTCATCACGGCGAAACGCTTGACGCACTGCAATATCTTGCGGGTCTTGCTGCAAACCGCCGCGAAATCGGCGAAAACGGCGAGCGTACCGAGCGCGGAGAATATATAAAAATAGCGCTTGATATTGCCGGCTACCGCGAAAAGCGCGAAGAGACCCTGCGCGCACTGGCACGCCGTCAAGCGGAACGCGTGCTCAAATACAAACGCAGCGTTATGCTTGAGCCGATGAACCCCTACGAGCGCCGTATAATACATTCCGAAATTCAGGGTATTGCCGGTGTTTCCACCAACTCCATCGGCAGCGATAATAACAGAAAGATAGTCATCTTTTTGGATTCAAGCGAAAACTGATCATAAGTCCGGCGCCCCGGATACCGATCTGCAGGGTGACGCACCGCGTCACCCTGCTTTTTGGAAATGGCACGACGCGCTTTCGCGCCATTTCCAAAAAGTACACTCGTCACCTTAATTTTTTCACCATCAAACAGACAAAAGGACGCCGTTGCGGTTGCACGGCAGTGGTCACAACAATGAACAAAAAAATCGGCATTGCCGTTATAGGCGGCGGTCATGCGGGAATAGAAGCGGCGCTCGCCGCGGCTCGGCTCGGCATTGACACCATGCTTTTTACCATATCGATGGACGGTGTGGCAAACATGCCTTGCAATCCGTCCATCGGCGGCACCGCAAAGGGACATTTGGTATTTGAAATAGACGCTTTGGGCGGCGAAATGGGTCGCGCAGCGGATCTTGTGACCCTGCAATCTCGCACGCTCAACACCGGCAAAGGCGCGGCAGTGCAATCCAAACGCATACAAGCCGATCGCCGTCTCTATCAGCGAATAATGAAGCACACCTTGGAAACGACGCCTCACTTGCGCCCCCTGCAAGCGGAGATAGTTGCCGTACTGACAGAGGACACCCCAAACGGACGGCGTGTTTGCGGCGTGCGCACCTCGCTTGGAGAAATATTTGAGTGCGACGCCGTTATAGTTGCCACCGGAACATATCTCGACAGCCGTATTTTTGTTGGTGACCGCAACTACGCTGCGGGTCCGGACGGTTTTTTGGCTGCGTCATCTCTCAGCGCCTCGCTCTCCGAAATAGGCGTAAACCTGCGCCGCTTTAAGACCGGCACGCCCGCGCGCGTATTGCGCCGCTCTATAGATTTCACTCGCATAGAAGTTCAACCGGGAGAGGATCACATCACACCTTTTTCCTCACTTACCGACGAGGAGCAGATGCAAACAATCGACCAGATCCCCTGCCACATCGTTTACACCAACGCCGAAACGCACCGTGTAATACGCGAAAACCTCGGTCGTTCCGCAATGTATTCGGGTCAGATACACGGCACGGGACCGCGGTATTGCCCATCCATCGAAGACAAAATCGTAAGATTTGCCGACAAAGAGCGGCATCAGCTGTTTGTTGAACCGCTGGGACCCGACACCGACGAAATGTACATTCAAGGTTTTTCAACTTCCATGCCGCCGGATGTTCAGGACGCCATGTTGCGCACGTTGCCCGGATTTGAAGACGCCGTAATATCCCGCTACGCCTACGCCATTGAGTACGATTGCGCCGATCCCACACAACTTTGCGCCACGCTTGAATTCCGCAACATCGCCGGACTTTACGGCGCCGGTCAGTTTAACGGAACCTCCGGATATGAAGAAGCTGCCGCGCAGGGACTTGTTGCGGGAATCAATGCCGCGCTGAAACTTCGCGGCGAACCTCCGCTGATACTGCGCCGCTCGGCCGGATATATCGGCACGCTTATCGACGATCTTATAACCAAAGGGACTAACGAACCGTACAGAATGATGACCTCGCGCAGTGAATTCCGATTGTTGCTGCGGCAGGATAATGCCGACGCGCGCCTCACCCCTATGGCTGAACGGATAGGTCTTATCGGCGGCGCGCGCGCCGATGCCTATCACAAAAAACAAGCGGCAATTGCCGCGGAGTGCTCGAGGATGGAGCACAGCCACCCGCGCGGCGAAGTGCTTGCAAAATTTTTGGCGGAACACGATATGCCCGCATCGGCAGGCGGACTGTCCCTTGCCGATCTTTTGCGGCGCCCGGAAATAGAATATTCCGAAGTTGCGGCGCTTTGCCAAAACGAGGGAGCCTCACCGTCGCCCGCCGTGATTCGCACGGTGGAAGCAAATATCAAGTACGCAGGGTATATCAAGCGGCAGCTTGCGGAGGTAAAACGCCGAGAACGACTTGAGGATTTTATATTACCCGCCGACCTTGATTATTCCGATATACGCGGCTTGCGGATAGAAGCACGCCAAAAGCTTTCAGCCGCCCGCCCCATGACGCTGGGGCAGGCATCGAGGATCAGCGGGGTCAGCCCCGCGGATATCTCCGTGTTGATGATAAAACTCGGGCTGAAATAAAAACAGAGCGAAACGAGGACAATCCATATGACCGACAAGATCTCACACTTCGCCCCGACGGACGAGCAACTGTCGGCGGCGATCGACCGCGCGTTTAACGCAAACTGTGTGCCGTCCGCCGTGCGCGAGCGACTTCGAAGCTACGTAATCCTCACTCGCATGCTTTTGGAGTTCAACGAGCACACAAACATAACCGCCATAAACGACCCCGCGCGGCTTGCGGTGCTTCATTATTGCGATTCGCTTACCGTTTCGGCTGAGCTTTCCGCGGGTGCGCGCGTGGCCGATATCGGTTGCGGCGGCGGTTTTCCCACTCTTCCGCTTGCAATAGCAAGACCCGACCTTTCAATAACCGCCATCGACAGCACGGCAAAAAAGCTGAAATTCGTCAGCACGGCGGCAGAGGCACTGGAACTCGGCGGCATACAAACCCTTGCGATACGCGCCGAAGACGGAGCGCATGACGCCGCGCTGCGCGAGAGCTTTGACCATGTAACGGCACGCGCCGTAGCCTCTTTGCCGATACTTTGCGAGCTGTGTTTACCGTATATTAAAGCAGGCGGAAGTTTTTGCGCCATGAAAGGTCCGCGCGGAGAAGATGAAGCCGCGGAAGCGTGCCGCGCCGCGGAAATGCTCGGCGGCAAAATCGAATCGGTGCGCCGCATGACCCTGCACGGTCTTGAGGATGAAACCCCCGAGCGCACGATAATTATAATTCGCAAAATCTCCCCGACACCGCAAAAATACCCTCGAGCATACGGCAAAATAAAACAAAAGCCGCTGACCTGACGCAAAGTCGCAACGCGCCATGGTATATTTACAATGAAATTTTAAAATGATCGGCTTCAACGCATTAAACTTGCGTTGAAGCCGATCATTTTCGTTTTACCCTTTAACGGTTATATTTATCCCGCCCGTGGTCGTGCGTATGCGACAGTGAGATTCCGAAGTGTTCGGAGGCAACTTGATCCCGCCTGTGGTGGTTGAAGCGGAAAAGGTCTTGCCGGTGAGCAAACTGCCGCGCACACTGCCCGTGGTTGTCTCTATATCCATCTCGGCAGCGTCCGCACCATCAAATGTCACCCCGCCGGTTTTGCGCGTTATTTTCATCTCGCCCTCTGCCGTTACTTGACTCAATGTAATCCCGCCCGTACTGCCATCCGAATAAAAACTGCCGCACGTAACGTTTTCTATCATCACACTGCCGGTAGTTGCCGAAACATTCAACCTGCCGCGGCATTTGAGCGTGCCTACCGTTACCGTTCCGGTGGTAACAAGTACGCTTGCCTCCACGACCTCGGTATCGCCGAGATACACAGCGCCCGTTGTGGCGGTAACCGTAACTTTGTCAGCCATCACGCCGTTCAACGTAACGGCTCCGGTTGTGGATGTGATATCTATACTGTCAAACTCAAAATCATCCTCCACGCTTATCATACCGGTGTGACCGTTAACGGCAAGCGCTGTGTACACATTTTCCGACAGATAAACATATACATGCGGGTTTTCGGATGTTATCACCGCCTGATCGAGCAGGGTACGCCTGTCATCGATAAGTATCTCCAGTTTGCCGTCCGATACCGCAACGTCATGCCGCGCTTTGGAAAATTCAAGGCATTCCACTCGGCTGTTGCCGTCATCTGACGGCAACAGTTTTATATCGGCAATGGTGGTGTCAATACGAATGCGATCGAAGTTCTCGCTTATCTCGTGATCGTTGCGTTCAAGCACCATGCTTCCGTCCGCACCGTCGTCGCGTCCGCCGAACATCATCAAGCCTGCCGCAACGGAAAAGCCGACCAATAATAACAAAGCCGCGGTGATGATTATTATTTTCACAGTTTTTCTCATTTTATTGTTTTCCTTTTTATTCGATAAATAAACACACCGCGGCATTGCGCACGCGGCGACATACATCTTATCGCAAAGCCGAGCATTTGTCAATAGACAAATGCGATTTTCGACTCACAATCAAGATGAAACTCATCTCATCAAATGCGGTAAATCGGTACAAAAGTCAAAAAAAGGTCGTCCCCGCATGGGACGACCTTTTTGTTTCGACACGTTAAACAAACTTTAAGAAAGAGCGCAGTTTATCGCTCTTGGGAGATTCGAATATCTCTTGCGGCGCGCCGCATTCTTCTATCACGCCGTCTGCCATAAACAGCACCTTATCCGACACGCTGCGTGCAAATTCCATCTCATGCGTAACCACTATCATCGTGCGCCCCGTACCGCGCAAATCGCGTATTACGCGCAACACTTCTCCCGTCAGCTCCGGGTCGAGCGCAGATGTCGGCTCGTCAAAACACAGTATCTCAGGTTTCATTGCAAGTGCGCGCGCTATCGCCACTCTTTGCTGCTGTCCGCCGGAAAGCTCGCAAGGATAATTTTGCATTTTTTCGGAAAGCCCCACCTGCCCCAACAGTTTCTCGGCAACCGCACGACTCTCCGCGGCATTGAGTCTGCCCGTGAGGCGAGGTGCCAAAGCCACGTTTTCAAGCGCGGTATACTGCGGAAACAGATTAAACGATTGAAACACAAGTCCGAAGCGCAAGCGCCGCCGTTGCAGTTCGGCATCGCTCACCTTTTCGCGCGCGGAACCGTCAAACATTACCTCTCCGCCCACGGTGATACTGCCGCTATCCGCAAATTCAAGGGAATTGAGACAGCGCAAGAGTGTGGTTTTTCCGCTGCCGGATGAACCGATAACGCTCATTACCTCACCCGACTCCAGATCAAAGGAAACGCCGCGCAAAACCTCGGTTCTGCCGAAATTTTTTTTAAGATCCTTTACTGCAAGTATCGGCATATCAAATCTCACTCCCACGAAAATCAATTAAAATAAGCAAGCTTTTTTTCAAGCCGCGCAAAAATGACGGTCAAAAGACCCGAAAAAAGCAGGTAAAAAAGTCCCGTCATCAACAACGGCCAAATGATACCGCGTGATTTTATAAACGCTTCGCCCGCCCATATCAGTTCGTAAACGGATATTACACGCGCAAGGGACGTATCCTTTACCAATGTGATCACCTCGTTGCTCATAGGCGGCAGAATACGTTTTACCACCTGCAAAAGTATGATCTTGAAAAATATTTGACTTTTGGAAAGCCCCAGCACCTGCCCAGCCTCGTACTGTCCGTCGGATATCGACTCGATACCTCCGCGGTAGATCTCGGAAAAATAACAGGCGTAGTTGAATATAAACGCCACCGCCACGGCTACAAAGCGACCGCCGTTACCGGTTCCCCAAATATTATTGTGCAAAAAAAGTCCGGGACCGAAATATATAACTATCAATTGCAGCATCAGCGGAGTACCGCGAACTATCCAAACAATAAATTTCACAAGCGCGCGCAGGGGTCGAAAACGACTCATTGACCCAAAAGCGATCAAAAGCCCCAGCGGTATGGCTCCCGCTAAGGTGAGAAAAAATATTTCAAGCGTTTTTATAAATCCCTCGCACAGGGAAAGCATTATTTGCAGCATGTTCGGTAACGATCCTTTTTTCACTCTTCATCCTCCCGCCGCAGCGGGAGGATGAGTAAGATTAAGATATTTAAATTACATTACATTCAGCTTATCACAGCTTCCTGAACGCCGTACTTTTTTGCGGTATCGGCAAGAGTGCCGTCGGCAGACGCCGCAGACCAAAACTCGCCGAACTTTTCGCCGAGATCGGAACCTTTCCTGAAACCGACCACAAAAAACTCTTCCTCGTTGAGTTTCGGACCTATAACAAGGGAGGAATACGCCGTGCCTTCGCCGACAAGGTTGCCCGCCAGCAGCAGATCCACCACCGCGGCGTCCGATGTGCCCGCGGCAACTTCCATCACTGCCTTTGTTTGATCGCTCACTTCGGTATATTTATACCCGAGAGCCTCAAGCTGATTTTTCCCTGCGGACCCTCCCTCAACGGCAAAGTTAAGATCTTTAAGACTTTCAACGGTAGTATAATCGGCGGCAACGGAGGCGGGAAGTATTACGACCTGCGCGTTTTTGCAATATTTTTGCGAAACGGTCATGCCCGCTTCAACTTCATCATTGAGAGTCATTCCGTTCCAAACGCAATCTATCGTCTTGGAGTTTAGAGAAGCGATCTTTGTGCCCCAATCTATCACGATAAATTCCGCCTCAACGCCCAAACTCTCGGCAAAAGCCTTTGCCATATCGGCGTCAAAGCCGATCCACTCGGAAGAGCCGTCCTCGCAGTAATCCATTGGGGGATAATCGGTAATGCCGACTATCAGCTTGCCGTTTTTTTGAACGTATTCAACATCGCTGCCGCCATCCGAGCAGCCGCCCAGTGCGGCGCAGGATGCAAGCAGAAGGAGAGCCAGCAGAACGGCAAGTACTTTGGTTTTTGTAAGCTTTTTCATTTTCGTTACCCGACCCCATATCCGGGGTCTTTTCCTTTTATTGATCCATGCTCGCCTGCGGCGGTGTTTTCATCGTCTTTGCGGTCAAGCACTTTAGTATACTAACATGATATCACGGTAAAAGGGATTTGTCAAGAGGAATTTTAAATTTTTTTCGATTTTTTCAAAAAATCTCGCCAGTGCTTACAGCAAAAGCCGTCTCAAATGCAAAGCCTTGCATCCGAGACGGCTTTTTATTTTATTTTCATGCCTCGGGGTGCTCGAATTTAAACTTTTTTGAGTTTATTATCACAAGGTAACATATAAAAGCGACAACGGTCGTAAGCAGCCACGAGATGGGGAAAGAAATATATATCGATTCAAGCGTACCGACCGATTTAAACACGGTGGCAAGCCACACAACGCGAAATACACACGCGCCGAGCAGTGAAACTATCATTGAAGTCATGGATGCGCCGAGACCGCGAAGCACGCCGGACATTACCTCCATGGTACCGCAAAGAAAATATGGAATGCCCATATAAAGCAATCTTATCATGCCGTACTCTATAACGGCGGCGTCGTTTTGCGCAAAAATCGATAGAAGCTGCGGACCGAAAGCATAACAGCCGAGTCCTATGGCAAGACCTATTACGCTGACAAGGATCATGCAATCGCGGCAGGATTTACGTATGCGTTTTATCTGTCGCCCGCCGAGGTTTTGCCCTGTAAACGTCAGCGCGGCGTGATAAAATGAGTTTTGCGCTATGTATATCAGACCGTCCACATTCGAACCGGCACCGTTACCGGCAACGATGGCGGCGCTCTCAAATGAGTTGATGGATGACTGGATAAGAACGTTGGAAAAGGAAAACAGCACGCTTTGCACACCCGCCGGCAGACCGATGCGCAGGATCTTTGCAAGTTTTTCGCCTTTGATATAGAGATGCGAAAGATCAAGACGGCAACAATCGTCAAGTCGGCAAAGCAAGCGAACGGTAAGTATTGCCGAAAGATATTGCGAAACGATGGTGGCGGCGGCAACTCCCCAAACATCACGGAAAATGTAGACGAGCATGATATTCAAAACAACGTTTACGGCACCGGATATAACCAAAAAGATAAGCGGATTTTTGGTATCTCCGCGAGCGCGCAGGATAGATGTGCCGTAGTTATAAACCATCTGTGCGGGAATACCGAGAAAAATTATGCGCATATAGCGGGTGGATTGATCTATACATTCCTCCACCGTACCCATAAGCTCAAGCAACGGTTTGCATGCGAAAAATCCGAACACGGCAACGATAAGTCCCAGTACAAAGCTGACGGTTATTGCGGTCTGCACGGTATCGTGAGCGTCGTCCTCGCAGTGAGAGCCGAGAGCATGCGAAACCGAAACCGACGCGCCGACCGACAGACCGATAAAAAGTCCGGTTATCAGGTTTGACAACGCACCCGTGGAGCTGACGGCTCCGAGCGCGTCCGTACCCACAAGCCAACCGACAACCGCAGAATCGGAGGCATTGTAGAGAAACTGCAAAACGCCAGTTGCCATAACGGGAAGAGTAAAGAGCAGTATGTTTTTTGTCAGCGGACCGTGAAGAAAATCTATCTCCCGCCCGGTTTTTTTCGATTTAGCAGACATCATGCACCTCTTGTCGCAAACAATAATAGAGTGTACCGCCCCGATCTTCAGGGCGCATACACTGCCATTATAATTATAACGCATACTGCTTTTTTGTCAAGTATTTTCTCGGTCTTTGGGGAAATATTAAAATATAACTATGGAATATCTATAAAAAATATGATATAATAATGTATCATACGGTCATCTCGGATCTCAAAAGATCGAGATTTTAAACGAATATCGTAAAAAAGGACGGCGCGACATGGAAAGTCATTCAACGACTCGGGAAAATGCATTTTGCATGTACAGCACCCACGCCCGCAACGCGCAGATCGAAATGCGAACCGTTTGGCGAGATTGCTTTCCCGATGACGGAGAGCGGGACGCAGAACTTTTTTGCCGGCTGGCAGGCGCCGACGCCCTGATACTGAAATGCGGAAGCGCCGTTGTCGGCGGTTGCGGGATAGTTCCTCTCACAGCGGACGGCATGCGTGGCGGGTATATCTATGCGCTCGGCATACTTACGCGCTACCGCGGGTGTGGGGGCATGACCCTGTTGCTCAACGCAACGAAAGAGTACGCCGAAATCGGAGGGCTTGATTTTTTGGCGCTTGTCCCCTCCGATGATCGGCTTTGCCGCACATATGCGCGGCACGGTTACGGCGGTCGGGTCACGATCCCGCGTTGGGAAATATCCGACGGCGCAAAAACGCAACCGATCAAACTTCCCCCGCCGCGCGCAACCTCAAACCGGGTGATAATGCCGTGCTCCGGATTTGTCGAGTACATTCGCGCTTCATATCGTGAATATGAGTTACACGGCGCGGGACTTGTTTGCGGCGAAGCGCAAAACGGCAGGCGTGAGGTGTTTGAATACATTCCCGGCGGTGACGGCTGTACGGATATCGCTTGCATTTCCGCTCCGCGTTCGGGGATGATATTGCCGCTTGCCGCGCGTGCCGAGGCATTACGCGAGGGATATGCTTTTTACTGCTCAATGGGAGAGTAAAAAAATCGCACGCTTTGCGCTGTGATAAAAATTGCAAAGCAACTCCGAAAAAATAGAATTCCGCCGTGCGGCGGGGAGGTATTAAAATGGTATACGTTTTTCTTG
>CAZISZ010000038.1:0-12386 GCA_964542035.1 uncultured Ruminococcus sp. | reverse complement strand
TCCCCCTGCTTTTCTATCGCGGGCCCCGATGTTACCCTGAGATTTACACCGAGCTCCGAGGCGATTATTCCCGCAAGCGTTGTTTTTCCGAGTCCGGGAGGTCCGTAAAGCAAAACGTGATCAAGCGCATCGTTTCGCATTTTGGCGGCCTCTATATAAACACTCAGGTTTTCTTTGGCTTTTTCCTGACCGATATAATCCGAAAGGCGCTTGGGGCGGAGGGACATATCCAGTTCGTCATCGCCGGAGCTGTACGATGAACTCATTATTCTGTTTTCAAAATCAAGCTCGTCCCCATTCATCTGTCTACGTTCTCCTGTCGTTTTTATTTTTGATTCGATTGTACGTTATTTCATTAGCAATTTCAGCGCACCGCGTATGATATCCTCAAGTTCCGCATTTTCGATCTCAGTTTTGTTAACGGCATCAATGGCGGCTGCGCGGTTAAAGCCGAGCACAATCAGTGCGTCAACCGCCTCTGATAATTTGCTGTCGGAACTCATGTCCGATGTGTTACGGTGTGTATCATCGGTACCGTTAGCGGAATCTGTAGTGATATTGAAACCTTTTAGTTTATCCTTAAGTTCCAAAATGATTCTTGCCGCTGTTTTGGGACCGACCCCTGGAGCTTTGGAAAGCTGTTTTTTGTCGTCGTGGCTGACAGCCGACGCAAGCCGATCCGGTGTAAGTTGCGTAAGCAATGCCATTGCGGCTTTCGGTCCAACACCCGAGACGGATATGAGCAGTCTGAAAAAATTCAATTCCTCCGGTGTCGCAAATCCGAACAGTTCAACACCATCCTCTCGCACCGACAGGTGTGAGTATAACTTGACAACAGGACAGGCGCCGCCGACCGAGTGCGGAAGTGCCGAATATGTCGTGCCGCTTATCGTCAGCTTGTATCCTATTCCGTTTGCATCTATGACGGCAAATGAAGGACCTAACAACGCAAGTTCGCCTTTTATGAAGTAAAACATCAGGTATCACTCTCCGATCTGTCCGTAAATTCGCGCGATTTGTTGTCTGCGCAGTCTTGGGCATTATCGGAAGTATCTATATCCGGATCCTCAAAATCCGTATATTCGTTGCTGTCACCGTTATTGTTATCAGCGCAGGTCTCGGCGTCGATGCATTCCGCACATCCATCACTTACGGCAAGCGGTGACGGCCGGTCGGTTACCTTGGTTATCTTTGAAAGCAGAGCCTTAAGTCGGCGCTCGAATATAATTATAAGCAGAAAAATAACAATTGATATGATCGTGACGGTGAGTCCGAGTGTGAGCGCACGCGGACGATACTTCATAACTATAGTGTGTTCGCCTGCCTCGTCGATCCAAAATGTCACAACGCCGTCAAGAGCCTCAAATGTATCCACACGTGTACCGTCAATTGTTATTTGCCAACCTTCGTCATACGGTAGGGTCGTCATTATAAGCTGATCATTTTTTGTTGTGGTTATACTTCCTGGAAGGTAGGAATCTGTCCACCCCTCATCCACCGTCATTTGCGTTTGGGCAATGCGCGAAATCGCATCCTCGAAAACATCTGTATCGATGTAATAAAATGCTTCTATATTTTGCTTAACATAAAGAACGTCTGCCGCAAGTGTCATCGAAAGCGTTATTTCATCGCCTGCCTTAAAAGTTCCGAGCGAAACTATTCGGTCGCTCTCTCCGCCGTAAAACGTATCCGAATCATTGACCTTTTGTCCGTTAACCTTTATCTTCACTTCGCGTGCATAGTCGGAAGGGAGATAAAAGAACACCTCGCCGTCCCTCTCTGCGGTTACGGTGTATGCGACAATACAATCCGAGGAGCTGTTTTGCGGGGAATATTTATAGTGTCCCGCGATAGTTGATGTGGAACAGTTGGTTGTTTCAATGTTGTCTGTGCTGAGATGGAGCGGAACAAATATCTGCGGAGCGGTCTCGTCACCGAGTATCGCGCCGTAGAGGTTGTTCAAACGCTCAAAGGGTGTGGCACCCAAGGACAGGTCGAAATCCGCTAACTCGTCGGATGCTCCGTAGGCAATGGAGAGCGCGTAGGGATTTCGATAATATGTGTAATCACGTGAGTTGTAGGTCGTGACCGAGCCTCCGGCATTCTCATAGTACAGCGGTTGAGAATCACGATCACATGCCAGTACATACTTTATTCCCAACAGCGAGTCGTTAACGGGATTACCGCCCAGATATTTTGACCAGTGGGATTTTGATGCGTATCCGAGCTGATGCAGAAATGTGATAGTTGATTTGTTGAGTGTTGATGTTGAATTGGTAAGTCCTCGAATGCGCAGTGCCATATTGTCGCAATATTTGCGATGCGCGTTCTTCTCAAAGCGATAGAATGAAGTGTCCTCCTCAAGCAGTTCGTCAGTGACGGGGCGGATGGCTGAGATGAAATCCGTATAAGATGAGTAGGACGAGTAGATAACATCATCACCGAATTCAACACAGCTGCATATGCCGTTGCAAAATACCTCAAGGCACACAAATATGCAAAGTACCAATGATATATTTTGACGTGCGCTTGATCGCGATCTTATTGCCGCGCAAAGTATTATCATAAATGCAATAAAGCAGATTACGGAGAACCACACCGTTTCGATCTCTTTGAGTGGTTGGTCAAACTGAACACTGCCGTCAATTCGCTCAACATATGAGTGAAATTCAAACTTTTGCGCTATGCATACAAATAGGATCCAAATGGCGCCTGTTGTGATTATCGTACCTGCGTGTGCGTGGCGTATTTCGCAATATCCGCGGTATGCCAAAACTATAAGGAAAAAACACAGCATAAAGCTGTAACGGTAATTTAGCCAGTTCGGTTTTTGAAAACCGTGCCAAATGAGATCAAATGTACTGATGAAAAAACTCAGTACAAAGAACATGATAAACGCGCCCGAGTGTGTTTTTTCGCGTACCGAAAACTTTTTTGAAAGAAAGTATACGGGGAGGAGCAATAACGTGACCACGCCGCAATAAACAAACGGCAGACCCTCCGGGCGCACCGTGTCATATGAACCGGGAAGAAACTTGGTAAAAAAGTCCATAAGGTCAAACTGCAACGATGGGGTGAAGTTTGGCGTGGAGAATGTGTTTTTGCCGAATTGAAGTGAATAATACGCGGTTGCCACCACTACCATAGATATTCCTATGCCGAGCGCGGATGCCCCTGCAATGCGCAAAAAGGAACGGCGGAAGTGATGCGGCTCTCCGGCGGGATTGTTGATGCCGTTTTCGTTGCGCGAAAAATAGTAATAAAAGAAATACGCGGCAATGTAGATGCACACCATATATCCGATGTAAAAGTTGCTCATCATCGTAAGTGCAAGCAATATCACAAAGCGCTTGTATTTGTAATTTTTAATAAGATCCTCTATCGATAAAGTAATAAGCGGCAACCACATCATTGCGTCTATCCACATTGAGTTGTGTTGATGTATGACGGCGTATGTGGTAAGAGAATAGAGCACCGAGAAGGTGATTACGGTCAATTTGTCGGCTTTTTTGCTTGTCCTGTGCAAATAAAATCCGAAGTTAAAGCCCGTAATGCCGGTTTTTAGCAAGAAAATTACAAGCAGTGCATCAAGAATTCGCGATTGCGGGAAAAGAGCAACGATATACGAAAAGGGACTTGCAATATAATAAGCGTAGATCCCCATAAACTCACCGCCAAGGGCGCGGCAAAAGGAATATATCATTGACATTTGACCGTATACGGCGTTGCGCAGAGCTTCATAAAAATAGACATACTGACCGTTCAGGTCAAGCACAAGTACAGAGCCGTTGCCGAACGGATGTATCTCCATGGCCAAATAGATAAGATAATTGAGTATTACCGGGATGATAAAAGCATATATGAGGTAGTGTGTCGGACGAGCTTTCATTTTCTTGAAAACACGCCCCAAATGTGAGCGCGGCACGCGGCTTTCCTGTGTAGGCAAAAGGTCGTCGCTTTTCGCAACGGAGGTTTCGGCTTTGAGCTGATCTTGCATCGGCACCGTATTTTTATCGATCTCATTCATTGCGTTTTATTTATTCCTTTCATTTTTCTTTGTTGTGAATATCGGCAACGGAGGCGGAAATTACGCTTTTTATGGCGCGGTCAAGCTTTTCGCGCTCTATTGTCATGTCTCTTCCACACTTTGTGCAAAATATTCTCACGGCACTGCCGGTGCGTAGGACGGTAAAGCGCGAGCATCCGCATGGGTGCGGTTTTGACAGTTCAAGTGTGTCCCCGACATTAAAGTGTACTATGCCATGCATTTAAGCCTCCGTGTATCTACGGCATGTGCCTTGCCGATGAAATTTTTAGCAGATTACAGATAATTTATATTATTCAATTATTACCGATTACTTTATTATATCACAAAAACACGAGTGTGTAAAGAAATATCTTACCCGATCGTGCATTTTTACTTTTAGAGGATATAAAATTTATAAAAAAGAGTCTTATTTGTTTGACTTTATGCGCGGTTAGTGATATAATTTAAAATGGTATTTTGTGTACAAGGAAACGGAGAACTTATATGAGGATTCTTGGAATAGACCCGGGGCTTGCAACCATCGGTTGGGGAGTTGTCGAGGCAGACGCCTACCGTCCGCACGCCGTTGATTACGGTTCTATAATAACTCCGGCGGGAATCGCCACCGAACATAGATTGGCTATGATCTATTCCGAACTCAGAGACATAATATGTCGCTATTCTCCGAGCGTGATGGCGGTTGAGGAACTTTTTTGGAACACCAACAAAACAACCGGAATTCGTGTTGCGGAGGCGCGCGGTGTGATATTGCTTTGCGGTGAACAGATGGGGCTTGATATTTTTGAATATACGCCATTGCAAGTAAAGCAAGCGGTGGTGGGCTACGGACGAGCCGAAAAAAAGCAGGTCATCACAATGGTGACGATGCTGTTGGGGCTGGATGCGCCCCCAAAGCCAGATGATACTGCCGACGCGTTGGCAATCTCCGTGTGCCACTCTTTTTGCGGAACATCGCGTATAGCAAAGTACTATAACACAAAATAACGGTACCTTAGTGTTACAGGGCGCTTTTTTAATGTTTTGTGTGTGATAAATGTATCGTAATAAAAACAGTAAACAGCAAAAGGAAAATCAAATATATGTGGATAGCAAATAATTGGAAAGACTATGAACTGCTTGATGCATCTGACGGCGAGAGACTTGAGCGTTGGGGTAAATATATACTCGTAAGACCTGACCCGCAGGTAATATGGCACGGCGAGCGAAAACTTGCCGAGTGGAGCAGATCCGACGGTGTTTATCGACGCTCGCGCAGCGGCGGCGGTGAGTGGACGGTAAACCGTTTGCCGAGCGAGTGGAATATAAATTACGGTGAGTTGCGCTTTCTTATAAAGCCTATGGGGTTTAAGCATACCGGGCTGTTTCCCGAGCAGGCGGCAAATTGGGATTGGTTTTCGGCGCTTATCGCAAACGCATCGTCGTCGGGGCGCCATACATCGGTACTTAACCTTTTTGCATATACGGGAGGTGCCACAGTGGCTGCCGCTGCCGCCGGAGCATCCGTTTGTCATGTTGATGCATCAAAGGGTATGGTACAGCAGGCAAAACAAAATGCGGCGCTTTCCGGGCTCGGCAATGCGCCGATAAGATATATAGTTGACGATTGTAAAAAATTTGTAGAGCGTGAGATACGCCGTGGTCGCAGATATGACGGTATCATTATGGATCCTCCGTCATATGGGCGCGGACCCACCGGTGAGGTATGGAAGATAGAGGAAGCGGTAGATGAGCTGATAAGGCTTTCGGCATCGCTTTTGTCGGAAAGACCGATTTTTTTTCTCATTAACTCCTATACAACGGGTCTTTCGCCGTTGACAATGAAATATATACTCGATCGATGCGTCTCCGACCGTTTGGGAGGTGTGTCCGAGGCGGCGGAGATTGCGTTACCGGTAAAAAGCACAGGCGGTCTTCTTCCTTGCGGTGCCAGCGCACGTTGGCAGTTTGAGTGAGCGCGAAAACCGCAGATCGAAAGATAATAAAGGATAGAATATGACAGATAAACCAAACAAGATTATAAAACAAGATGACGCTTGCGGAAATGTGATAGTTGACGCGAGAGGGCTTTCCTTTATTTACGACTCGGAAGCGAGGCATCCGGACTTTGCGTTGCGAGACTTAAGTGTTAAGATAAAGCGCGGCGAATATGTGGCGGTGGTAGGACGCAACGGTTCCGGTAAATCTACATTTGCCAAATTGCTCAACATGATACTTGAGCCGACATCTGGAAAACTTTATATAGACGGTATTGATATCACTGCCGAACTTACCGATGAGCAGTTTTGGGAGTTGCGCCGCCGTGTGGGTATGGTGTTTCAAAATCCGGATAACCAACTTGTGGCTACGGTGGTCGAAGAGGACGTGGCATTCGGTCCCGAAAACCTCGGTTTGCCGTCTGACGAAATCAGAAAACGTGTGGATAGAGCGCTTGCGGCAGTTGGTATGACGGAGTATGCCAAACACGAGCCGCACAGACTTTCAGGCGGTCAAAAACAAAGGGTGGCGATCGCCGGCATTATTGCCATGATGCCGGAATGTATGATATTTGACGAATCAACGGCAATGCTTGATCCTTCGGGACGAGCCGAGGTAGTGGCTTTGATGGAAAAGCTGAATCATGAGGATGGTATTACCGTTATAAACATAACTCATCTCATGAATGAAGCGGCGCGCGCCGATAGAATTCTCGTTATAAACGGCGGAGAGCTGATAGGAGAGGGGACACCGCGGGAAATTTTTGCAAATGAGAAGTTGGTTGCGCGCGCGGGGCTTGAATTGCCGCAATCATCTCAGCTTTTGCATGCGCTTCGAAATGCGGGAATGCCGATAGATGCCGACGGCATTACACCGGATGAATGTACCGAAAAAATAGCGGAGATACTCGGCGGTCAGCGTACCGAGTGATATTTCTCGTATCGTTTTGAATTTTCAAACGAGTGCAAACTTATCGGTGAAAACACTGATATATTGACTTGATTATATTTACTTTTTGGAATTTATTTAAAATGGTGGAAAAAATAAAACTACAAAACGTCACGTATATCTACGGTAAGGGGACGCCGTTTGAGGTGCGTGCACTCGACGGTGTGGATGTTTCTATTCACGCGGGTCTCATAACAGGCATTATCGGACATACTGGATCAGGAAAATCAACGCTTGTGCGTCTTTTAAACGGTCTTGACCGTCCGGAGTGCGGTCGCGTATTTCTTGATGGTGATGATATATGGGAAAAACCGCGGGAGATCGGTAATGTAAGATTTCGCGTGGGACTTGTGATGCAATACCCGGAATATCAGCTTTTTGAGGAAACGGTGGCGGAGGATATAGCTTTCGGTCCGCGCAACATGAAACTTGACGAGGTTGAGGTGCAAAGGCGCGTGGCTGAATATTCTGCGCTGACGGGAATTACCAAGCAGGAGCTTGAAAGATCACCTTTTGAACTTTCGGGCGGACAAAAAAGACGTGCCGCAATAGCGGGCGTTATGGCAATGGAGCCGGAGGTGTTGGTGTTGGACGAACCGGCTGCAGGACTTGATCCGGACGGAAAACGCACAATACTCGGTGCGGTGCATGAATATGCCGCACGTCGTTCCGCTACGGTGGTGATAGTATCACACAGCATGGAGGATATGGCGGAACTGTGTGATAGAGTTATTGTGGTTTCGGATGGCAGAATACTTGTCGACGGCACACGCGACGAGGTGTTTGGAAAAGCGCAGCTTTTGATTGATGCGGGGTTAGATGTTCCGGAACTGACAAGAGTATCACTTATGCTTGCCGAACGTGGGTTTAAGACGGAGCGAACGGTATATACACTCGATGCCGCCGCCTCTGAGATAATGCGACTTTACGATCGGAGGGAAAACGGCAAATGAAGAATATAGCTTTGGGACAGTATTACCCATCTGATTCTGTTATACATCGACTCGATGGACGTATCAAGATCATCATAGCATTTCTGTTTATAGTATTTTCATTTTTTTGCAAGAGTGCATGTTCCTTTGCGGTGCTTATGATTATGACGGTAGGCGTGGTACTGCTCTCCGGGATACCGCTTAAAGTGGTACTGAGATCTGTTCGCGGTATAGCCTTTATATTGATATTTACATTTCTTATAAATATGTTTTTTACCAAAGGCGAGGGAGCGCCGCTGTTTGAATGGCATTTTATAAGTCTTTATCGCGAAGGCATTTGGAGCGCCGCATTTACGGCTCTGCGCATACTTGCGTTGATAATTGGAAGCAGTATATTTATGTCATATACCACGACTCCGATCGAACTTACCGATTCGCTTGAGCGCCTACTGTCTCCGCTGAAGCGTTTACATCTTCCGGTGCATGAGTTCTCCATGATGATGTCGATAGCGTTGCGGTTTATTCCTACGCTTTCCGAGGAGACTGATAGGATCATATCCGCGCAAAAAGCCAGGGGGGCCGATCTTGAAAACGGTAATATTATTCGGCGTATCAAAATGCTTATGCCTATACTTATTCCTCTTTTTGCATCGGCACTGCGGCGTGCCGATGAACTTGCCACAGCGATGGAATGCCGTTGCTATCATGGCGGTGACGGTCGCACGCGCATGAATGTTACAAGAATATGCCCGCGAGATATCGCGGCGCTTTTGATAGCAGCGGTCTGCGGTGCGTCCTTGATACTTCTTAATTCTTTAAATTATGGTTACGTTATAAAATGAAATTGCTGATAAAGCTCAAATATAACGGCAGTGGTTTTTCGGGATATCAGGTACAGCATGGCAGGCGTACCGTGCAGGGGGAACTTTGCCGCGCAGCGGAGGAACTTTTCGGGCATAAATGCAGTGTTACGGGATGTAGTCGTACCGATGCCGGCGTTCACGCAGAGTGTTTTTGCGCTGCGATTACGGATATGGGGACTTCCGATCTTACGACAACCGTCCCCATCGAGAGGGTGCCCGCGGCTATAAACACACATTTGCCGTCGGATATAGCGGTTTTTGATGCCACGGCGGTGCCGGATTCGTTTCATCCGCGTTATTCTGTAAAGGAGAAAACATATATTTACAGGATACTTAACACCGAAGTGCGTGATCCGTTTTATGATGGAAGGGCGTGGTTTGTAAACGGTGTTTTGTTATCCGCAACTGATGTGGAACGCATGAACATTGCCGCATCTCTGATGTTGGGTAAACATGATTTTTCATCATTCATGGCAGCCGGTTCGAAGATAGTCGATCCGGTGCGCTGTATCTCACAAGCTTCCGTGTCCGTAGCGGGAGCGCAGGTCGAGATATGCGTAACTGCCGACGGTTTCCTGTACAATATGGTGAGGATCATATCCGGTACACTTATGGATGTTGGTCGCGGACGTATTGACCCGCAAAAGATACCTTGCATAATCGATGCGCGCAGGCGCTCGGCGGCAGGAATGACAGCTCCTCCGCAAGGACTTTATTTGCACAACGTGAGGTACGAATAAATCGAAATTTATAATTCATGATGAAAAATTTCAATTCATTGTGATGTATGTAAACGAAAAGAGCAAGGAGGAATGTCGGCGTGAAGTGGCGTACACGTTTTCGTCGTTTGTCGGATAACGAACGGTATGAGGTCATAAACGACATATTCGGCGGCGTTACAGAGTATAATAGATTTTATGACGCCGTTGCGGTTTTTTATCGTGTTGCCGAGTTTATTTGCCTTTTTGCCGCACTTTTGTTCGGCGTTGTGTATATTGCCAGTAACGCCGAAAACATTCAATATTCGCAATTTGAATATTTGGTTCAAAACTTTGCTTACATATTGGAACAAAACGAGGATCGTAACACATATATTACATACGAGCAGGATGGTGATATCACGGCGGTATCTTACCGAGGCGGTTTTGCGGTGTGCGCGGATACCAATCTTTCCGTTTACTCGGCAACCGGAGTGCGTACATCATACCATCGGCACGGTATGTCCGATCCGGTGCCTGTTGCCGCGGGAAAGTATATTTTGGTATATGATCGCGGTGGATACGAATATAAACTTTACAGTTCTTTTTCAGAGATTCATTCGGGGGTGAGCGAATACCGACTGTACGGTGCGTATGTTGGCGGTGACGGCTCATTTGCGTTGATATCATCCGGTACCGACAGCTCGTATATCGTTTCACTTTACAATAAAAATTACAAACTGATAAACAGATACAAGACATATTCTCCAGTGCTTTCCGCCGCTGTGTCCGACGACGGAAGTCGAGTAGCTGTGGTATCAGTCGCCGTAGTATCCGGAGGCGCGTATGAGACATCCGTTAAGTTTTATACAGTCGGTGATGATAAACTTTACGGTGAAATCAATGCGGGTGAGATTCTTCCGCTCGGATGCAGCTTTTGCAATGACGGCTTTATATTGCTCGGTGACAGCGCCGTACTGTTTTATAATAAAGCCGGAGCGCTTGTGGCAAGACGTGATGTGGATAGCTATGAGATGGTGGATACGGATTCGAGCGGTGCGGTGGTAGTATTTAAAAAAAGCGGTGGCAGAGACGGATTTACCGCAATATTATTCAACAGTCTCGGAGAGACTATTTTTTCAGGTGAGTTTGACGGAACACCGATAGATGTTGAGATTTCGAACGGGTATGCCTATATTTTGACACTGGATTCGGTTTTGCGCCTCGGTGAAGCTAAAATGGGTGTTACGGAAGTTAATGATGTTGACTCAAATACTTCTTTGTGCGTTACGGATGGGCAAAGCGGGACGGTTTATATATGCGGAGTATCACATTCGGTTTCGGTTGTCGTTACGCTTTCCGATGACAAATGAAACCCAAGCACTGAAATGCAACTCTGAAATGTTGATTTTAAAAAGAAATCAAATGAATTAAATGAAATGTGAGGAGCGGAATGATGGATCTGCTTGTTGATATTATTCTTATATCTGTCTTTGTGTTAACCGTTGCGGTATGCGCGTCGCGCGGATTTATAAAATCCGTATGGTGGCTTTTGCGCGCCGTCTTATCGCTTGGTTCTGCATTTTTATTTGGCGAACAACTCGGCGAGTGGATTATGGACAGATTTATGCTTGATAAGTTTACATCCATAGTCGAGGATGCTATTAAGGCTATTGCCGGAGAGCAAAACGGCGTTTTCGATCTTTCCGAACTGTTTTCATCAATGCCGGAGAGTTTTCAGAGCTTACTTTCGAGGTTCGGCGCTGATGCCATGTCTCTCGGAGGGACGTATGCGGGTGTTGAACATGCATCTGCCGGAGATGTAAATGCAATGGCGGCTGATATAGCGCATCCGGTTGCATCGGTTGTGTCGGTGGCTTTGGGATATGTTATTGCGTTTTTTGTGTCGTTTGTTTTGATAACCGTAATCGGATGGGTGGTAAAACTTGTGGCGGAACTGCCGGGCATCAAGGGGATGAATCATCTTCTCGGAGGCATATTCGGTGTGCTGTGCGGATTTGTTTACCTTTGGGTGATTTGCCTTGCCATATCGGCATTTGTTGAAAGCGGTATTGCCGAAAATGAGAGTCGTGCGCTGATGGAGTTGGCGGAACATTCGCATTTGTTCAGATTTTTCTGCGGCTTTTCGCCGCTTGACTATGTTAACATTGATATATCCGGCATGGTTGTACGCTGAGATAATGAAAACGAAATTATCTTTTGATCGATAGTGCTGTCATTTTATATGGAAGGTTTAGGTTCTAATATCGTATGGTAAAATGTTCAAGGTGTAAAAAAAGACTTGCCGTAATTTTTGTAACCAAGATGGACGGCGGTGAAAAGAAAACAGAGGGTTACTGTCTGCACTGTGCAAAGGATATCGGTCTGCCGATAAGCGGAGTGCTTGGTCCCAATGCCGAAAAGTTGGGGCTTTCACCGGATCAGCTCATAGAGATGGAGGATGAAATGAACAACGCGGTCAGCGGGATTACCGGAGAAGATGATGAAAATACTCCCGCAGTCGGCGATGACGGCGGAGCTCCGTCCGTTGATTTTATGAAGTTATTTGGCGATTCGAGTGCGGATGATGCTTCGGAAGCAGACAACGCCGAGGTATCAGACAGCGGCATTGCGGATAAAAATTCCGATAATAGCGTATCCCCCGTGAATAAAAGCGGCAATAAAAAGCGCAAACATGAATTTTTGGATAAGTATTGCAAAAATCTCACCGATATGGCACGTGCGGGCAGGCTTGATAAGATAGTCGGTCGCAAAGGCGAGCTTGACCGTGTTATACAAATACTCAGCCGTCGGCAAAAAAACAATCCATGTCTTATAGGAGAGCCCGGAGTCGGTAAGACCGCCATTACCGAAGCGTTGGCGCAAAGAATAGCCGATGGTATAGTTCCTTGTCGCTTAAAGC
>CAZISZ010000037.1:0-12816 GCA_964542035.1 uncultured Ruminococcus sp. | reverse complement strand
ATCCGACAGGTCGGTAAAAATCGAGGTTGCAGATCGCGGAGTCGGTATTCGGGATGTTGCTGCTGCTCGTGCGCCGCTTTTTACAACAAATACCGACGGTGAACGTAGCGGTATGGGCTTTACGGTCATGGAAAGCTTTTGCGATAAGGTGCTTGTGCGTTCAACTGTCGGCGGCGGTACATCCGTAACGCTTATAAAAAAGCTCTCCCCGCGGCAACGTTATTCGCGCGGTTGATTGATGATCGGCAACGAGAGATCCTCTTATACATACACAGGCTATTTACAAATCGATCGATTGTCGATAAGTATCGGGGGGATAAAATGACGCCAACATGCACAGTTGATCATGATGCCGTAAGGCATCTTATACGTGAGGCGCAGACGGGAGACCCTGCGGCGGCGGATGCTGCGGAATCTCGGCTTATCGGTGAAAATTTGGGGTTGGTAAAAAGTATTGCCCGTCGTTTTATCGGTCGCGGTTGCGAATTCGACGATTTGGTGCAGATAGGCACTATCGGCATGCTTCGGGCTATACGAACATTTGAACTCGACCGCGGCACGGCTTTTTCAACTTATGCCGTGCCTCTTATTATAGGAGAGATACGCAGACATCTGCGGGATGACGGAATAATCAAGGTTGGTCGTGGAGTGAAAAGGCTGAGCGCCGAGTTGCTGGGGGTTCGTTCGCGTATTATTGCCGCCGAGGGGCGTGAACCGCCGCTTTCCGAACTTGCCGAGATAGTCGGTACGACATCAGAGGAGGCTGCCGCGGCTCTCGATGCGGCGCGCCCGCCCGCATCTCTTTCTTGGGTAGTGGGGGACGAAGATTCGAATATCGAACTCGGCGATAGGATCAGCGACGAGACGGGGCTGGGTGAGCTTGACGCTGCGCGAGACCGTATTGCTTTGGGGCAGGCAATAGGCAAATTACCGGTCCTTTGGCGGCAGATAGTTACATTGCGATATTTTAAAAATCTAACACAGCAGCGTACCGCGGAGGTGTTGGGGTTGACTCAGGTGAAAATATCGCGCGAGGAGAAAAAGATAGTAGAATTTTTACGCCGTGAACTTTGCGGTTGATATGATCATCCCCTTGAGGCGGCACGATCGTCCTCAAGGGGATGTCAAGTTTTTTATTGAATAACGTGGTTGAATAACAGTGCGTAGGTGTTTGGATTTTTGTTTTCTACCGATTCGGTGATACTGTATCGGTTTTGCCGTATCTTTGGCGGCGGCGACGGTCGATGATATCAAGAATTATTCCCACGGCGGTGCCGACAATAAAGCCGCCGCATATGCCTATCTCCATATTGCCAAAAGCAAGTATGCCTACAGCAAGACCTATTGCCATGCCAAAACAGATAAATGCGGGGAGTGTTGCGGACGCGGGGCGCTCCCTTTCCCACAGCGTTCCGCCGTTAACGCTCGATACGCGGTAAAAACCACATTTTTTAAGTACCCGCTCGGAGGCGGAATTGCCATCGGCGGTAACGGCTCGTATAAAATAGCAACCGGGCATTGAAAATCCCCAACGGCAGATAGCCTCAATTGCCTCGGTGGCATAGCCGTGTCCTTCAAATTGTTTGAATATGCCAAATCCTATCTCCACTTCGCCGCGCTTGTTGGGCGGACCTCTGAAACTGACCTCACCGATGGGAACGTCCTCCCCCGCGGCTATCATTATCCACGGAGTATGCCAATGTCGCGCGGCGGGGGCTGCTTTGCATGCGGCAAGTCGGCGGTCATATGCGCGGCGAATAGCCGCGTCCTGCGTACGGTCGCGCAATGCTGCGAGCGCACGATCGTCAAGCGGCTTTATAATAAGACGTTTGGTCTTCACGGCGGGCTCCTTTTTTTGTTGTTCGGGCAATTTACATATAACCTATTTTAACTGATGGTGTTGTTTTTGTCAAGCTATTTTAAAAAATAAAATATATGTTCTTTGCGTTCTTTTCTCTTGACATGCATTTGAATTTATGCGATAATATGAATTAAAGATCACATGATCACATCCGCGATCGGGCACAGAATCCGACCGTATAGATCTGTTCTTGCAATCAGTTACAGGAGAGTGAAAATGAGCTTTAATTACGATCTTCACAAAACGCCCCAAACATTACATGTGGGGTGCACCGCACCGCGCGCTTACTATATTCCGTTCGGTTCGGATGAATCCGCTGCCGCGGCAGGCGATCGCCGCGCCGCGTCCGACCGCTTTTTGTCTCTTTGCGGAGAGTGGGATTTTAAATATTATTCCGATCCCGCGCTTATTCCGGATGTTACCGCTCCCGATTATGACAGCGTAACCGAATTTGAAAAAATGACGGTTCCCTGTTGTTGGCAAATGAAACTTGATCGCGGATATGACACGCCGAACTATACAAATGTAAATTATCCATATCCTTTTGACCCGCCTCATGTGCCGGATGCTAATCCATCCGCGCTTTATAGGCGCGAGGTTACCATAAGTCGAGAAATGCTTGACGGCCGACGCATCTATATCGATTTCGAGGGTGTGGATTCCTGTTTTTACCTTTGGGTAAACGATAAATTTGCGGGTTACAGCCAAGTCAGTCATTCAACAAGCGAGTTTGATATTACCGATTACGTACATGTCGGTCGTAATACGCTTAAGGTGCATGTGTTTAAGTGGTGCGATGGATCTTACCTTGAAGATCAGGATAAATATCGCCTGTCCGGGATATTCCGCGAGGTATATCTGCTTTCCCGAGATGATCACCATATAACCGATATTTACGTTCGCCCCGAACTTAATCAAAAATACACGCAGGGCGTTGTGGCGGTGGATGTGTCGTTTAACGATAAAGAATGTGCCGAAGTGTCTTATCGCTTGCTCAATCCGCGCGGCAAAGAAGAATCTGGCGGATCTATACTCCTGTCCGGTGTCGGATGCTTGGAATTGCTTGTTTCACATCCCGAACTTTGGAGCGATGAAAAGCCGCGCCTTTACACTCTTTGCGTGACCTGCGGCGGGGAGCATATAAGAATACCAGTCGGTTTTAAGGATATATCTATACGTGATAAAGTTATATACATAAACGGTCAAAAGGTCAAAGCTCGCGGTGTTAATCGCCACGATAGCCATCCGCTGCTCGGATCCGCTGTGCCGTACGATCACATGCTGAATGATCTTTATATACTCAAACGTCATAATGTAAATATGATACGTACCAGCCACTATCCCAACGATCCGCGTTTGCCCGGGCTTTGCGACAGACTCGGAATCTATCTTTGCAATGAGGCCGATTACGAAACTCACGGCGCACAAGTTGTGGGGGATTGGGATTTTTTCTCTCGTGAGGCTGAATGGTCGTCATCAGTGCTTGACCGCGTACAACGCATGTTCGAGCGCGATAAAAATCACGCGTGCGTTATAATGTGGTCGTTGGGTAACGAATCCGGTATGGGCGAAAACCAGCGCCTTGCCGCCGAATATCTGCATGGGCGCATGCCCGGCTGCCTTGTTCATTGCGAGGATGTATCCCGCCGTTTGCACCATCAAACGTATGCTGACGCGGCTACCCAAAATGTAGAGGTAGAGTGGTTGGATATTGAAAGCCGCATGTACCCGAGCCTTGATGAAATAGAGCGGTACCTTAACAACAAACACCTTACAAAGCCGTTCTTTATGTGCGAGTACAGCCATGCTATGGGCAACGGTCCTGGATGCCTTTCGCAGTATTGGGATGTTATCAATGCCAACGACTCGTTCTTCGGCGGTTGCGTTTGGGAATATACCGATCATTCGGTGGCTGTTGGCGATGATGTGTATGCGGATCCGCATTATACATACGGAGGGGATTTCGGAGATTATCCAAACGACGGCAATTTTTGCGTTGACGGACTTGTATATCCGGATCGTCGTCCGCATGCCGGGCTGCGTGAACTTAAACAGGCAATAAAACCGTTTGCCGTGACAGGCGCGGATGTTCGTGAGGGATGGGTCAGAATCAAAAACATGCGTTATTTCAGTACGCTTGAGGATCTTTCTCTTTATTGGAGCGTTGAACGACAGGGGAGTGTTATTGCCGATGGTTGTATCTCCGCGCTTAACATAAAGCCGCGTACAAATCACAGAATAAAACTGCCAACTTCCGAACTTGAACTTTGGGGCGATTGTTGCTTAAATATATCTCTTAGGCAAAACCGCGGTACCGAGTGGGCGGCAGCGGGATATGAGGTGGGATTTGAGCAGTTGACGGTGGAAGCTCCTCGCGTTTCCAAATCCGAAAAAGTAATCGGTACGCTCGCGCAAACAGTGGTGTTGGACGCCACCGAAAGATATTTTATCGTCAGCGCACCGAGTGCCGATACCATTTATCGCATAGATCGCCAAAGCGGACTGATAAGTTCTGTCTTGCACGCAGGGCGCGAGATGATAACATCTCCGATTCTGCCCACCGTTTGGCGTGCCCCCACGGATAACGATCGCAGGATAAAGACCGCATGGTTTCGTGTGGGCTATGATCGTATGCAAAGCAAATGCTATTCCGTTGCGGCGGAGGCGATTGATGGTGGGGGCGTACGTGTCACGGCAGAGTTGTCACTCGGTGCTCAAAAGCTTTGTCCCGCACTGAAAATGAATGCCACGTATCTCTTTGCGCCGGACGGGAGTGTGCGCCTCTCATTTCACGTAAATGTCGGCGCGGATCTGCCAATGCTTCCGCGTTTTGGAATGGAACTTATTCTGCCGCACGGAACCGAATATATACGTTATTTTGGACGCGGTGAGTGTGAAAGCTATATTGATAAGCGTTTGGCATCAAAACTCGGGATATACAGCACGACCGCGACCGATAATTTTGAGCATTACATACGTCCGCAGGAAAACTCGGCGCATGCCGATACAAGATGGCTTACCGTTGCAACTGCTGCCTCGCACGGCTTGGCTGTGGCGATGTCGGGACATTTGCTTTCTTTTAACTGTTCGCACTACACTTCAAAGCAGTTGACCGAAACGGCGCACGACTACGAGCTTATACCGTTGCGCGAAACTGTGCTTAACATTGATTATCGTCATACCGGTATCGGTTCTAATTCATGCGGGCCGCAACTGGCAGAGCAATACAGGTTCGAGGAAAAAGAATTTGAGTTTTCCTGCCTTATACTCCCGTGTTTTGTTAACGATGTGGATCCGTTTGATCTGTATTGATATTATCGAATATTACAAAAAAGCATCTCCGCGGAGTCGATACCGACTCCGCGGAGATGCTTTTATAAAGTGCTGCTCTTATTGCACATTTGCGGTTTCTACGGTTTTTTCCGACTTTTCGGCGTATATCTCTATTACGCGTTTGTCATCGGCTCTTGATACCTTGATTGAGATACCGTTATGTTCGAGTTCATCGCCGATTTTGGGGATTTTTTCAAGTTGTTCCATCACCCAGCCGCCAACGGTTGCCGAATCGCTTTCCGTTTCAATATCAAACAATTCGTCAACACGTTCGCGATTGGCAAGCCCGGAGATAAGGTATCCGTTGCCTTGGCGTTTGACCTCGCCGTCATCCGTGCTCTCGTCAAGATCGCCGACTATCTGCTCTATAAGGTCGTTAAGAGTTACAAGACCGGTAGTTCCGCCGTATTCGTCAACTATTATCGCAATGTGGTAACGTCGGCGTTTCATATCGCGAAACAAAGCGTCGGCTTTCATAACTTCGGCGGCGAATCGAGGCTTTTCAACTGCGCATGCCATAACGGACGCGCGCGAACGGTCGGAAAGTCGAAGATATTTTTTGGCACTCAGGATACCTACAACGGTATCGATATTCTCATCGCATATCGGGTAATAGGAGTGCATTTCGTTTTTGATGGTGTTCTCCCAATCCTCTTCCGAGTCCTCTTTCCAAAGCACAGTCATTTCGGTGCGGTGGGTGGATATTTCGCCTACGGTGATATCGTCAAACTCAAAGATGTTTTGTATCATTTCGTTTTCGGAAGCGTCTATCGTGCCGTTTTCGCTGCCGGCATCCGCCATAAGACGTATATCTTCTTCTGATACCGCGTCCTCCTCCGAGTCCGGGTCGATGCCGAGCATCCTCAGTACCGTATTTGTGGATACAGTGAGCAACCACACCAACGGTTTAAAACAAACGGCAATAAAGTTTATGGTGCCGGAAAGTCCCAAGGATATCGACTCGGCGTTTTTCATTGCAAGACGTTTGGGAACCAGCTCGCCGAAGATAAGGGTAATGTAGGAAAGAATAATGGTGATGACGATAACGGATATTGTCTTTATAGCTCCGTCGGAAAGCGGCGTTTTGCCGCTAAGACCGTTAACTATGTATACGCTGAAGTTGTCGGATGCAAACGCACTGCCGAGAAAGCCGGAAAGAGTGATGGCAACTTGAATTGTTGCAAGGAATTTTGCGGGCTGATCGGTCAGGCGCTTAAGGCGCCTCGCGCGTTTGTTTCCGCTCTCGGCAAGGCTGTCAAGCTTTGTACCTTTGGTTTCGATAACTGCTATCTCGGCGCAGGCAAAGATAGCATTCAGCATGATGAGCACGAGCTGAAGCAATATTTGAAAAGCGATCGTCAGCCATAAAGGGATTTCCATTTTGTTTTTTCTCCTGTAGTGAAAAATAAAGATTTCTTTTAGGTCATAAGCGCAACAAAACCGAACCCGCCTCGGAATAGTCCGGTGCAGGTTCGGCATGTATTATTAAATTCGGCAACTTCGGTCGGGAGATAAACTGCCCTCGTCGCTGTTACTCATTTGTTACAGTATGGACCTTTCAAAAAGATTAAATATATTATATCACAGATGTATTGTTTTGTCAAGCGACTTTTTGATGGATTAATGTTGAATAATATATCATTAAAATGTGCTATATGTTAATTTGAACTTTTGGGGCTGCAATACGGTTGCCCAAAACGCCGTGGTGTGGTAAAATATACGGGGAAAATGTGTGCATTTTAAAAATGCGAATATTTAAGCTTTTACGAGGTAACAATAGCTTGAGAAATAAGAAAAACAACAATTTGAATAATAATGAGAATATAAGTGTTGATACGATGCCAAACGGCGAGGCAGCGGAGCGGAAAAACGGAGGGCACGGCTTCAGACGCATTATGCGTTTTATTTCGCCTGCTGTGATAATTGCCGTTGCGGCGGCGTATCTTATATATTTTATTGCCACGGGACGACAGATAACGGTGGCGGATATAGTTTCGCATGCGCCGCAGCATGCATTGCCTGCGGCACTGCTGCTTGTTATATTTTACATACTTAAAAGCCTTTCGATTTTCTTTCCCATTACCGTGCTCTATGCTGCCGGCGGGTATATTTTCGGACCTCTTTGGGGAATGCTTGTAAACTTCATCGGGGTTGCGGCGGGGTGTTTGGTACAGCTTATGCTTGGCAGACTTTCGGGAGCCGAGGCGGCGGTTAGACTCGGAAAAAAATATCCCAAAATGTCAGCTCTGTTTTCGGCGCAGGAGCGTCATCCGCTTACCACCGCTTTCGCCGCTCGGCTTTTCGGCGTGATATCCGGCGATATAACAAGCCATTATTTCGGCGCGTCGGGAATGCCCATACTGCCCTGTGTTATTGGCAGTATGCTCGGCGTTGCGCCCGGTCTTATTGCGGTGACCATGCTCGGTACATCTGCCGATGATCCGACATCGCCTCTGTTCATTCTGACAATCGGCATGGTTTTGACGGTTTTTGCGGCGGCGGCTGTGGGGAAAAAGATATACGATCGCAGGCATGGTAACATTGAAAATGACGGTGAGATAAAGACCGAAAACGAAAGAACAACGGGGAGACGAGATAATGTCCGAAAAAAAGATAAATAAAAATAATGCGACAGATAATGTCAGTGCGAAAAATCAGGAGATTCGTCGGCGCAGCAAAAAAAAGCCCGGGATGCACCGCGCTTGGTTTAACGCTTTGCTTCGCCGCCGCGCGGCGGTGGCCGTTTTGCTTGTAGTTCAGTTGGCTTTTTTTGCTTGGTTGCTTATAACTCGCTCGCGTTCCTCCGTGTGGGTCAATATTGCTCTGCAAGTGCTTAGTATTATATGCGTTTTGGTAGTGGTGTTGCGGCACTCAAAAGGCGCTTTTAAGCTCTCATGGGTGATACTTATTCTCTCGTTCCCGCTGTTCGGTGGTTTGTTTTATCTGTTGTCTACGTTTGAATCCTCCATGAGGCTCTACAGAAAGCGGTTGAAGCGAACAGATAAAGAGTTGGTGCGTCCCGCGTTTAACGGTTGCGGGTGTTATGATACAGCTGCGGTGGCATTGCCGAATTATATATCCTCAATAAGATATCTTGATAAATTTGCCGGTTTTCCCATATGGGACAACACGGATACGGAGTACCTGTCTCCGGGCGAAGCTTACCATGCATGCATGCTTCGCGAGCTTGAAAACGCTCAAAAGTATATTTTTATGGAATACTTTATTGTTGAGGAGGGAATCATGTGGGATCCCATACTTGACATTCTAAAGCGTAAGGCGGCGGAAGGCGTTGAGGTTCGCGTGATGTATGACGATATAGGTTGTTTCTTTCTGCTTTCCAAGGATTATCGAGCAAAACTTGAATCATATGGTATAAAATGCAGGGTGTTTAACCCATTTACACCTTTTTTGACGGTTTTGCAAAATAACCGCGACCACCGCAAGATATGTGTTATCGACGGAAAAACCGCCATAACGGGCGGTGTGAATCTTGCCGACGAATATATAAACGCCAAGGAACGGTTCGGTCATTGGAAAGATGCGGGGGTTGTTATGCGCGGAGATGCCGCGTGGAGTTTTTCCGTGATGTTTTTGCAGATGTGGCGAATGTCGGCTGGGCGCGAAGAACCGGTTGAGGATTACCTAAAATACATGGCAACGCCCGATCCGTTTGCGCCGCATAAAGCGTGCGGATATGTTCAGCCGTATGCCGACAGCCCTATGGACTACGATAATGTCGGAGAGCATGTTTATATGCAAATGATAACCGGAGCGAAGCGGTATCTTTATATCAATACGCCGTATCTTATCATTGATGACAGTATGGTCTCCGCGCTGACTCTTGCCGCCAAAAGCGGTGTGGATGTACGTATAGTTACCCCGCATAAATGGGACAAGCGTTTTGTGCATATGACCACAAGATCATATTACCGCGATCTTATTCGCTGCGGAGTAAAGGTTTATGAATACACACCCGGTTTTATACATTCCAAAACTTTTGTTGCCGATGATGAGGTGGCAACCGTGGGTACTACAAACCTTGATTTTCGCAGTCTTTATCTGCATTTCGAATGTGGAGTTTGGATGTGCAAGACCCCCGCGGTGGCGCAGATAAAGGATGACTTCTTGCGCACTCTTGAACAGTGCGAGGAAATTACGGAGGAGAGTTGTCGCGGTAGTATATTCGAGCGTGTACTGCACCCATTGCTTCGTCTGTTCGCTCCGCTTATGTAATCGCAGGCGTGCGAAAAACAAAATATGAAAGATCCCCATTTCGCGGCTTGCATAAAAGTCGCGAAATGGGGTGATTTACACAACCGACCGATTTTTATCAGCGATCAAAAAAGTTATTTGTGTCGCCTTGTTGCGGAGAGACCCATGCCGATGATTGCCATTGTTAACGTGACGGCGCAGGATAGAGAGAGGGTTGAGCCGCATCCGTCGGAGAGCGGTGCAACATCTGTGGCGTCGGTAGTGGCATTGCCGGAGGTTGTTTCGGCGGGTTGGGCGGCGTTTAAGGTTACCACCTCTGTCACCTTGGCATAGCTTTTTCCGTTTGAATTACCGCTGTAACCGAATATAACATTTGCAGACCCGTAACCCGTGTACGTCAGCTTGCCGCTTACAGGATCGATGGAAACCTCCAACGTACCGGTTGATGATATTACTTTCATGGTGACCAACTGAGATATATCTACTGTCTTGCGACCGTAGGTGAGGGCGGTTATCAGCGGTTCTTCTCCGAGATCGAGGTCATATTCCGTGCTGTCGGTATATATATTACGGTAGGTGTTGGTTATGTATTGCGAGTAGTTTGTGGTGATTCCGTATGTGCCCGCGGCAAAATACGAGCCAAGATCTTCCTGAGAGTTGATCGTCCACGGCCATACCGTTACACCTCTATAAGAAAGTGCGCGTATGAGGTCGGCGTCAAACACACCCTTGTTATATGAGGGGTTAAATGTTGTGCCGTTCATCTGTACCGCGTCAAGGATACCGTAAAGAGATGCGGTGAGGTTTGTGCTTGAATATGCCGTTGAATTCAGATATCCTACCGAAATCTCCGGCATTTGCTCTTTAAACAGCTTTATCTGCGCTTCGGAGAAGGATATTACAACCATCTTATCCTCGTAGTTATATTGGCGTATCAGCTTTACAAGGGCGGGGATAAGTTTAAGATCGGTGGATTTAAGTTCCACGACGAGTTTTACATCCTTGTCGCCGAACGTTTTAAAATAATCCTCCAACGTCGGTATCGGCTCGCCCTCCGCCACGTTTTTATTGCTTATGACTTGGTATTTTGAGAGTTCCTCGTAGGTCATGGAGGAAATGGCTCCGGTGCCGTTGGTCGTGGCATCGATAGTAGAGTTATGCATGACCACTATAACGCCGTCGCGGGTGAGATGAATATCGTTTTCTATCATCGTGGCACCGAGTTCATATGCGCGAAGCGATCCCGCTATCGTGTTTTCGTGAGCCAATGACGGTACGCCGCGGTGACCTATTATTTCCGGAGAGCGAATTAGAGTGTTCTTTGAAAAATATTTTGTAAAGCAATTTTCAAGTGCCGCTCTGTCGCCTGTTATTACGCCGTTGGCGCCGGTTGTTATTGCGCGCACAAGAGTCAAGTCGTCATTTTCGGCAGCATTTACCCAAACGGTCATAAACTGAGATTGCAGTTGAGATACGTTGTCGCGTGTTGCCAGCGCGGCGGGGAGTAGCATTACGCGGCATCCCGCGCTGTTGGTCTCGCCGCGAAGCGCGTTGAGTTGACTGTCGTTTGCTGTGCGTTCGGAGAGATCAAGCACACCGCGCAGGTGATACCATGCTCGTCGTCCCGCGGCTATTATGTCGGTATCGTCCGATATTATAAACGCGTCACGGTAATCGGAGGCTTTCAGGTATTCTCCCAGTGCCTCGGCGGCGGTTGTATTGATAGGTCTGAATGCGGGAATTATGCATCCGTTGAGTGCGGATATTGCTTCATCAAGCGATGTTGTTTTGCCGCCGTCAAGCAAAACGTCGAGAGAGGCATCGATATTTATTATGGCAACTGAGGGGGAATTTTCTGTGATCTTCTCAATATCTGTCGCATTCGTTATCTCATATATTACGGATGGCGGCAGTACAACATTCGATTGCGGGTCGCGCACATCGGCAATGCCACCGATATTTCCGTCGCCCGTTTCCTCTGCGTTCGGTGTGTCGCCTACCGTGATTTTGACTTGGTCTACCGTAAGTTTGCAACCGTTGGCTTGAAAACCGCATGCACCGAGTGTATGCATGACCGAATTATCCGTGAGTTGTTCTTTGCTGTTGATCGAGAATTTTATCGTGTTTTCGGAGGCATCAACGGTGTAGGTGTTATATTCGGATGTTTTGATCGAAGATGAGTTTTTTTGCGTTACATTCCATTTGTTTGCCGAGGTGCGCTCGGCTATTTCCGTGCCGTTATCCTGCGCCGCATTTGAACGTATTGCCGTTTGCATATACGGATAGTTGTTGGCAGTATCAAGGCGTAGCATTATCGATCCCCAACGCTTGGCGTTGACAGCGGATTCTATTTTCATTGTTGCTTCTATTTTGATATCGCCGAAGCCGTCAAGATATTCCGGAAGTAAAACACGTGCGTAGGCATCCTTGCTTGCGGATGCATCAAGTGTCAGTACACCGTCATCCGAAAATATAACCTTGCCGCCGGAAGTCTCCTGTATGACGCGCATTCCGTCATCGGCATTGGAGGAAAAATCGTTGCTGTATAGCAGGTAATCGGTCTCTCCGGGAGCACGAACGGTAAGTACTACTGTTTTTGTATGATCGGCGCATGTTGCCGTCAGCAGATATATGCCGGCTGTGGGGGTAAGCGTGCCGTTTTTGATGTCAATATCGGCAGATGTCCAACTTATTTTGTCGGCGGCGGTGCTTTTGCCGTATTCAAACTGAACGTTGAATGTGCTGAGATCTACCGAATCTCCGATGTCGGCGCATATGGCGGGGCAGGTGTATGATACCGTTTTGCCGCCGCCCGCCGCCGCATACTCGGCAGTTGCGGGGGGGATTGCAACGGTCAGGACGATCAACATATGCAATACAATAAACAAAGATGTAAATCGATGCGACAGATTGATTTTTTTCATGTGTGAGATCCTTCCTTGTATGATATAATCAATTTATGCACATTATACACATAAATTATCCCCTTGTCAAGTGATGGAGTTTGTAAAGAATTCATAAACAGTGATTTTTATTTATACGCGGTAGTTGATTTTTTCGTGAATTTGTGCTATTATATTTAATGTATGAAATGATCCGATGTTTGTAAATGTGTTGCGATGTCGGATGAAAAAAGGCAAGTTTGGAGTTTTAAAGTGAATTACGACGTTATCATAATCGGCGCAGGTCCCGGCGGTATTTTTTCGGCATGGGAACTGGTAAAGCTTACGAAAGAAAATAATAAAAATGCCAAGATCGCTATATTCGAGGCAGGAGCGCCTCTCGATAAGCGCCATTGCCCTATCGACGGTGAAAAAATAAAAGCCTGCGTCGGATGCAAACAGTGCAGTATTATGAAAGGCTTTGGCGGTGCCGGAGCGTTTTCCGACGGTAAATATAACATAACC
>CAZISZ010000036.1:0-12925 GCA_964542035.1 uncultured Ruminococcus sp. | reverse complement strand
ACTGAGGGATATTTCCTCGTATCCCGTGTATTCGTAAAGGCACTTCGCCTGATTGCACAAGACCTCCGGCGATTTTTCACGTACCGGACGGTATATGATACCCGCTTGGCAGAAACGGCAACCGCGTATACATCCGCGAAACACTTCAAGCATTATTCTGTCCTGAACCGTTTCAAGATAAGGCATTACAAGCTTATCCGGGAAGAACATACTGTCAAGATCCTTAACTATACGCTTGCGCACCGTGCGCGGCACATCCGGATATTTAGGAGTGTACGCACAAACAGTACCGTCGTCGTTATATGTTACATCATAAAGGGACGGCACATAAACCCCCTCAATGCTTCTTGCCGCCTCGTGCAAAAATGCGGCGCGTGTGTAGGTGCCATCTTCTTTCATTTTTATATACAAACGAACAATTTCGGGGAGCATCTCCTCGCCTTCGCCGATATTGAAAAGATCGAAAAAGTCGGCTATCGGCTCGGCGTTATAAGAGCATGGACCGCCGCCGATAACAAGCGGCATATCATCGGTACGATTCGCCGAGCGCAGGGGCAGCCCCGCAAGATCAAGCATATTGAGGATATTTGTGTAGCTCATTTCGTATTGCAGAGTAAAGCCGATAAAATCAAACTGCGCTATCGGATCGCCGCTCTCATGAGCCCAAAGCGAGATCTTATGCTCGCGCATTTTTTTCTCCATATCTATCCATGGAGCATATACGCGCTCGCACCAAATGTCATCATCACGGTTGAGCACTCCGTAAAGAATGCGCACGCCGAGATTTGACATGCCTATTTCGTATGAATCGGGAAAGCAAAAAGCAAACCGTGCCTTTACCTTCTCTTTATCCTTTATTATCTGACCGTACTCGCCGCCCGTGTATCTTCCGGGCTTTTGTACCGATCTGAGTATCGATTCGGGAATCATGTTTTCATCCTTTGCATTTTTTATAATTTATTATACTTATCCGATAAACACGGCATCGACCGCAATTATCGTATCGGGGATGGAAATTCCATCCCCGAATGATTCAGTTAAGCATAAGTTTTGAGGTTATAACAGCGGGAAGGATACATATCACCTGATATATGGCTATGTAAGCGGAATGCATTCCCGCAAATATTCCGAGTGCACCGAGGAATGTTGCCAACAGCACACCGGCTGTGATTATTCCGAGACTTATACGCAGATTTAGCGCAGATGCGCGGCAGAGTTTGGAGCATGCGTGCAATGCCCCCACAATGGCGTTAAGGTCGGAACCGTCGGCAACAAGCCCGGCATTGATCCTGTCGCTTTCTTTTTCGGATCTGTTTTCGTCCAATGCTTTGTTTTCGCCCTCGTTTTCGGTCGGCGTAACTACAGCCGAAGCATCACGTATAACTCTTACGGGACAGGCAATGTCTCCAAGCAGGCGCGCCATCAAGGCATCGTCGATATTTGGGTCATTACTTACCATTATCGGGCGTATACCGCGTGAGGACAGAGCCAATATCGGCTCTCGCAGATCATCGTCGGCAACGTAGCTTATATACATTTTGAGTGCCAATATACCGTCAACCGCAATAAACATTACGGATGAACCGCCGTTTTCGGCAAAATTGCGATCATCGGCATCCGCTGCGGCAACTACTCCGTTAAGCGTCAAAAAGCTATCGCTGCCTATAAAATAGGATCGCTCGCCCGCTTTTGCGGCAATTCCGTTTTCACATACGCGAAGAATTTCAACCTTCGCGGTATCAGCGCCGCCGTTGTTTCCGGTCACGGCGCCGCTGTCAGCTGCTCGTCTGAAAGCACCTGCCAAGGCGCCGCCGACCTTGTCAAACACCGCTGCCGCGCCCTCGAATATATCAAATATATCGTCGGCCATCGCGCCTCCGCAAAGTCCGATACGCTTTATTACAAGCGATCGTGTACCGAATACATCCGCTTCGTCAAATATCACGGCATCGGCAGAGGCATAAACATCGGCATCAGATTCTCCGAGCAAGATCTCGGTGGGGCGCAAAAGATTTTTGGTTGTATCGTAAAACGGATAGATAAGCGAAGTCACGGTGAACACCGGCATGGCTATCAAAACCATAACGGTAAATGTATTTGCGGACGGTACAAAACCGCGCCCCGCCGCCAATGAAATCAAAAACACTACCAACGCCAACGCGACAACGGGAGCTATCACATAATTCAGCACGCGAAGCGCGGGATTGCGGCGATTTGTACGTTTAAAATATCCGTCGGCAAAGCTGCCGCGGCGAACGCGCATGGCTGAGGATATTTTGGCATCCTCCTTACCCGCCGATGACGATCCGCCGAGCGCGGCGGCAAGCATAACGGGATCGGCAGGCTCAAGCGTACAGCAACTCTCCCACGATGACAGTTCGTCAAATGCGCGTGTTTGGCGACACACATCCAAAAGATCGTAGGCTACGGAAAGCAGGATGCAAAGCGCCGCGGGGAGATTGTACAACGTAAAGCTATCGGGGGCGGCAATCGCCAACGCGGCATCGTATAATAAGACTATCGCGACCGCCGCCGCGGGTGCGGAATGCGGCGTAATATCAAAACGGAATATACCCATAAGCCCGCTGAAGAGTTGGCGCCACGAGAGAGCCGCCGCAAGCAGCAACAACTGCATAGATACCAAAATATGAACAGCCGGGTAGTCTGCCGCACTCAGTGCGCCGCCGAAATGCTTACCGAAAAATTCAAATACCATTATAACAAGAGTCAAAAGGACAGTTCCGATCGCGCGAAGAACCGTTATCAATTTATCGCCGCGATATGCCTTTTTTATCTCATCTATTTGATCACGTGAGCGATATTCCTCTCCGCGGTATCCAAAGGCTCCTCCGAGATCGGTACTCCAATCTCCCATACGTCGGGTAAGCTCACGGCGATTTTGGCGGGACACGCGCTCGGCTGCCCCACTGCCTTTATCGTATCCGAGCGCAACCATAAGATCGTCATCCTCATCGAATACAGCCTCCGCTCCGTCGGCGTCCGCATTATCTTCACTTTCCGCCTCGGTGGTATTATCGGCAGTATTTTCGTCGGCATCCGCATCTTCGACGAACACATCAGAGTCAAGATCGGCGCGAACCGTCTCTGCATCGTCTTCCTCGGAGACATCATTATTCTCCTCGGTACGGTGATCGGGTTCTGCATTTGCAACATATTCATAATTTTCAAATACGTCCGTGTTGGCGCCTACATCCGCGCGGTCCTCCACGAGCTCCGTTGCAACATCACACGCCGTTTCGTCATTGTCGTTCGCGTCGTCATTTGCGGCGCTTACAGCCGATTGTTCGGCGGCAGCCTCTCTTGCGCGTTTGGCTTCTTCGCCCGCCGCGCGGAAAGAGCGTATTTTTTTCAAAAGCGCACCGCTTGACACAGCGCCCGCATTCACATCCGCGCCGGATATATCATCGGATATTTCCGTATTATCGGAATTTGACACATCCGTGTTTTCGGCAGGCACGGCGGTATCCCCGTTAATACTATCTTCGTCGGCGATTGTTTGTTCGGTTACGGATTCCGTTACACTGTCGGCAGACAATATACCCTCAAGTATATCGGAAAAATCCGCATCCGATATCGTATTTTCGGAATCTCCGATCATTTCCCAATCATCGGAAGAAGCAACATTGATTTTCGACGTTGCATCCTCTTGTTTTTCCTCATCTGTCACTTTATCGAGAGCCTTATCAGCATCGTCTGCGGGCATTGTATTTTCGGATTTTTTAGAAAAAAATCTTCCCAAGACCCCCGCCGAGTCGCGCTCGCCCCTGTTCTTTTTTTCATTTGACATCAGACTCAACCTACCTTCCTTGTCATTTACCGATATGCCTGCGGTGCGCCGCCTCGGTAAGGACGACCGCCGCAGCGGTTGAAACGTTCATTGAATTAACATGACCGTACATTGGTATGGACACTACATAATCGCACTTTTCCTTAACGATACGAGAAACGCCATCCCCCTCGCTGCCGAATACGAAAGCGGCAGGACGGTCGATATCCACCGCGTAAAGATCCTCACCGCCTGCCTCGGCGGCGTATGTCCAAACACCCGCCTCCTTGAGAGACGCTATTGCGGCGGAAATATTCGCAACCTTAGCAACAGCCATATGCTCCAACGCACCCGCCGACGCCTTAGCCGCACTCGGAGTCAAACCAACCGATCGCCTTTTTGGAATTATAACACCGTGCACTCCGGCGCACTCGGCGCAACGTATCAATGCACCGAGATTATATGGGTCCTCTATTCCATCGCAAATCGCAATAAACGGCGGCTCACCACGCTCGGCGGCGATTGCCAAAATATCCTCTACGGTACAGTATTTCTTTTCCGCCGCCATCGCGGCAACACCTTGATGAACACCGCCGCCGCAAAGTGAATCGAGTTTTTCTCGTTCCACCTCTACTATCGGAATACCGCGTTCGGATGCCTCGCCGACTATCACGTTTACAGATCCCTGAAGCTCACCGCGACGAATAAAAAGCTTATCCACCGATCGCCCGGAGCGCAAAAGTTCGCGCACTTCGTTTCTGCCGAAAACGATTCCGGGTACAGACTCTTTGTCGGATTCGCGCGGAGGAAGAGGACGCCTGCCCGCGTCCGAACCTTTTGTTGCACGTCCGCCTTGCTTTTTTCTTTCCTTATAATAATTGTTGTTATATTTATTGTTTTCGTTATTGTTACTCATTTTACTCCCAACCTTGAGTTATGCACTCAAGCCGCAGATAAGTGCGGATTTTTGTGCCGTCCGCGCGATCAACGACCGCCCGAAAACAGCTATACACATTTAATTATATCATAAACGGTCTAATTTGTATATACTTTTTTTTATTTTTCGGCGAGATTTCGTATTTTTCTGTCACGAAGTACCGCAAAATGGGTAAAAAGAACATTTGCAATCATTTTGTGGTGATTTTTTTGTTGCTTCTCACATATTTTTTAAAAAATCAAAAAAACTATTGCAATCCATTACGTTTTCTGATATAATGGGTGTCAAGATAGAGGCGCAAAGTTCAAGAGTAGCGCTCACGAGATCACAGCAGATCGATGACGGAGTGTAAAAGGGGGCTTTGCCGAAGCCGAGGAGGGCTGTGTACCCGAGGCTGGGCATGCGGAGAATATCCGCACGACTGTCGCGAAAGCGGAGAGCTATCGGTACGGATATATCGAACGTTTTATCTGCATTTTTTGCATTTGCGTTCTCATTATTGAAAGACCGGAGCTTTTCGTTCCGGTCTTTCTGTATTTTGGTTTAACATTGAAAGGAACGAAAACCACCATGAAAAGAATCATCTCACTCACACTCTCACTGATGATGCTTGTACTTTGCATTGCATCTCTCCCCGCCTGCTCTTCCGAAAAGAAAGATATAAGCAGAGCAAAATCCATTGCCGATCTGGCAGGCGCCAAGATTGCCGCTCAAAGCGGAACATTCCACGCCGAAGCTATGAAGCAAATATCCGGCAATAACGCAGACACATATCCCGAGTTTGCCGACCTTCTTACAGCACTCAAAAGCGGAGCTATCGACGGTTACATTGCCGAAGAACCCACGGCTCTCGCCGTCTGCCCCGCAAACGACGATCTTGACTATCTCCGCCTTGTAAACAACGACACCGGATTTACCGCCACGGCGAAGCAGACCGGCGTTGCTATCGGACTTGCCAAGGGATCCGAGTTGCGCGAACAGATCAACACCGTGCTTGCCACCATCTCCGAGGAGACAAGATACGAACTTATGCTTCAAATGGCAGACATAAGTGCCGGCAAAAGTGTGAGTTCCCTTGCTCTCGTATCGGAAACTCCAGAAAACCCCACCGGCACGCTTAAAATCGCCATGGAATGTGCATACGAGCCCTACAACTGGACAGATCTCGGCGCCCCCACACTCGGCGCCGTTGCCGTATACGGCGAAGGCGGCAAGGTAAAAGAGGGTCAGTATGCCAACGGATACGATGTTCAAATAGCTCTTTATATCGCCAACAAGCTCGGTCTTAAGCTTGAAATATATGCCTACGAATGGGATTCGCTTATTCCCGCGGTTCAATCCGGTGCGGTTGACGGTATCATTGCCGGCATGAGCCCCACACCCGAACGCGAAGAGGAAATAGACTTTACCGACATGTACTATACCTCTAACCTCGTTGTTATCTACAAAAAGTAATTACAGATTTAAGATTTTATAAAATAGGCAAAAATGAGTTTTTTCAAAGACGTAATCGATATTTTCGCTCAATATCACAGCTTTATCCTGCAAGGTGTCGGCACAACAATGCTGATATCCCTTATCGGAACGGTAGCCGGCTTTCTTATAGGCTTGCTTACCGGCATGATACGCACTTCCCCTATGCCGCAAAGCGCACTCATGCGCGTACTGCGCCGCATCATCGACATAATAATAACCGTTTACGTCGAGGTATTTCGCGGTACGCCTATGATGGTACAGGCCATGGTCATATATTGGGGATATGCTTTCGCCAGCGGCGGAAACACGCTTCCCCTTTTGCCATCCGGCATACTTATTGTATCCATAAACACGGGCGCGTACATGGCGGAGATAGTGCGAGGAGGTATAATATCCATCGACCGCGGTCAGTTTGAGGGAGCCAAATCCATAGGTATGAGCCACAGCCAAACAATGGTACACGTAATTCTTCCGCAGGTAATAAGAAATATTCTCCCCTCCGTCAGCAACGAATTTGTTATCAACATCAAGGATACTTCGGTGCTCAACGTCATAGGTGTTACCGAGCTGTACTATTTTGCGGGTATTATCAAACGCCAAAACTTTAAAACGTTTCAAACCTACTTTGTTGTTTGCATAATTTATTTTATTTTGACATTTACCGTCACTTGCCTGCTGAGATTCATAGAAAAACGTCTCGACGGCAAAGAAAACTACACCATATTCGGCTCGCAAAGCGATCCCGAAGCCGAGATACACATCAAAAAAGAGGAGGCGATCCCACGTGATTGATAAAACAAAACCGGTCATTGAAATATCGCACCTCAAAAAGAACTTTGGCAGTCATAATGTTTTAAGCGATATAAGTCTTTCTGTCTCAAAAGGCGAGGTAGTAAGCGTTATCGGCTCATCCGGATCCGGCAAGTCAACCATGTTGCGTTGCATCAACCTGCTTGAGATCCCCACATCAGGCGATATACTTTATAACGGACAGAGCATTCTATCCCCCAAAACCGACATAAGAAGATACCGCGCAGAGGTCGGTATGGTCTTTCAGCAATTTAATTTGTTTAACAACATGACGGCACTCGACAACTGTATGATAGGACAAATGAAGGTACTGGGACGCAGTCGTGCGGAAGCTCACAACACGGCAATGGAATATCTTACCCGCGTTGGCATGGAACGTTATATAAACGCCAAGCCCCAACAACTCTCCGGCGGACAAAAACAGCGCGTGGCAATCGCACGCACACTGTCCATGTCACCGGAAGTGATACTTTTTGACGAGCCCACATCTGCCCTTGATCCCGAAATGGTTGGCGAAGTGCTTGAAGTCATGCGCTCCTTGGCATCCTCCGGCTTTACAATGATCGTTGTTACGCACGAGATGGCGTTTGCACGAGAGGTTTCAAACCGCGTTATCTTTATGGACAGCGGATTGATATGCGAGGAAGGTGCTCCCAACGATATATTCGGCTCGCCTCGCATGGAAAGGACCCGCGAATTTCTTTCGCGAGTGCTTTGATAATCGTCTTAACAACTTTATTATCACACTTTGATTCAATCGCGAATGCAAGCGCCGCGGCGCTTGCATTCGCGATTTTTCCGATTATAATAACTTTATTAAAATACATACGATTTGCGCAGAAAACGCCGTTCGTATAACGGAGATTTTTTGTTTTTTGCTGACAATTTTATATTGTCTTGTACCGATTTATATGTTATAATATTAACGACCGATAAAAATCATCCGAACGGAGGATAAAAACATGGACCATAACCTTTCCCCGCTTTTCACGCTGTGGAAAATCGGCAACTGTGAAATCAAAAATCGCATAGTGCTTACCAGTATGGGAGGCACCGACCTTTTCGGGTGGATGGAGAAAAACCATTTTGACCGCAGCGGTGCGCGTTTTATAATGGAGGTGGCAAAAAACAACGTGGGGCTTGTCCTGCCGGGATGTCAACCGGTATACAACCCCATGTTCGGACAATGGCTGCACAAAAACAAAAAAATGTATCGCGATCTTGCCGAGTGGATGCCCGAATTTCACAAAACGGGTGCCAAGTTATTTGTTCAGCTGACTGCCGGTTTCGGACGTTCGTTTACCGTCAGCCCGATGATGGAAACTCTGTACACCAATAAATTTCTTCGCACGGTCTCAAAGCCGGTAATGGATCTCGACAAGATCACAGCCAGCGCCAGCCCATCCCCCAACCGTTGGTCGGATAAAGTACCGTCAAGAGAGATGACGGTGGAAGAGATACGCGAGTTTATAGACGCTTTTGCGAAATCCGCAAAAATGCTTCGCGATGCCGGTGTTGACGGAGTTGAGATACATGCCGTTCACGAGGGCTATCTGCTTGACCAGTTTACTTTGAAATATGTCAATCATCGCACCGATGAATATGGCGGCTCCTTTGAAAACAGATACCGCTTTGCCGCCGAGATTGTCAAAGCAATCAAAGCGGAATGCGGCGATGAGTTTCCGGTTTCCCTGCGCTACAGTGTACGCTCGATGACCAAAGGATTTCGACGCGGGGCACTGCCGGGCGAAGAGTTCACCGAGGCAGGGCGCGATATGGAAGAATCGGAGCGTGCCGCAAAGTATCTGGAGGATGCGGGATATGATTGTCTCAACTGCGATAACGGTACATACGATGCGTGGTACTGCGCGCACCCGCCTATTTATATGCCCGAAAACTGCAATCTGGCGGATGTTGAGCACATCAAGAAATTTGTAAATATTCCGGTCATCTGCGCTGGAAGAATGAACCCGGAAACCGCGGCCGAATCGATATCATCCGGTCGTATTGACGGCGCGGGCTTTGCACGCAGATTTTTGGCAGATCCGGAATGGGTCACAAAACTTATAGAGGATCGTGCCAACGATATACGCCCTTGCATACTATGTCACAGCGGCTGCTTTAATATGTGCCATTACAAGGGGGTTCCCAATGACCAAGAACTTTCGGACAGTCTGCATCTCGCGCGCTGTGCCGTTAACGCCGAGATGATGCAATGGAACAAACACAACATAAAACCCACGTCGTCGAAAAAGACTGTACATATAATCGGCGGCGGCATCGGTGGCATGGAAGCCGCACGTGTTTTGAAACTACGCGGACACGAACCCATCATACACGAAAAAAGCAAAGTACTCGGCGGTGCTTTTATCGCCGCGAGCGCCGAATCATATAAAGGTAAATTGCGCGAGTTGCTTGAATGGTACCGCAGACAAATGCAAGAGTTAGACATTGAAGTTCGCCTCGGCGATGAAGTAAAAGATATTTCCGTACTCGGGGACAGTCGTATTATAGTTGCAACAGGAGCCGTACCGCGCATACTCAGTCGCGTCAAAGGGCACGAGCGCATGATAGAGGCATGCGACTACATGCTCGGTAAGCGCGAGGTTGGAGAGACGGTTGCTGTAATAGGCGGAGGTCTTACAGGATGCGAAATAGCATATGAACTGGCTCTCGGCGGCAAAAAGCCGTTGATAATTGAGATTCGAGATGACCTGATATCTCAAAAGGGAGTATGTCTTGCCAACTCCTCCTATCTTCGCGAGTGGTTTGAACTTCACCGAGTCCCCGTTTATCTTGAGACCGCGCTGAATGAAGTGCGCGACGGCTCTGTTATCTGCGCCGCCAAGGACGGCAGTCGGTTGGAACTTGCATGCGATTCCGTTATCAGTTGTGCGGGATATATTCCCTCCCCCGCGGCGCAGCCTAACTCTCGCGTTCAACTCGTCGGGGATTGCTCGGCAGTAGGCAACCTACGCACGGTCATATGGGGAGCATACGAAGCCGCAATGCGAATATAACAGGCGGGAATAATCTCATCGACAACATATCTATCGTCGTGTACGGAAAGGAAAATCAAACAATGGAATATAAAATGATGCTCACCGATGAGCAAAAAGCAATACTTGACGGCAGCCGCGGCGAGATTATGGCTAAGGTCATGCAGACCCTTGTACGCTACGGAGAGCTGTTCGGTGCCGACAAAATGGTGCCGGTAACAAGCAAATACAATCATCTTGTAACTTCCTTCGGACTTAAAGCGCTCACTCCCGTCTACGCGCTGATGGATCGGCTGATAAAGTCCGACGCGGTATCCGCACAGCAATTTTCCGCCGACCCGCGTCCGCTTGATCCGAATGTGCCCTCAAGTTTATTGCAGGATATCGTTTTTAAAAAATTCATGTACACAAAGCAGGATTTTTACGAAGATCAACTGCAAAAGCTCGGGCTCATGGATAAAAAAGCATTCACCTGTACCTGTTACATGGACGAAGTGGGCAACACCCCGAATATGGGAGATGTGCTCTCATGGTCGGAATCCTCTGCGGTTGTTTACGCAAACTCGGTGCTCGGCGCACGCTGTAACCGCAACTCCGGAATTATAGACCTTATGGGTTCGATCGTCGGATTCGTGCCGTCATTCGGATTGCTCACGGACGAGGGCAGGCGCGCGGATTGGATAATCGAGATAAAAACCACAAAAAAGCCGGAAGCACAACTGATCGGATCAGCCATCGGCATGAAAGTTACGGAAGACGTGCCTTTTATTCGCGGTCTTGACCGTTGGCTCGGAACCGGCCTGAATGACGAGTCGCGCACATATCTCAAAGATTTCGGCGCCGCCACGGCGTCGAACGGTGCCGTAGGACTTTACCATGTTGAGAATATTACTCCGGAAGCGGTAAAATACGGCGAAGCGCTTATAAAAGAGAATGCGAAAGTTTACATTATAGACGATGACGAATTGCGCCGCGTGTACGAAAGCTACCCTATCATCTGGAAAAATCCAAACGCCAAGCCGAAACTCTGCTTTATGGGATGCCCGCATATGAGCCTCGAACAGCTTATAGGGTGGACCTGTCGCATTGAGGAGGGACTTGCAATATCCGGTAAGAAAAAAGTGGTCATTCCCACAGTATTCACCGCCGCTCCCGGTGTGCTTGCAACGTTTGAAAAAACCGAGTACGCCTCAAGGCTTAAAAAAACAGGCGTAATCGTCAGCTACATATGTCCGCTGATGTACATGAACAACCCGCTAAGTACAAAAATGCCGGTTATTACATCAAGCAACAAACTCCGCACCTATACCAGTGCGCGTTACTACACCGATAATGAAATTCTGCTGAAAATCACAGGCGGTGTAAAATAAAAATTCGTTTTGACGCAAAGCAAATTTCACCAGATCCGTAAAAGGTCAGATCGAAAGGAAACGGTTTAAATAAATGAAAACTTTTAAAGGAAGAACAGTATCCGCAGGCGAGGTCAGTGCCGAGGCTTTGGTGTCTCACGGAGGTCTCAATACGCTCGCGTCATTTCAAAAAGCGTTGCAGTTCGGCGATAAAAACGCCACCTGCGGCGACCAGAATAATCCGGATCTTTACGGCAAGCAAATGCACGGACGTGCGCTTTGCCTTCCGCGCACCATAGGTTCCACCACCGGCGGACTTGTACTGTATTGCGCCTGCTCTATGGGACGCCAGCCTGCGTGTATGTTATTTTCCGAACCGATAGACTCACTTGCCGCCGCAGGCGCCATACTATCCGATGTTTGGCTTGAGGGCACTCCCATGCCAGTTGTCGATTCTCTCGGCGATGAATTTTTGGCATATGTTCGCGACGGCATGAAAGTAACCGTCCACGCAGACGGTCAAGTTGACATCGAATAATTCGACGCCGACATTCGAAACGCAATAACAATAAACCCAACAGCAAGGATCTATAAAAAACAATGAAAACTCTCAAAGAGCTTTACAAAATAGGCCGCGGTCCGTCAAGTTCTCACACGATCGGTCCCGAAAAGATCGCCCGCCACGCACTTGATCGTTTCGGCACTCGACGCTACCGTGTAGAACTTTTCGGCTCGTTGGCACTGACGGGGCGCGGACACGGCACCGACCGTGTTTTGCGCGAGGTGCTCGGCACCGACACCGAAATAGTGTTTAACACGGAGCGGACGGATATTCCGCACCCCAACTACATGCGCATATATTCCGCAAACGATAACGGCAATTCCGAATTTTTATTTGACGCCGAAAGCGTGGGCGGAGGCAGCGTGCGCATAAACGGCGCCGACCCGGAGGAATCGCTTGAAGTGTACCCCGAGCTTAACTTTGCGGAAATACGAGCATTTGTAACAGAAAACGGGATAACTCTCCCCGAATATGTCCGTCACTACGAACCGAATATCGATTGCCATCTTGAAACCGTTTGGCAAATAATGAAAGATGCCGTCTGTCGCGGTCTTGCCGCAAGCGGAGTACTCGGCGGCGGGCTGCATCTTGAGCGCAAGGCACGCACGCTTTACAGTGAAAACGCAAAATTTGAATTATCCCTAATACATGAAAATCGTCGCGTGTCGGCATACGCTTTGGCAGTTGCGGAAGAAAACGCGGATAACGGAACAGTAGTAACCGCTCCCACATGCGGTGCCGCCGGAATCCTCCCCGCGGTGCTCTACTACATGCAACATGATTGCGGAGTAAGCGACAGCGAGATCATTGATGCGCTTGCGGTTGCCGGAGTGATAGGCAATGTTGTAAAGCAAAACGCATCAATAAGCGGCGCCGAGTGCGGATGTCAGGCAGAGGTTGGCGTTGCTTGTTCTATGGCGGCGGCGGCATTGGCGCAGATCTACGAACTCGGAGTCGCAGACATCGAATGCTCTGCGGAGATAGCGCTTGAACACAATCTCGGTC
>CAZISZ010000035.1:0-13493 GCA_964542035.1 uncultured Ruminococcus sp. | reverse complement strand
TCCATTTTTTCTGCTTTCAAAATATGACAATATGTCCCGTCGTATATCTCCTACAGATATGCTCGCACTCTCAAGCATCTTAGCGGCTGCGCCGTCGCGGCATTCGCAAAGCGCAAGCAACATGTGCTCGGTTCCTATAACGGAATCGGAAAATCTCGCGGCATTGCCGGAGGACGTCTCTATCAATCTTTTGACCCTCGGCGTCATATCAGATGGTATTAACTCGCGTGGTCGCTCATCGCCACCGTTTTTGTCCGCAATGGCATAAAACTTTTCGTATTCGGCGCCTCGCGCGTAAAGCAAACGAGTTGCGACCGATGACTCATCTTCAAGCATACCGATAAGTATATGCTCTGTTCCGATATAGCTGTAGCCGAGTTCTGAAGCGATATCCAACGCACGATCGAGTACGTTTTGCGCTTTTTTTGAAAATCTGCTTTTCATTTTTTATCCTCTCCGCGTTATTGTTTTTGGGGTAATGACACGTTACAGCTATTTTTGACCTGTCGCACCGGATTTATGCCGATTTACGGATCGGTATAAAAAAGATAATATCCGTATGCGCGCGCAAGTGCGTCCCATGTTGTTTTATCAACTTCTCCGTTTATCGGTAATAAATTCACAGCTTGCAATTCGCTCACGGCGGACGCTGTTTCCGTGTCGTACACACCGCTCACCGTCAGTGATATACCGTCGTATATTGCGGATATCTCCGAAAGCATGAATTGTATCAGTTTAACTATCGGAGCACGACTTCCTTGTTCAAGTTTATATCCGTCCGGTGTACTCGGAAACGGTGATATGCAAAGAGGCGGGAAATATTTTTCCGTAGTTGCTTCGTATGCCTCAAACAGGCGATCGAAAGTCACTCTGTCGGCAACGCCGGTCTCTTCGAGACCGTTTAGCACTTGAAAGGCTTTGATTGCGCTTGTAGTATCCTCACCGGCGATTCCATCGATTGGCGGCGGTGAAATGGACGGTTCGAAATAGGATAGTCGGCGCAGATATCTTTGCAAATTTGCCCGTGCCTCTTTTTCGGTTATTTTGTTTGTCGTTTCGCTCATTATTAAAAGCCTCCTTGATATTTATGCTATCGCGGGAGATGCCGTTGCGCATTGCGGCTTGGTGTGTGCTGCCTGTTGCATATGACACTCATGTTATAGGATATCCGGGGTACTGCCCATTTGCCGATTCATCGCTCGCGCTTACATCTTCAAATACACCGACGATCGCATCCCAAGTTTCTATATTTACAACCCCCGTAACAGGCAAATCATAAAATTCTTGAAATATTCTAACTGCGCTGTCTGTAATTTCGCCGAAATACCCGGTTGCCGGTACGCTCGGTATTTCGCTGAGTGTTTCGGATATTCTCCCTATATACCGTTGAAGAAGCACTACTGCTTCGCCCTCGGATCCGAGGCGTAGCGGAGTGCCGCCAAACGGTACTCCGCTACCCTCGATATATTCGATCGGGATAGTACGGACAATGCCGAGGTATGCATTGTATATACTCTGCCATGTTATGGGACCGACTATTCCGTCTGCCGCCAGTTCGAATGTGTTTTGCACATCGATCACCGCGGCTGTTGTTTCACGCCCGAATATTCCATCCACCGCCACCGACGGAATGCTTTGATAATAGCTGGATAGATAACTTATGTAATATTGCAGATTCCTTACCGATTGCCCTGTGGTTCCTTCGCTGAGCACAAAGGGAAATTCCTGCGACACTTCTGTTATCAAAAGCCCCTCTGAGTTCAGTTCATTCAGCCTTTTTACGGCGTTAAAATAAAATATTACTGCGTACCATGTTGCGTTGCCAACTATTCCGTCGGTCACAAGTCCCGCAATATGCTGAAATTCAATAACAGCATCTTCGGTGTCGGTTGAAAACAACCCATCAACCAGCGCTATTTTTGGTATGGCGGGATAGTTCTTCGATATTCTGTTGAGGCGTATTTGCAGATTTCGCACATCGTTACCTCCGCTTCCGAGCCGCAACGGAACGGCGGGAGCCGATGCGCGTATGTTTTCAATCGGCACGTTGGTGATTATATCTATATCGTCGCCGTAATAATATTGCAGGATTTCATATGGAGTAAGCCCTCGTTCGGCGAGTTCCACTGTCCCCCATTGTGAAAGTCCGTCGCAAGTAACCGTTGTGCCGTTGCAATATTGCGTAAACAACGGTTCTATACTACCGCGGCGTATCACGTAACTGTTGAAAAGCTCGCCCGTTAACTCGTTTATATTTTCAAATATATCTCTGCCCTCAACAAAATATTGGTCATAGGCTGTTGAATTTGTTATATCAAAATCATAGCCGCGTGAACGGTAATATTCGGTATAAACGCGATTCAGCGCAAGACTTATCTGTGCATATATATTTGCTCGCAAAGCATTTTCGGGCCAGTTCGGATATATTTCGCTTGATGCAACATTTGCTATGTAGCTCCAAAAGGGAAGTGTAACATTGCGTGCCGCCGAAGATGGCGGACCGAGATGGACGGTGATGGTTGACGGTATTACAGGTGTTATTGTTGGCATAGTTACCTCCTTGATTATCAATCACCCGATTTGTCATTCACATTCTAAAGAGACGGTTCCTGCGCTTCCGGATAAACTATGGTGTCATCCGGGCGCCGACCGTTCGCGCGTCCGTTTTCGGGTAGCGGTATCATTATAACGTTTTGCACCGATGTTATACCATCATATATCGGAACACTTTCATAGACCGGCGTAAAGTATCCGTCAAGAAAAACATCTATTCCGTAAACAGAGTACGGACGAACACTCCCCGGGTGTTGCGCTTCGGATTTCGGCGGTGCGGAGAGACTTACCGTGGGTGCTATACCGCTGCGATCAGTTATGAGTGAAGCTATTATCCCACCACCGACGGCAGGCGTATTACGCACCACCACCTGAGCTCCCGAAAGCGGAACGGCTCCCGATGCCGTGAATACCCGCACTATCAATCTTCCGCTGCCCGTGGACTGTTTCGGAATATTATCGGAATCATTGATATCAATGATATTGTCATTTTCGATATTATTTTTTTCGGGATCCCGAATGTTATACTCGTCGTGATCAGTCATAAGATTACCTCCGTTTTTAATTACGTTCTATACTATTTTATGCCGGTGTATTTTCAAATGATCAAAATCAATGCGACAAATGCACAAAAATGTTTTGGCAGTGTTTGAAAATAATTTTTTCTTCAAAAATGAGAAAAAAAGCCGTTTGCGGGCTTGATTTTTTTAAGAATATATGCTATAATAATCATGTTGTTTGTTTTCGCAACCGCATATTATGCCGGTGTGGTGGAATTGGCAGACGCCCGGGACTTAAAATCCCGTGTCTTCACGGACGTGCGGGTTCGACCCCCGCCACCGGCACCAAATAGGCTGTCGCGCCAAGCGATAGCCTATTTTTATATGCGATTTTGCGGAATACCGAGCGCCGCATTTCTTTACGTTTGGCGTTCAGAGGCTGCCTGTTTTTTGTGCACAGGTACCTTGAGCTCTGTGTTACATCAGCATCGAAATGGCGTTCGGTACGGTATTCGATGCTTTTTATTTTTGCCGTTTATCTTTGTGGTAATAGCGGCAACGGGGCGATAGTCTTGTTTGATTTAACATTTGTTATTGCTTTATTTTCGAAACTTAACGATCACAGCGGGAGGAAAAATGAAAAATCTCTTAACATTTCCAAATATGCTGACCGCATTGCGCATGTTAGGTGCGATCGTTCTTTTCTTCGTTGCTCCGCTGTCTGTTGAATTTTTAGTGATTTACAGCATTTGCGGATTCAGCGATGTTTTGGACGGCGTTGTTGCGCGCGCAAGCCACAGAACAACCGAGTTGGGTGCAAAACTTGACAGCTGCGCCGACCTTTTATTTTATGCCGCAATGATATTGCGTATTTTTCCTATACTTTGGGAACGTCTTCCGCGCCTTATTTGGATATTCGTTTTTATCGTCCTGTCACTGCGGTTATCGGCGTATTTAACGGCGGCTGTAAAATATCACAGATTTGCCGCGCTTCATACCTATATGAACAAATTGACCGGATTTGCCGTTTTTATGATTCCGTATTTCATAGCCGCAGACAGTGGAACCGTTTACTGCTTTATCGCCTGCGCAATAGGTCTTTTGGCATCTGCCGAAGAACTTATGATACACATCGTAAGGTGTGAGTATAGACCCGGAATTATGACGCTGTTCGATATTATTTTGCGTGGTAATAAAAAAAACTAATAATATTATAACGATCAAGATCCTACGTTTTGACCGAAACTATAAACGACTGCAAGTTGTCTTAAACGGGTTGCAGTCGTTTTATATTTATAAAAAGTTTTTATAAAATAAACATTTGACAAATCGATTTTTTTAGTGTATAATATTATATGTAATAAATTTAGTTACATTGCCGAGTATGATGCTGAAAGGAGCCAAAAATGTTTAATATCGGAGAACTGATCATGTACGGAACCAACGGTGTTTGCAGAGTTGAAGGATTAACAAATTCACCGTTCGATCCCGAGGATAAAAGAGAATATTATGTTTTGAAGCCGGTGCACGATCAATCCAACCTTGTGATCTACACACCGGTGGAAAACGAAAACGTTATAATGAGACCGCTCCTATCGCGTGAGGAAGCAGAAGATTTTATATATGCCATCGCTGATATAGAGCCGATAGAGGTAGAGAACGAGCGCACAAGACGTGATGTATATCGCGAGGCGTTACGTACCACTATTCCGGAGAACTATGTTCGAATAGTAAAGGCTGTAAGATTCCGCAGGGAAGAATTCAGCCGTTCTCGCCGACGTTTACCGGATCTGGACATAGATTTTGAACATTCGGCTTACAGTTGTCTTTTAGGAGAGCTATCCGAAGTATTGGGAATCAGCCGTGACAAAATGGATGAGACGATATCCAAAAAACTCGGCAGAAAAGTTGTAGGATAATATCTCCGTGTATTAACGTTGATCAACGAAAAAAACAACCACTACAACAGTAAAACCGTCCGACGGATGCCTGAAAGGCATCAGTTGGACGGAATATTTTTATATGTAACTTGTAAGGTTCAGAATTTTCCGCTTCTGCCGCCATGGGTACCGCCGGAGGATGAATGATGCGATATACTGCCGCCACCGCCCCTGTTTCCGTTTGAGCCGGACGATGATTGAGCACGCGGGCTTTTGGTTACGGTGCTGTAGAGATAGAGATCCGCACTCTGCGTCAGCTTAAAACTGTTGGGGCGCACATAGTTTGCGGCGCGATTGCTCTTTTGTACGTTATTCATACCTGAGCGCATAACTCCGACCCATATAAACGCTATGATCGCAGATATCATAAGTACGGCAAGCAGGCGTTTTAGACAATTTGCGAGATATGCCGAAGCATATCCGTAAGTATCGTTGGGGAGTTCGCCTATTGCCTGCGATATACCGCCGATGGATATGTCATTGTATTCTATAGGCTTTTTATAATGTACCCAATAGTCGCCTATAACATCATTGTAACTTTCTTGCCAGTTATCGTTCCCGATGGCGGTTGTGCCGTCATCTCCGGGACGTATTGCCTCAAGGCAACTTTCAATAAGCCTTGCAAACATTTCGCCCGCGCCGTCATAGTCACCTAAACTTAAACGCTCAACTACAGTGCGTGTGATGTTATCGAGGCGCGAATCAGCCTCAAATTCTACTATGGCGGATCCGCTCGTGGATATTGCGTATTCTTGTTCGTTCGGACAAATCAAGAGCAGCATACCGTCGGAATTCAACGTAAATCGTAAGTCATAAAAACTGTCTGCCTTTTCTGACGATGATGATCCGTTAAGCGATTTCACGGTGACAACGGAAATGTTGAAATTATATTTTTGATTGACTCTTGCCGCTATCTCGCATATGCTTATCTCGGCGGATATTGTTATTATATCGTCATTATCGGTTATCCATAAATCATTGTCCGATGTCGCCGTTATAGGAAAACAGAAAAGCGATACAACCATAAGCATCGCAAAGAATGCCGCGGTTACACAACGCATTGCAGATATCCTTACAGGACTTGAATATTCGGCTTGTTTTATTGATCTTTCGGAACTTTTTTTCATTATCCGTCGCCTTTCTCAGATTAAAAACGATATCACCGTACCGACGATTGCCGCAATACCGAATACGGCACCCCAATATTTCCAGTATTTAGCGCGATCCACGGGCAATTTACCGATAAATTTTCCCGTCTGACCGTTCATGGCAAAAGTGTAAATCTCATCTTTGTATTTTGTGTTGAGTATCCACACGGGTAAAAGCGCGTATTTTATATTTTGGTTTGAAAGTGTTATATTTGTTCCGGTCGAAACGCAACTTGAATATCCTTTTACGGTGTTGCGCAATGCCTCTGCCGTGCTGTTTTTTATACGTTCATTGGCTCGCGGCGCCCCGGTGTTTGCATCAACATCATATTTATCGGCGAAATATCCTGCAAGATATGGGGTGGCAAATTCCACCATGTCGGCATAGTTGTACGGCTCAAGAGACTCCATGTATGTATCATCCATCTTTTTGGATCCGTCAACGGGAACTCTGTCAAAAGCGATTTTTCCACCGCGCAATACCTGAAAATGAGACGTTCTCGTATAGTGGTACGAACTGTCCGACCAATGGCTCAATCGTGTTGCTTTAAAACTCATGGTGGCATCAACATCGGCATCGTAGAGCCAAAACGGAACGTATATACCTTGTATGCTGTCTATCCTGTTTTCATCGGTAAAAGAGTCGGGCAACAGCTTTTTGCCGTTCATAAATTTTTTAAGTGCGGCTTTGGCGCCGTCTTTATCTATTTTAAAAGGAATTACATAATCCGGGCGCAGATCTCCGGCGAATTTTTGTGTGACTATAACGTTACTGCCGCAAAAAGGGCAAACAGTTGCCGCGGTGTTGGGATCACCTACTATCTCGCCTCCGCAGGATTGACAGATGTACGAGACCATATTTTCGGTTTCTCCATCCCGCCAACTGCCGCTTCCGCTGTCGGCATCGTAATTATCCCACCCCGGATCGTTATCCGCAGTTGAGCGAGCGGCTCTGTCAAATTCACGAAGTGTGTCAACATCAAATTCGGTATCGCAATACGGACACCGCAACTTTTGCAAACTGCTGTCAAATTCAATACTGCCGCCGCAACATGGGCATTTATATTGGAGCATCGTACTGTTATCAGTCATTTGTTTAATTATATCTCCTTCTGCCATCTTACCGTTAAAGTCGAGCATAAAAACCTTTTCGGTTAATCCGATAAGCCGAAATCATCGCGTAAAATAACGCTTAAGGTCATCTGCACACCCTATACATAATGTAATTATACAATATTCGATGAGATTTTACAATAGTTTTTTCGCATATGGATCGGAATGCGATAATATTTTGCGATTTTTCGGATGTTTCAGTTCTATATCACAAAAAAATCAGAAAGCCGTGACAGCTTTTTTTCACTAAAACGCCAATGTTCACAGAATGTCTATTTTTTCGTGTTATACTTTACAGAGCGCAACAATACAAAATGAAAGGAAACCCGCTTTTATGATTAAAATATCTCACCTGGTCAAAAACTACGGCAGCTTTTGCGCCGTTGATGATATCAGCTTTGAGGTCGAGCGCGGTGAAGTTGTAGGCTTTCTCGGTCCCAACGGCGCCGGAAAAAGCACAACGATGAATATTCTCACCGGATATCTTTCATCAACCTCGGGGAGTGTATCCATCGGTGGCGTTGATATCCTCGATGACCCGCTTAATGCCAAACGGTTGATAGGTTATCTGCCGGAACAGCCACCGCTGTATCCGGACATGACGGTTGACGAATACCTTTCCTTTGCATACGATCTTAAAGGTTGTGTGCTTAGCAAATCCAAGCATATTGAGGAGATCTGCTCCGTCGTTAAGATTGGCGAAGTACGCAACAGACTTATAAAAAATCTATCCAAGGGATACCGTCAACGCGTCGGTATAGCACAGGCACTTATAGGCAATCCGCCCGTCGTTATATTCGATGAGCCGACAATAGGTCTTGATCCCAAGCAAATAATAGAGATACGCAATCTCATTCGTACTCTCGGTAAAGAGCATACCGTTATTCTTTCCACACATATATTGCAGGAGGTTCAAGCGGTGTGCGATCGCATAGTCATTATCAACAAGGGTAAGATAGTTGCCGATGAACTGACGGAAAATATCTCGCGCGCCGTTGAAAACACAAGGCGTTTTAACGTTAAAATTTCCGGTCCTCAACGTGATGTGTTGTCCGTTTTACGCAATCTTTCCGGTGTTACATATGCCGAGGTGCTTGCCGCACGCGACGGCGATGCGTACACCTATATGGTAGAAAGTGAGCCCGGCATTGATATACGCAAAAAGTTGTTTTGGACGATGGCGGAAAAGAAATGGCCCATTGTTGGGCTTGAAGCATTGGGACTCAGCATTGAGGATATTTTCATCGCCGTTGTGGACAAGACCGGATCGCAAAAAACGGGCGATAAGGACTCCAAGTCACGTCGCGCCGCAACCGAGCGAGATCTTGCCGGCGAAATGATAGAAAAAGCGACAGAGCAAAAAAAGTCTCTTGCTTCCGGTGATGACACGACATTCTCCGAAAACGCAGGTCGATATTATGAGGATTATACAATAAAGACCGACACATTTTTCTCGGAATCAAAGCCCGGTAACGGCGCGGAGAAGAACTGAGTCACTCTTTGTCTTCATTTCATCCACAGCGATGATTGCTTAGATCGTCTGCGCTTTACGGATTTACGGAGCAACTCAAAAATTCGGTTTGAATAAACCTTACGTAGAATTATCACTGAAAGGATTGACCGCCATGCGGCGGTCGGTAAAAGTCTTATGCTTGCAATTTACAAAAAGGAGATGCGCTCATATTTCATCAATGCGGTGGGATATGTTTACATCGGAGCTTTTATGGCATTGGCGGCACTGCTTTGCTGTTATACTACGATTCAATCAAACTCATACAGTACATCGTCATATTTTCAGTATATAATATTCGCCATGATCATTCTTATCCCATTGCTTACAATGAGAATGTTTGCGGAAGAACGCAAAATGCGAACCGAGCAGATGCTGCTTACCGCTCCCGTTACAATATTCGGTATGGTTATGGGTAAATTTTTTGCAGCTCTTTCCATATTTGTGGGAGCGCTTTTGGCATCTTGCATTAATTTTATACCGCTTTACTCTACCGCCGCTTCCGAGATCGCTTCAAAAAAAGCGGAGGGAGATTGGCTGAGCGGTGATCATATAGGTCCGAATACGGCGCAAATATGGGGATCATTGATAGGAATAATACTTATAGGTGCCGCTTTTATAGCCATTGGACTTTTGGTGTCTTCGCTTACGGAAAATCAACTTTCCGCTGCCGTTATTACAATAGGTGTGCTGATAACCATGGTAATACTCAACATACTCAGCCAAGCGGGTAGCAGCGAGGACGGAACCCGCCTTATAAACAGTTATGTTGTGAGATATGTGCTTGATTGGTTCAGTGTGCTTTCAAGGTTTTCAAACTTCGGTTACGGTATACTTGATTGGTCCGCACTTATCTACTATGTTTCACTCACATTTATTTTTCTGTATCTGACCGTGCGCGTGTATGAGCGCCGTCGTTGGGCTTGACGGAGGTTTTGACAGATGAAAAACATGAAAAAAAATACCGATGCCATGCGCTCTCGTCGTGTAAGATACGGCGGTGTTGCCATTGCTCTTACAAGCGTGCTTGTTGCGGCGGTTATACTTTTTAACGCACTTTTCTCTCTTTTGGCAACCAAATTCGGATGGTACACAGATATGACCACCGAGAGTCTTTATACACTTTCGGATGCCGCTATAGAAACACTTCAAGGGGTGGAAACCAACGGACAGGATGTTAAAATAATCTTCTGCGACGAACCGGATAACCTTACCGCCAATATGACGCAGCGCCTTGTTTACGAATCTGCCCTTGAGATAGAACGTAATGTGGACTACGTGACGGTGGAGAACATCAACATATTCCGCAATCCGACAGCTGTTAATCAATACAAGACTACATCAAAGACACAAATATATTCTCATTCAGTTATAGTTGCCTGCGGTACAGAGTTCAGACTCTACTCACAAAGAGCGTTTTATCTTTTTGAGGAAAGCGATACCAGTACGCCGGTTGCTTATAACGGTGAAAAAAAGCTTGTTTCGGGAATTTTAGCGGTTACGCAAGCGGAGTCTCCTATTGTTTGCCTACCGTATAACCATGGTGAACCTTTCGTAACAACGGAAGAACTTACTTCCAGCGCCGCTCTCCTTTCGATGCTTGAGGACGCCGGATATAAACTCCAACTAATTGATTTGGCAAACGAGGAAATTCCCGAAGATTGCCGCATGCTGTTCATCTATGACCCAAGTGACGATTTTCTTGTAAAAGAAGCGGGGATTTCGGATAAATCCGAGATAGAAAAGATAGATCGCTTTCTTGACGGCACAAATGCACTTGCCGTATTTATCGATCCGGCAACGCCACGTCTCCCTCACCTTGAAGAATATTTGGAAGAGTGGGGAGTATCCTTTGTGAGAAGCGAAAATGCATTGGGAAAAGTTGAATCGTGTGTCGTTTCCGATGATTCTCATTCGCTCACCACGGACGGACTTACTATAATAGGCGCGTATACATCTCAGGGACTCGGTGCATCTATCCACAGCGATCTTCGCACTCAGTATCCTCCTAAGGTCATATTTAAAAATGCCATGCCTCTTGCATATGCCAGCGGTTACCTGCTCACCGAGTATGTTGACGATGATGACGATTCGGTTAAATACAATTACGGTAGTTTTTATCGCGATGGCGTATCGCGCGATATCTATGATGTATTTGTATCATATACCTCGGCAAAGGCAATGGCGGGCGGACGTGTTGTAAGTTCCGCCACCGAGGCAGAGCCATATAAACTTATGACAGTTACGCGCGAGACGCGCATGGTAAATAACAGCGATGCCGATTATTCGTATGTTCTTGCCTGCGGATCGACTGATTTTCTCAGCACAAGCATGCTTCAATCCAATGTTTACGGCAACTCCGATGTTATGTTGAGCGCCATGCGCGCAATGGGAAAAGAGTTTGTTCCCGTAGGACTCGAGAGCAAAATGTTTGTTTCCACTACCATTGAAAGTTTGACAACAGCGGAAGCCAATCGCTATACTATTATCCTCACCGTTATTCCTCCCGTTATCGTGTTCGGAATAGGTGTATTCGTTCTCGTCAGGAGAAAGTACGCATGATGCAGAATACAGAATCAAAAAAGGAAAAATTAAAACGTGGGCGCCGCCGCCGATCTGTGTTGAAAATACAAAAACGCATTACCGCAATATTGCTTGTGTGCGTTATTATGCTCGGCGTGGGACTCGGGGTAGCAACATACTATGTCAACAGAATCATTTTTACAGATCTTGACGGTCTGAAATATTACGTCAAGGAAAAAGGCGGTTCCTACGTTTTATGTGATAAGGAAGGCTATACTCTCGAAACCACCAAAGACGGCTATTACAGTACAACTCTCGGTACATTGGTAGAAGTGGATCCGGATACGGGGGAGTGCGAAACTGTCGCGGTGGTTGACACCGAGGACGGCGAAGATGTCGGAACTTCCAAACGTATTCTTATGTTCCGACACACCTCACAATCAAATATAAAATCCATGCAGGTACACACAGCTACCGAGGATTATACTTTTTACCGCGATACCACCGACACTTTTCAAATAAAGGGCTTCGAGGGGACGCCTTACGATCAGGCGCTCCTCTCGCAACTCGCTGTATCCTGCGGTTATCCGTTGACTATGGAGAAAATAAAGGATCCGATCAAGGACGCGGATGGAAAGTTCACAGAATACGGATTGGATACCGAAACCCGCATTGACGAGGACGGTCAAAGTTATGAGTATTCACCGTCATGGTATCGCATAGTGGATACATCAAATAATATGCACACAGTATACGTAGGAGATATGATTCCCTCCGGGGCGGGATATTACGTACGTTACAGCGGTCGCGATGCCGTTTATATCATGAACTACAGCGTTGATGCATCACTCATAAGCGTTTACGGTCAATCCACTCTTACCGAAAACGTAGACAGCGTATTTGAACTTCCCATTGAGATGTATGTAACCCCTACGGTTTGCTATCCCATGACGCTGAATAATTATTTTAATGTTAAGGGATTTTCGATTTTCCGCGGCGAAGATCTTATCGGAGTAAGCGATATTGACAATGCGGTGATAAATCCGGTTGTAAGTTTTTCATATTGGGATCTTGATTCAAGAACAGGCACATTCTATGCCAACACTGCATATGTAATGAATTATCCGGATCAGTACGATATTGATCCCGATGCCGCAAATGCCGCACTGCAATCCTTTTATGATATGACATTTCTTAATGTCACAAAGCTCGGTCCTACCGAGGAGGATATGAAAGAGTTGGGGCTGTATGAACCGGAATATGTGATCTATTTTGATTATTATCCCGTAGATGATGACGGCAATAATCTTGATGCAGTTGAGCATACTATATTTGTAAGCAAAATGACTGATAGTGGCACATACTATATGACCTCCGCTCTGTACGATATGGTGGTGGAAGTCAGTCGAACGCAACTGCTGTTTTTGGATTATAAGCTTGTCAACTGGGTCAAATCATCATATTTCTCGATGAACCTTGCATGGGCTACCGAAATTCAAATAGACACACCCGATGGAACATATCATTTTTACCTTGATAACTCGGAGAGTGATTCTGTTACCAATGATGACGCATCCGCTGATGCGATAAAAAAAGGAACTATCACGTCGGATAAAATGAAGCTTCGTGCCGTAGCGCCCGACGGAACCGAAATGGAGGCATTGTCATCCCTCACCGTAACAGACGCTAAAGGATTTACATGGACGATAGATGCCACTACCGTTAAGGCGGTGGATTCCGACGGTAACAAGTCAAGTATCCGCGGTGCCAAATATGAAACCAACAGCCGTGGGGAAGAGGTGGTGGTGCTTATCGGCAGTATCACCGATGCGTCAACGGGAAATAAAGTGGACGTATCGGCAAATACTATAACCGTCACCACACCGGACGGCATCGGAAAAACATATCTGCGCTGCGGTATGGCAAATTTCCGCAAGTTTTATCAATCAATACTATATGCCTCCATCGCCGGTGACGCTCACGACGGAGACAGCGGTCTCACAGATGAACAAATAGCAAATTATATTTCCGATCCCACACAAGCGCAAGCAAAGATTACGATATATACTTCATATGACAAAAAACCGAAGTACGAGTATACTTTTTATGCATACTCGGAGCGCCGCTCCCTACTTGAAGTGAACGACAGTGCCGAATTTTATGTTACACGTTCTTTTGTCGATAAAATAGTTACCGATGCGGGACG
>CAZISZ010000034.1:0-13600 GCA_964542035.1 uncultured Ruminococcus sp. | reverse complement strand
AGCGCACACCACCAACAACCGAATGGAACTCACCGCAGCCATACGCGCCCTGGAGGCGCTGCGCGAGCCTTGCGAGGTATTGCTTACAACCGATTCAAAATATCTTTGCGACGGACTTGATAAGAAATGGGCAGAGGGGTGGCGCCGCCGCGGGTGGAAAAAAAGCGATGGTTCTCCCGCGCTTAATCCCGATCTTTGGGAACGTTTGCTCTCGCTTTGCGCCACTCACCGCGTGACTATTTCATGGATACGCGGGCATGCGGGGCACGAGTACAACGAGCGTTGCGACCGTCTCGCCGTTGCCGCCGCGGAGCAATTTAAAAACACATAAATTCCAAAATTTAAAACTGAAAAATATCTCGCGCCGATTATTTCACTCAACCGACGGCACAGACGATCGAATAACATATACACGCGCGGCATTTTTGCGTACGCGTAAACGGAAAGGCAGATTGATCAAACAAATGAAGATCGATTCAAAAAAGCTTATGATAGCGCTGCTCATCGTAACGGCGCTTATACTTGCGTCCCTGCTGATATACGGCGGATTCGCACTCGGCGATAATCCGAGTGACGAAAGCACAATGGCACCGTTTGACACCACCAATGCGCCGGACACCTCGCAAACACAAAACAGTACCGATGCCACAACTTCGTTAAATCCATCCGACACGATACCGCAAGCGCCGGTATCATCGGGAGATGAATCCACGCTATCCGATCCGCACAACATGGCTTACCCAGCCAAAAGCGGCAGAATAATCGCAGACGAGGCCGCTTTACTGTCACTGGTGATAGATTGGGAAACGGTATCTCGCACCTCAGACACCGCGGAAGTAAAACTGACACTTAAAGTGCGAAGCTACTCCCTTTTCGTTTCGGAAAGATACAACTGCTTATTTAAATTTTCGGGGCAGGCATACACATACACCGCTCCGGCCATTGCATATGACGGCACCGATCGCACCGAGTTTGCCATATACGAAACAACGCTCAGCATGCCTCTGGTCGGCGGTTGCGGAAGCACCGAAGTTTCGGCGACATGGGCATTTCGCGGGGTTTACGCCGGCATAAATACAGACGAGCTTTCAATAAACGGTTTTATAGAGATAAAGGACTAAAAGAAACAAATCGATAAGCAACAACAAAGAACAAAAAGGAAGTTCCCGTCGATGCGGGAACGATGGTTAACGATATGCCAGAATATATAGAAAAAGCCGAGAAATTAACACTGCCCGTGCTTCCGTTACACGAGGCCGTTGCCTTTCCCGGTATTCCGATAAGTTTTGAAGTAACCGACGATGCGGCTATTGCCTGCATAGATGCCGCTAACGCAACAGACAGGCTTTGCTTTATTGTATGCGTAAAAAAAGCCGGAGACGGCGAGGTAACTCCCGGCGCGCTTTACAAAGTCGGAACGGTTGCCCGTTTGCGCCAAACGGTAAGATCCGGAGGTACGGTTCGCGTTATATGTGAGGGAACCTCAAGAGCCAAGGTAACAGAATACCGCAAGACAGGTAAACTGATAGATGCCGATGTTCTTGCCCGTACCGTTGAACTCGCCGACAACGGCGGAATACACGGAGAAGCTTACATTCGCGAAGCGACGGAGATATTTGACAAAATAGCGGATCTGATGCCCAACATCACCGTTGACATAAAATTGACAGCTCACGGCATCCAATCACCCGCACTGCTTGCAGACTTTATAGCATCTGCGGTACTTGTCAAACACACCGACAAGCAGGCGATACTTGACGAATTCGATCCCTTTGCGAGAATATTTAAACTTATTGCCATACTCAACCGCGAATGTGAATTACTCGAATGCGAACAAAAGATACATCAACGCGTGCGTGAGAATATCTCTCACAATCAACGCGACTATTACCTGCGCGAACAAATGCGTGTTATAGAGGAAGAGCTGGGCGGCGGTGAAGATCCCGATGACTACGCTGATAAAATAGAGCGCGCGCACCTGCCGGACGAGGTAAAAGAAAAACTTTTGCGCGAAAACGATCGACTCTCGCGCACTCCGTTCGGATCTGCTGAGGCAACAGTGCTTCGCAGTTATCTCGACACCTGCCTTGATATTCCGTGGAATTCAAAAACACGCGACAGGGTAAATGTTGAAACGGCAAAAAAGATCCTCGACGCCGATCATGAGGGACTTGAAAAAGTTAAAACAAGAATCCTTGAATTTTTGGCGGTAAAACAGTTAAATCCCGAACTAAAAAACCAGATCATATGCCTTGTAGGCCCCCCGGGGACCGGCAAGACATCAATCGCTTCCTCCATTGCCAACGCAATGAACAGAAAATATGTGCGGGTATCACTTGGCGGCGTACGTGACGAGGCGGATATTCGAGGTCACCGTAAAACATATGTTGCCGCAATGCCCGGACGTATCATAGACGCCGTTATAAAAGCGGGAGTGCGCAACCCGCTGATACTCCTTGATGAAGTGGATAAACTCACTTCCGATGCACACGGAGATCCGGCATCCGCTTTGCTTGAAGTGCTTGACCCCGAGCAAAACAAGACATTTAGGGATCACTTTGTCGAGTTGCCGTTCGATCTTTCGGAATGCCTGTTTATAACAACCGCAAACACACTCGAAACTATACCGCGACCTCTTATAGACCGTATGGAAGTGATAGAGCTTTCAAGCTATACACGCCGCGAGAAGTTGGCGATAGCGCGCGATCATCTTATTCCCAAGCAATTGCACCGCCACGGTCTTACCAAACGCCAACTGAAAATGACCGATGATGCTGTGTACGAGGTAATAGACTGCTACACACGCGAGGCGGGTGTGCGTAATCTTGAACGTACGATAGCCGAGCTTTGCCGCAAAGCCGCGAAAAAGATAGTTGACAGTGACGGCAAAATTAAATCCGTCTCACTGGACAAAGCCGACATCGGAGATCTTTTGGGTTCGCGTAAACTCATCCCCGAACACATCGACGACGAAGACCTTGTGGGCGTTGTGAATGGGCTGGCCTACACCGAAGACGGCGGAGATCTTTTAAAGGTAGAGGCGGCGGTGCTTGACGGTACGGGCAAACTTGAACTTACCGGTAAACTCGGAGACGTTATGAAAGAATCCGCAGAGGCAGCGCTGACTTTTGTGCGTCGCATTTCCTCCGAATACGGAATAGCATCGGATTTTTACAAAACAAAAGACATACACATACACGTTCCCGAGGGAGCAGTCCCAAAAGACGGTCCGTCCGCAGGTGTTACAATGGTAACAGCCCTCGTCAGTGCGCTTTCAAATACTCCCGTAGCCAACGATGTGGCAATGACAGGCGAAGTAACATTGACAGGCAGAGTTTTACCCATAGGCGGTCTGCGTGAGAAGACAATGGCGGCTTACTCCGCGGGAGTACATACCGTGCTCATCCCCAAAGCAAATCTCGGAGACCTTGATGAGATAGACCCGGAGGCACGCGCCGCACTGAAATTTATACCGGTAGGCAATGTAAAAGAGGTACTATGCGAGGCATTACGCAGTCCGCTTACAACTGTGGATAATACTATGGGAATTCGCAACACCGTTGCGATAACGGCAACGCAGACAACGGCAATACCGATCCTGCCGGCAACCGAAATTCCCGGAAAAGGAGCAACTTCAGATGTCGCTCAATCTTAACCGTGCCGATCTCAAGATCACCGCGGGAACCGTGAAACAATTTCCGCGTTCGTTCACTCCGCAGATAGCGCTTGCGGGACGTTCAAATGTCGGAAAAAGTTCGCTTATCAACACCCTACTCGGAAGACGCACACTGGCAAGAGTAAGTTCGGCTCCCGGAAAGACCATAACGGTAAATTTTTACGATGTGGACGGCGCGCTGTTTTTGGTTGACCTCCCCGGTTACGGCTATGCAAAACGAGCATATGACGACAAAGCGCGTTGGTCGGAACTGACTGACGGGTATTTCACCCAAAATCCATCACGCGACCGCATTATGTTGGTGTTACAGCTTGTGGATATGAAAGTAGGTCCCACAACAGATGACATCATGATGATAGAGTGGCTTCGCGCTGCGGAAGTCCCGTTTGCAATAGCGGCGACAAAAGCAGATAAACTCTCATCAAAAAAAGCACGCGCCGAGGCACTGCAAAAAATAATTTCCTGCCACGCGATTCCGGAAGGGACAAAGATAATTCCCTTTTCATCTCACACCGGCGAGGGGCGCGATGAGGTGTGGCGCACGATACTCGGCGCCGCACATCAATAAATTCTTAATGTTAAAGTGCATTTTTATAATTTGCCGATAACAACACATGTACGGAGATAAGACGGAATGTTCAGATATTTGATAACAAACGGAACGAATGACATCGGCTCATACCTTTTGAGTTTTTTGCTTACACTGCCGATAATTCTGCTTTCACTTTCACTTCACGAAGCGGCACACGGTTGGATGGCGGCAAAACTCGGCGATCCTACAGCAAAGAATCTCGGACGGTTGACACTTGATCCGTTTAAACATCTCAATCTTCCCGGATTCATATGCATGCTGTTATTCGGATTCGGATGGGCAACACCCGTACCCGTAAACTCCAGATATTTCAAAAAGCCGCGTCGTGATATGGCGCTTACAGCCGCCGCGGGTCCCGTCTCCAATCTATGCCTCGGTTTTATCTTTGTTGCGCTTTACCAACTTTCCGCCCTTCTTGCATCAAAGCTATTACCGGCATCTGCCTCAACACAGGTAGTGTACATTGTTGCAACATGGTTGATATTTTTGCAGATGGGCGCTCAACTTAACGTTTCGCTGGCAGTTTTTAATTTATTACCCGTGCCACCTCTTGACGGATCAAGACTTTTTTATGTTTTTCTCCCCGCCAAATGGTATTTCGGAGTCATGAAATACGAAAAATATATAACGATAGCAATATTCGTTTTGCTGTATCTCGGCATACTCTCCACGCCGCTCTCGTGGCTTGCCGGTCTGATACTTGACGGTATGTACGGCGTGTGGGGATTGCTTTTCGGTCTGTTTATGTGACCGCTTATTGATCTTTTGATTTTTTCACACGGAGATACAGACAGTGGACGGTATAACCTATAAGCTTGAAAAATTTGAGGGACCGCTTGACCTTTTGCTGAATCTTATAAAAAAGAATAAATTTCGCATTGAGGATATCCCCATCTCTCTGATCTGCGATCAGTATATTGAATACATCTCCATGGCACAAAAGCTTGATATCGAGCTTGCCGTTGAGTTTTTAAGCATGGCAAGCGAACTTATGTTGATAAAAAGCAAAATGCTCTTGCCGCGCGAAATTCCCGAGGAAGAGGATCCTCGCGCACGACTTGCCGAAGCGATAGCACGCCTTGAAGCAGCAAAACAAGCGGCGGTAAAACTCGGCGAGCGATATCGCCAATATAACGGACGAATGGAAAAGGATACAGATGAAATATCGGTTGACAGGACATTTGTTGCCGATCAGGTTCCGGAGCGACTTTACGACGCCATGCGGCGAGTACTGTCCTACGCAAGCACACACAAAGAGGCTCGCGGAGAACTTGTGCGTCCTATAGCCAAACCGATAATTCCCGTTGAGCTTAAAATAATAGGAATTATGGAACATTTCAAAGAATCTGCTTCCACATGCGACCTCGGCACTTTACTGGATGATGCGGTATCGCGTCCCGATCTCGTTGCTATCTTTTTAGGTGTTTTGGAGCTGATAAAGTTGGGTCGTCTTGTAATAATCGAAGGTGCCAACGAACTTGAAACGCTGCACGGAGTGAGCACGCGCTTTGCAATAGGAGCAAACACGGATGAAAATTCCGATGTGAGCGGCAAAATCTCCGAGACATTATCCGAAATGAACGAATAAGAGGTGCTTGTTTTGGAAAACGAACAACTAACAGATATAAAACAACTTGAGGGCGCGATAGAGGCTATTCTTTTTGCCGCGGGACACCCGATGGAATACTCAAAACTCGGTGACGCGTTAGGACTCACGCCCGGAGACACAAAGCGTCTCGTTTCTCACCTTGCCGACAGAATAAACTCGGATAATTGTACAGGGGTAATCCTCTTGTGCTTTGACAGTTCATGTCAACTATGCACCAACGAGCGCTATATGCCGTACATTCGCGAAGCACTCGGGATAAAACGCGGCGGAAATCTTTCCGCTTCATCGCTTGAAGTATTGGCAATCACGGCTTACAATCAACCGGTAACACGTGCGTTTATAGATACGGTGCGCGGCGTTGATTCGGCATATGCAGTCGGTTCACTCCTTGACAAGGAACTGATAGCCCCCGTCGGACGCTTGGATGCTCCAGGACGACCTATGCTTTACGGAACGACGGATAAGTTTTTGCGCGTATTCGGGCTTTCATCCGTCAGCGAACTTCCGCAAGCGGCATCGGTGCTTGCCGCGGTGGATGCGCTTGCAAATAAAACCGATGAAAACGATACCGATATCAAATCAAATGACAGCGCTCACATGGCGAACGCGGATGAATAATACGATCACCAAAACGATAGATAAGACAGAAAAACATCCGAAAAAAAGACATTAATAACCGTTTGGAGGCACGCAGGTGACGGTACTTTGTATTATCGGCGGTATATTGCTGTTTTTGTTTTTCTTGGCAATGATAAAAGCCGAGGTAATAATTAAATATGCCGATAACTTTGCGCTTGCCGTAAGAGTTTGCGGCATAAAAATAAATATCCTTCCTCCTCGTCCCAAGCGGATAAAAATACACAATTATACTCCGAAAAAGATAGCAGCACGTCGCACACGCGAAGAAAAAAAGGCAGGAAAAGTCGCAGCGAAAAAGAAAGCAAAAACGTTGGAAAAAGCTGCAAAAAAAGAACGCGAACGTGAACTTAGGCGGCGTGGAAAACTGAAAAAAAAATCGATAAGCGAAACGTTATCACTTATACTCGCGTTGGTAAAAACCGCAGTCGGACGTTTTGCGCGACATTTGCGGATACGTGTGGCACGCTTGCACATAAACGTGGCAACCGGAGATGCGGCAAAAACAGCTGTTCTTTACGGAACGATTGCGCAATCTGTAGCATATATCGCCGCTTTGCTTGACAGTACCGGAACACTCAAAGGCGTAGGACGTGCGGATGTTGCTGTACGCGCCGACTATCTTTCAGAGATAACCACCGCCGACATAGAGATAGGCATATCACTGCGCGTATGGCAGGCGTTTGACATCTTGATACGCACTGCCGTTACCTTTATAAAACATGAATGATCAAAATAAATATATTAATATAAAAAGAAAGGGGTCCGAAATGGCCACATCAGAAAACAAGCTTCAGGAAATCATTGCATCGTCGCTTGAAAATATTCGCTCGATGATTGATGCCAACACAGTTATCGGCGATCCGATAAGCACACCGTCCGGCACAGTAATAATTCCCGTCTCCAAGATCTCCATGGGTTTCGCCTCCGGCGGAATGGATTTTAACGGAAAAAACGAAGAGGCGCTGCGCGCAAAATTGCAAAACTTCGGAGGCGGCGGCGGAACCGGACTTTCCATTGCACCGGTAGGATTTTTGGTAGTCGGTGCCGACGGTCGCGTTGAGATGATAAACATTGGTATGGATACGCCAAACGGTGCAATCGAACAAGTCGCAGATGTTATCGAACGCTCACCCGAGATAATTTCAAAGATAAAAGCGATATTTACCAAGGATAAATCGGAAAACGAGGAATAACGCACTCGTTCGTCATAATAAGCTCTCGCGCGGAATAAAATATCAGTGACGAAAATTCACAAAATATTATATCGTCCCAGTGGAGCCGTAATGAATATAAAAAAGCTATTCACGCAAATATTTGCAATCTGTCTTGCTACGCTTACTACGGTAACAACCATATCATCAACATCAATACCCGAGAATGACAATCCTCCATCCGGAACTGTAGCCACACCGGATTTATCGTTGTCAGCGCGTTCGGCTGTGCTCATAGATGGCGACGGTCATGTGCTTATGGCTCAAAATGCAGACACACCGCTTCCCATGGCAAGCACAACTAAGATAATGACGGCACTGGTAGCGCTTGAAACCATGTCGCTTGATTCTCTGATAGCAATTCCGGCTGGAGCCGTCGGCGTTGAAGGCTCATCGATATATCTCACCCCCGGTGAAAAATTGACACTTGAAGAGTTACTTTACGCCTTGATGCTTGAATCTGCCAACGATGCCGCGGTGGCAATAGCAATAGCCGTGGCAGGCTCTACCGATTCTTTCGTGGACTTAATGAACAAACGTGCCGAAAGTCTCGAATTACAAAGTACTCATTTTGATAATCCGCACGGGCTTGATTCGGATACTCACCAAACCACAGCACGCGAACTTGCCATAATAGCTGCCGAGGCTTTTAAAAATAAAGATTTTTGCAGGATAGCGGGAACATATCGCCAAACCATCCCCATGGGTGGCAATGGCGAAGCACGCTTGCTTGTAAACCACAATCGTCTTTTACGCAGTTACGACGGTGTCATCGGCGGTAAAACCGGATTCACAAAAAAGAGCGGTCGATGCCTTGTTACCGCCGCAGAGCGTGACGGATTACGACTGATAGCCGTAACGCTGTCGGATCCCGACGATTGGCGCGATCATGAAAGCATGCTTGACTACGGCTTTGCAGAATACGAACGCGTCGAAATTTGCAACGCACGAGAATGCCGCTTTCTTGTATCGCTAAACAACGGCGAGCAACGCAGTATAATAGTCTCAAACGCTTCGGCAATTCACGTAACATTGCCGAAAAGCCACGGAGAGATAACGGTTTTCCCTTCTCTACCGGTAAATGTTACCGCACCCGTGCGGCGCGGCTGTATGATAGGTACGGTAAGTTGGGTCTGCGATGGTGAAATCGTTGCAACGACGAGTTTGACAGCGGAATATTACGCAATGGCAAAAAAGCAAAACAAAATGAGCCTTATCGAGCGGATAAAGGCATTTTTAGGATTTTGATATGCCAAGACACTCGCGTTTTCGGCGCGACATGCCGATCACGATATCATGCAAAAAATCAACTCAAAAAGAGAATAAAACCTCATGGAAAAGATAAGACTTCAAAAATATTTTTCTGATTGCGGAGTCCTCTCACGCCGTACCGCCGAGATAGAAATAAAAGAAGGACATGTTACAATAAACGGTCACCCTGCCCGAATCGGTGACAAAGTTGACCCCGCCGCCGATGTAGTGGCTTGGAAAGGTCAACGTCTGCGAAATCCCGCGTCCAAAAGCGAACGAAAATATATTGCACTTTACAAACCACGCGGATATGTTTGTACGCTTTCGGATGAAAAGGGGCGTCGCCTTGTTACCGATCTTGTGAGCGAAGCAGGCGGGCGTGTATATCCCGTCGGCAGACTTGACATGGCATCGGAAGGTCTTTTGCTTTTAACAGATGACGGCGAGTTTGCCAACATGATGATGCACCCGCGCAACCACGTTGGGAAGGTATATCATGTTCGTGTACGCGGAGAGATAACGGATGAGACACTTAAACTACTATCTTCCCCGCTGATGATAGACAGCAAAAAAATACGCCCCGTGCGAGTATCGATAATGGAGCTCCATCCTGACGGTGCAACACTTGAAATGACACTTTTCGAGGGACGCAACCGTCAAATAAGAAAGATGTGCGATATAGCTCGTATTGATGTTATACGACTAAAACGTACGGCGATAGGCTCACTGACATTGCATGGTCTTCGGTGCGGTCAGTGGCGATACCTTGAACCGCAGGAAGTACGCGATCTCATACATGCTGTAAAATAAAAAATCTGAGAGGTAAAAAGTATGCTTGAAGTACTGCCGATTCAAACAAAAAACGAGCAAGAGGCGTTGACGTCACGCGTAGGAGCGGAGTTTATTCCGGATGCATTGGCTTACCGCGCCGATGCCGACGGAGAATTTATAGGCGTTTGCCAGTTTAAACTTCTGCCAGACGGCGGGCACATGCTGACGCTTGACGCTCTGCCCGGACATGAAGAATTTCAGCCTATGTTCGTTATGGGTCGCGCCGCGCTTAATTTTATGGATCTTTGCGGTGCCGAAACCGCATATTACGATGCGCCGATAAACGATATACATTTAATAAAATCCATCGGCTTTCGTGAAGATGCCGCAGGCAAACTTTCGGTCAATCTCAAAGGTTTTTTTGAGCATCCTTGTCAGCATGATACACCGCAAAACGCTAAATAAACATTATACTCTGTAATAAAAAAGCTCTGCCGACGTACTCGTAGGCAGAGCTTTAATATTTAATTTGATGCTTTTATTTTTGGGGGACCAACAGCTCGGTACCGCCCATGTAGGGGCGAAGCACCTCGGGAATAGTTACACTACCGTCGGCTTGCAGGTGGTTCTCAAGAAACGCAATAAGCATACGAGGCGGTGCCGCAACTGTGTTATTAAGAGTGTGCGGCAGATACATGCGTCCGCCGACTCCTTTTACCCTCATGCGCAACCGTCGTGCCTGCGCATCACCGAGATTGGAACAAGAGCAAACCTCGAAGTATTTACCTTGGCGGGGTGACCATGCCTCGATATCGCAGGATTTCACCTTAAGATCGGCAAGATCACCAGAACAACACTCAAGCTGTCGCACCGGTATTTCCATTGAACGGAAAAGTTCAACGGAGTATCTCCACATCTTTTCGTACCATTCACTGCTGTCCTCGGGACGGCAGACAACTATCATCTCCTGTTTTTCAAATTGATGAATACGGTAAACTCCGCGCTCTTCTATACCATGTGCGCCCTTTTCCTTGCGAAAACAGGGACTGTAACTTGTAAGTGTTTGCGGAAGAGTTGCTTCGGGGATGATTTGATCGATAAATTTACCTATCATAGAATGCTCTGACGTACCGATAAGATAAAGATCCTCACCCTCTATCTTGTACATCATGGCATCCATATCGTTTTGGCTCATAACGCCTTCAACAACATTCCCGTGAATCATAAACGGCGGGATACAATAGGTAAATCCACGGTTTATCATAAAGTCGCGAGCATACGCCAAAACCGCCGAATGCAGGCGGGCAATATCCCCCATAAGATAGTAAAAACCATTTCCGGAAACGCGCCCTGCCGCATCCATATCTACACCGCCGAGTCTTTCCATTATCTCGGTGTGATATGGTATTTCAAAATCCGGAACAGTCGGATCACCGAATCGCTCCACCTCAACATTATGACTGTCATCCGGTCCTATCGGCACATCCGGCGCGATAATATTCGGGATAAGCATCATTATCTTTTTGATTTTGGCCTCAAGTTCAGGTTCCATGCGTTCAAGTTCCGCAAGACGTGCGGCGCTCTCGGCAACCTGCTTTTTGATTTTCTCAGCTTCTGCTCTCTGACCGTGTGCCATCAATACACCAATCTGCTTGGAAAGACGATTTTTCTCTGCACGAAGTTCGTTGGCTTCCTGTATGGTGCGACGATTCTCGGCATCAAGTGCTATCACCTCATCTACCAATGGCAGTTTTGCATCTTGAAATTTGTTTTTGATGTTTTGCTTTACTATGTCGGGATTATCCCTGACGAATTTAATATCAAGCATTTTTTTCCTCCGCAATTGCATTTTTTGCAATTTTTTATTGTCTGAATATTTATTGTTTCAACAAAAAACACCCTTGGCGCAGGCCAAGGGTGAGTGTATCACGGTACCACCTTGTTTTTAACTCTGTGCCTATAACGCGGGCAGCGACTACGCTTACCACGTGCGGCTCGGGAGTGGATATGACCTGATCTACCGTCATGGGACTTTCAGCCGAGATCCCATGTCTCTTTTCGGTATACAGGCTTTTTTTCCGTCATTGCCTTTTTAATATATCTTGGATTGACCCCATTCCTTGTGATCGAATCTCCGATCAACTGATATTTTATATCAAAATCAGCTATTTGTCAATCCTTTTTTATTTTTAATCGTAAAATTGTGAACCAATCACGTAATAGCTGTTACCGCATCGTGCTATCATACGCCTGCCGGTTATCTCGCAAGACATTTTGTTAACGCGGGATATAACAGCCGCTATGTTATTGTTAAGTCTCGATGATTTACGATTTGAATAAATCTTATCCGAACAGGCTGTAAACAACTCATCGGGCGCTGCCGCACCGAGACATATAAGGTGCGCGACAACGGCAAACTCCTCCGGATTTAACCTCAGCGGATAACCGAACGCAATAACGGAACTGCCCACAAGACAAAATTCGCCAACTCTCACCGGAGGCATAGCGTACTCGATATCCGCAAGATATTCCAACATTGCCGTTGAACTCAAATCATTAAAGCATTCTGTATCATCCGGCAATACATCATCCGCCTTGCCTACCGCAATCTTAAAACGTATCGGCGAATTGCAACAAAGCAGCTCACGCGATATTGGCAGAACATATACTACCGAGCTGTAACACGTACTCATAAGATCGGTTGCGAATTTATAGGGTGGCGGTGCCCAAACAGAAAGCATGCGAGATCTTAGTTTACTTGCAAGTTCCGCACGACGATCTATATCATCACAAAGCACAAGTATCATTTTGCATCATCACCGCTCATGTCGTTACTGTCATCAAGATCGCTGTAAAAATCGCCAAGATTGATCTTTGCGGTACCGAGTTGAAGTGTCTCTCTCCCCTTACCTCCGATAACAACACTGTATAATTTATCGGCTATAATAAAATGATCTATAAGCGTTACGCCACATGCGCTTAGTATTTGGCGCATGCGCATTGTCAGCGCCACATCCTCATCCGACGGCATTGCTATACCACCCGGATGATTATGCGCCAAAACGACCGCTGCCGCGTTGCGCTTAACCGCGTGCTCGATTATAAGACGCGGAGTGATAGTTACGGAATTTACCACCCCATCGCCGACCTTTACGGTATCCAACAGTTTCATGCTACTGTCAAAAAGCATAATATAAGCCTGCTCTATTGTAACACCGATATAATTATTTACAAGAAATCTGCCTATTTGTCCGATCGATGTATAGCGGGTATCGGAATTGCCGCGTTCAAGAGCATACCTGCGCGTTATTGCACTGACAGCTTTGAACATTGTTGCGGCATGCAATCCCACACCCCCGACTTCCTGTATATCTTCGATACTCGCCTCAAGCAAACCGGCAAGCGAGCCGAAACGCTCAACGAGCTTGTGTGCGATCTCGTTTACATCACGCTGAGGTATTGCATAGAAAAGCATAAGTTCAACGACCTCATGCGTGCTAAAGGAATCAAGTCCTTCTTTGAGAAAGCGTTCCTTAAGTCTTGTGCGATGCCCCGCGTGAGTGCTCATATTTTAGAGTTAGCTGTTTTAAGAATAACGTCGTGATACCCGCCCTCGACAATGCTTGTTGAGGAAACAAGGGTAATACGTGCGTTCTTTTGCAAATCGGGTATATTGGTAACACCGCAGTTGCACATGGTTGATTTGACCTTATAAAGACTCTTGGCGACGTTGTCATGGAGCGGGCCGGCATAAACCACATAGGAATCAACCCCCTCCTCAAAATTGAGTCCACTCTTGCCGCCCAAATCATAGCGCTGCCAGTTGCGGGCACGGTTTGAACCTTCGCCCC
>CAZISZ010000033.1:0-14983 GCA_964542035.1 uncultured Ruminococcus sp. | reverse complement strand
CTTATATCGTGTATTTTGTGAAAACTCATATCAAGAAATGGGATGTGATCGGCGGTGTGGCAATTTTGGCAGTATTGAGTGTTCTGCTCATCACTCTGCCGGAGACCCTCCTGAAAAGCGAAGATACTCCCTATGTATACGACAATGCCGGTTGGTATGAGCAGTTTATCGACGAAAACGGGGCAATCATCGACCATAGACAGGAGTAAGGCGGCATGAACAGAAAAATAACCGACTTTCTGCAAGAGCCGATATCCGATGGCAGATTAAAACTGTTCCCCTCGCTCCTTGTGTTCTGCTGTTCAATTCTTGTCAATGCCTATTTTCAAGTAACTTCTTTTTCGGCATTGGCTCAATGGTTCTTGAAAATCTCCGGTGCAGAAAATGTGTCCGGGCAGTTGGCAGAAATCTTAACCCGAACCGACACACCTATTGGAATGCGAATTGCTTTCGGTTTGCTGATGAGTGTGTTTGTCATGGTATTTCTGCTGATAGCGGCATACTGGGAGGAAGGTCGTAAACATTTCGGACATCTCATTGAAAAAGCCTGTTCTATGGGTGTGTGCCTTGCGGCACGCCGCTTTTCTTTTCCTTTTGGCGATTTTTAAGCCGTCCGCAACCGCAACGCACCAAGTACCGCTACTATATAGTTTGAAAAAGCCAAAGCTTTTTCAAACAGGAAGTTTTGTTCTTGACGATCGTGGCGATCGTCATTTCGGCTTTGCCGAAACCGCACAAAACTTCATAAGCGGACGGCGAACGCACCGACAACGGCGCAACACCGAACATCGCTGCTATATTATGGTGCAAAGAGTACAGCGGGCGTTACCGAACACGTCACTATTATAAAAAACAAGGGGAAACATTGTATGGTCATACGTTGTAAGACCTGCGGAGAGCTGTTTGAGTTGAGTCCACGGCAGGTATCGAATTACATCACAAAATACGGAAGCATTCCAACCCATTGCACCGCTTGCCGAAAAGAGCGTCGGCGTGAGAGAAAAAGCCCGTATTACGGTATTGAAGAAGCTTTTTACAATTACATGCCGTGCAAAAAGAGGCATAGGCGCGTTTACTACTCGCCGTACATCATGGGAGGGTTGCGATGAGCAGAAAAATGATATGCCGCGATTGCGGACATTGTTTTGTCTTGAGTGCAAATGAGATACGAAAATACAGAGCGAAAAAATATCAAATACCGATACACTGTCCGACGTGTTGCAATGAAAAGTGGCGTGCCGCCCGTCAAACGGCGCATCTGATAGATAAATACGAAAGGAATTTTTATCATGAATAACCGCAAATTATCCGAATTGATCGTCACCGCCTTAGAGCGCGCGGAAAGAGAGACGCAAAAAACATCTATCTGTTAAAAACAAGCGCCGTCAAAAAGCTAAGGCTTCTTGACGGTATTTTTATTGATTCGGACTGCAAAGTTGTATTTGACGCTCCGACAAATTTCGTTGAGATCACTGCCTTGGGATTTGTTTTTGACAGTATGACGAACGATTTGAAAAAAGCGCTTGCTGCGGTCGATCTGTTTGTTATAGATGCGACGTCGGACGGCAGGGTCTGCATCGAAATGAAGATTTTAAATGCCGCAGATGTTATGAAGGCGGCTTGAGGCAAATGGATTTTACATCGGAAAAGCTCTTGCTGACAACGGTAGGATTGCTTCGACGGTGAAAACTAACAATAATGTAAAAAGAATATAATAGCTCTCCTGCGTACGATGTTGCGCGGTATGGCTTATTGTTTGCTTGGCAGATTAATACTAATCGACCATTTTGGGATTGTCGGTACGACCGAGCATATAGTCTGTAGATACATTGTAGAAATCGGCAAGTTTGATTAAGATATCTGTGGGAATGTCGCGTTGTCCCAACTCATAATTGCTGTACACCTGTTGTGAGCAATTCAAAAGTCTGGCGACTTGCTTTTGCGTGAGGTCTGAATCTTCTCTTAATGCGCGGATGTTGGGATACATTTGAATCTCCCACTAAACTTTTTCGCCTTTATTCTATAATATTCTAAAAAAGTTATTGACAAATACCGCAAATTGCAGTGTAAAATTTACAAATCTTATAAATGCGATGCAGGAGGGTATTATGGCATTTATTAAAGTTGAATTTGGCGGTAAGAAAAAAGGCGGTGGTTATCTACGCGTAGATGGAGGTAAACAGATCAAACTTCTTGATGGTATGGTAATTACTGTAGGATCCGGGGCGCACTCATTGATCTTTTCAAACAAGAGTGGAGCTGATCGCGCAATTTCCACAGGTAATGCCTTGGCGGGCAATGCAATGATGACATATGCCATGGAGCGCGATGCCGTTGACGGTGAGATAACAGTTAATTTGGATGCCAAGGATATGCTTTTTCTTACTGTTGTTTCGAACGGTTCCGGTAAAGTTATTTCGTTGCCGACTTATTCCATCAGAGAACTTGATGATGATGAGGTTGCACTTGCTAATCAAATAGCAAATGACTTTATAGCCGCTAAAAAGAAAAAGACACGTCGAATCGTTGGCATATTTTTGATTCTTGTCAGCCTTTTAGGTCCCGGCACCTTTATGGAAGGTGGAGCAGATTATATCTCGGCGTTACTTATAGTGATAGCTTTTGCGGTTGCGGGTGTATTGTGCCTGTTCTGGGATCTTGTTAAAAAGATTGTGAAAAAGAAACAATAAAGGGTGCTGTGATAAAAGAGTAATATAATCGTTGGAATGGCGCCAAGTGGCAATCGGGCGGCAACATATCTTGCTACCCGATTTTGATTTTAAGAAAGCTTGATGCTGTGAAAATGAAAGACTTGTACGTTTCGGATACTTATTCCGTATCCAAAAACGTACAAGTCTTTTGTAATATTTATGATTGAACCGCTGTGTACCGATCGTTTATGTGCGGATGATGCGTAGGACAGCTGTTGAATGGTTAATTTTCAATTCGATTTATCTTAAAGCTCTCATTGCATTGAGTATTGCAATTACCAGCACGCCGACGTCGGCGAATACCGCAAGCCACATTCCGGCGTTTCCCGTGGCGCCCAGCGCGAGCACCGCCGCTTTTACGGCAAGCGAAAAGATTATATTTTCCCACACGATGCGCATGGTCTTGCGAGATATTTCAACTGTTCTCGCGATTTTTTTCGGATCGTCATCCATCAGTACGATATCTGCCGCCTCTATTGCCGCGTCACTGCCGAGCACCCCCATCGCAATACCGATATCCGCGCGCGAGAGTACGGGCGCGTCGTTTATTCCGTCTCCGCAAAATGCAAGCGGCAGGTCGTTGCTGCAAAGCAACTCTTCAATGGCGTTTACCTTATCGGCGGGCATCAATTCGCTTTGGACCGTGTCAATACCGATCGCACGTCCCACCGCCTCTGCGCTGTCCCGCCTGTCGCCGGTGAGCATAACGGTTTTTCGAACACCGAGCTCGCGCAGGCGAGAGATCGCCACGGCGGATGTGGGTTTTATTTCATCGGATATGATTATATATCCGAGATATTCGTCGTCGCGGCAAACGTGTATCACAGTGCCGGGCATAGTGCATTCATCGGGAGATATTCCGAGCGAGCGCATCAGTTCGGCATTACCCACGCCGATCTTTAGACCGTCAATGCTTGCCAAAACGCCCATGCCCGCAAGCTCGGAAATGTCGGTGGCGGAATATGCCGCGCCTCCGTTTGTCGCCGCCCGCAGTGACATCGCTATCGGGTGCGTGGAGTAGCTCTCCGCCGCCGCGGCAAGAGATAAAAGTTCATCGCGAGTGTGCCCACTCTCGGGGAAGACTTCGCCTACGCTGAAGCTGCCGCGCGTCAGCGTGCCGGTCTTGTCAAACACAACGGTTTTTATGCCGGATATCGCCTCAAGGTATCCCGCACCCTTGATAAGTATCCCCTCGCGCGAGGCGCGTCCTATGCCGCCGAAAAATGACAGCGGCACCGAAACAACAAGTGCGCAGGGGCAGGATATGACCAAAAAAGTAAGAGCGCGCTGTATCCAAGGCGTAAACGCGCCGCCCGAAATTACAGGCGGTAAAAAAGCCAAAAGACATGCTCCCGCAACAACGGCGGGGGTGTATACCCGCGCAAAACGGGTAACAAAGTTTTCGGTTTTGGCTTTTTTCGATGCGGCGTTTTCAACCAGTTCAAGTATCTTAGCCACGGTGCTCTCGCCAAAACTTTGCGTGGTCTCTACCTTTATCATTCCGTCAAGCGCTACGGCTCCGCTTGTGGCATTGTCTCCTACCGTAATATCCGCGGGCAGACTTTCGCCGGTGAGGGCGGAAAGATCCACTGCCGCATGTCCCTCGGTGACCGTGCCGTCGATCGGAATGCGTTCACCGGGGCGAATTACGATGGTTTCTCCTATTTTCACTTCATCCGGAGAGACCGTCACTTCCTCTCCGTCTCGCAACACGGTAGCGCGATCGGGACGAATGTCCATAAGCGCGGATATACTGCGGCGACTGCGCCCGACGGCAATGCTTTGAAAAAGTTCGCCGATCTGATAAAACAGCATAACCGCCGCCGCTTCGGCGTATTCGCCTGTTGCGTATGCGCCGACGGTTGCAAGCACCATAAGAAATTTCTCGTCCATCAGTTGTCCGCTCAATATGTTTTTCAGTGCCGCCAATATCACGTCATATCCTATTACCAGATATGACGGCAAAAAGGACAGCAAACGTATCCATCCGTTTGTCGGCATTACGGCGGCAATTATCAGCAGTACGGCGGATACCAATATCCGTATCAGAGAGCGCCGCTGGCGTCGCGTAAGATCGCTTAGTATGTTCATTTGTACCGTTAAAGCTTTATCCGCATATCCGGCTCAATGCGGCGACAGAGCTTTATTACCTTTTTCATTACCGCATCAAACTCATCATCGGCGGCTTCAACCGTCATTTTTTGCATGATATAATTGACGTTTGCGGCGGCAACGCCGTCAATCTTGGCTATTGCCGCTTCGATTTTCGCCGCGCAGTTGGCGCAATCGAGATCTTCAAGTTCAAATGTTTTTTTCATGATATTATCCTTTCTGTCTTTATATGTTTGCCGGATTTATTCGCCTTCGTGTTCCTCGCGCAGGTGCTCGTAACCCTGCGCGACTATTGTGTGTACGTGATCGTCCGCAAGTCTGTAATATATGGTTTTTCCCTCGCGTCGCGGCGCTACAAGATTGTTTACCCGCAATACCTTTAGCTGATGCGAGATGGCGGAGGATGTCATGCCGAGTCGTTCGGATATGTGCATTACACACATTTCGTCGTCAAGCAGACAAAAAAGAATACGCAGACGAGTGGTATCGCCGAATATTTTAAAAAGATCGGCAAGATCGCAAAGCATCTCTTCGGATTCGCGGACGGCGGTGGCGTGGCGACAGTGTTCGTGTTCACAACAGTTTGGGTCGTTTATTTTAATTTTATTATCCATATGCTACCTCCCGGTGCCGTTGTACGGCGGTAAAATTGAATGCACATTCATTTGAATGTATACTCATATGAATCATTGCTCATATGATAGCACATTCAAGTGTGTTTGTCAATAGCTTGGCGATAAAAAATATAATTTTTTTGTCATACCGCGCTCGTGAGGTCAAGGCGCTCGGGGGGTTGAAAAAAATGCGGTGATATGTTATAATTATAATGTATGCTTAAGGTATCTGCAACGGAGGTTTTTAATGGCTCGCAGGAGAAGACAACATAGTCACGATACCGATGGACTTCCTCTGATTACATGGATAGTACTTATAAGTGTGGCGCTGTCCTTTATAAGCGATCATTGGCAGATCTTTTTGATAATGGCGATATTGGCGGTAGCGTTGATCGTTACAATAGTTATAGTAAAAAAGAAAAAACACAACAAAAAAGCAGCATCGCTTGCTGATATCGATGGGTTGGATGGTCTGTCTTTTGAAAAATATACCGCAGATATGCTTGCAAGGCTTGGGTACAAAAAGGTAAAGCTTACCCCCGCAAGCGGAGATTTCGGAGTGGACATTACCGCGGAGCTTAATGGCGAAAAATGGGCTTTTCAGTGTAAACGCTATACGGGTAATTTAGGCGTGAAGCCGGTGCAAGAGGTATTTGCCGGTGCGGTGAAGTATCGTGCTCTGAAGGCGGTGGTGGTAACAAATTCTTATTTTACCGATGCCGCACAGGAACTTGCCGATGATACGGGCGTGATATTGTGGGATAGAGAGTACTTGAAAAAAATGATAAAAGGGCTGAATTCACATATCGCAAACACCGTCGAACGCAAAAATAAGCGCAGCTGACCGATTCGTACTATTATACTATATGCATATCCGATGTTCGACTATAAAATAATATCTGTACAATAAAATTAAAGGATGCGCATATGAGAAGTTCTTTTTTCGGTTTTTTAATCGGTCTTGGCGCGGGACTTTTGTTGTTCGGTTGCGTTGCGATATTGGCACTCACCGTGTAACAATGTCCCGAAAATATCGGAGTGGAAATGAGACTTGACAAATATCTTTCATCCGCCGGGGAATGCTCGCGTCGCGATTGTGCGCGCGAGTGCCGCGCCGGCGTAATACTTATAGATGATATCCCAGCACGTTCGCCGGATAGTGAGGTCACCCCGGGAGTCAGTCGCGTTGTGAGACGCGGCAGTTTAGTGAAATGGCGGGAGCATATCTATATAATGCTCAACAAGCCTGAGGGATATGTCAGCGCAACGGAAAATAAAAAAGACGGTGTGCCTGTTGTAAACGAATTGTGCGATGAGCGTGATCGCGCACGCGTGTTTCCGTGCGGCAGACTGGACAAATACACGGTTGGGTTGATGTTGCTTACCGATGACGGTGAACTTTCGCACAGGCTGCTTGCCCCTGCGCGGCATGTTGATAAAAGTTATCGTTACGGTGCGTCGGAACCGCTGACCGAGGAAGCACGCGTTCGTCTTGAGGGGGGCGTCCATATCGACGGCGGCGTGTTGACCGCCCCGTGCAGAGTGGAACCTAACGGAGAAAGAGACGGTGTGATAACCATCCATGAGGGACGTTACCATCAAATAAAGCAAATGTTTTACGCGGTGGGAAACCGAATAGTTTCACTTGAGCGTATAAGTTTCGGACCGCTGACGCTTGATTCCGCGCTTGATCGAGGAGAGTGGCGGTACCTTTCCGACAGCGAGGTGATTGCGCTCCGTGTCGCGGCAGGGCTCGAACGCTGAAGACATAAAATACGGTTGTAAGAAAATCAAATAAAGGAAGATAAGTAAAATGACAGATATCGAATCAGTATTGGCAGAGGAACTGGGGCTGGGAGTTGAGCAGGTAAGACGTACCGTTGTATTGATAGACGAGGGAAATACCATACCCTTCATTGCCCGCTACCGAAAAGAGGTCACCGGGTCACTTGACGACACTGTTCTGCGCGATCTTTTTGAACGGCTTAATTATCTCAGAAATATCGAAAAGCGCCGCGAGGAAGTTAAGGGACTTATCGCCGCGCAGGAAAAACTGACCGCCGAACTTGAGCGCGCCATTGATAATGCGAAAACGCTGACAGAGGTTGATGATATATATCGTCCCTATCGTCCCAAGCGCAAAACACGCGCGTCTGTGGCGAGAGAACGCGGGCTTTTACCTCTTGCCGAGCTGATATTTGCGCAAAACGAGAGTTACGAGCCGTCTATTGCGGATGCCGCGGCGGTGTATGTAAATGAAGAATCCGGCGTTAAGGATGCCGATGCGGCTATAGCGGGCGCGCTTGATATCATTGCCGAGAATATATCGGATAATGCAGATTGCCGAAAGGGTGTGCGTACCCTTACCGCCGAGCACGGTCTTTTGATCTCCAAAGCAGCCAAGGAAGAAGATTCCGTTTACGCACAGTATTACGATTTTTCGGAGCGCGTAAAGCGCATAGCCGGTCACCGCGTGCTTGCCGTAAACCGCGGTGAAAAGGAGGGCTTTCTTAAAGTTACGATAGAACCCGGGAACGACCTCGTTATGAGTTATCTTTACCGCAAATTCCTTTCTAAGGGCGAAAGCCCCGCACGCGACTATGTTAAGGCGGCGATAGACGACAGCTATGCGCGACTCATAGCGCCGTCCGTTGAGCGTGAAATAAGGAACGATCTTACCGATAAGGCGGGAGAGGGCGCGCTGCGAGTGTTTGAGGATAACCTGAAACATCTTTTGATGTCGCCCCCCTTGCGCGGAAAAACCGTTATGGGATTTGACCCCGGATACCGTACCGGTTGTAAGCTGGCGGTTGTGGATCGCACCGGTAAGGTAATAGATACTGCGGTGATCTATCCCACAAAACCGCAGGAGCGGATAGCGGACAGTAAACGCGTTGTTTCGTCGCTTGTGCGCAAGTACGGCGTGGATGTTATCGCTATAGGCAACGGCACGGCGTCCAAGGAGAGCGAGATTTTTATAGCGGGACTTTTACGTGAGCTTGATTGCGGTTGTAAATATATAATGGTCAGCGAGGCGGGAGCTTCCGTTTATTCGGCGTCAAAACTCGGCGCGGAGGAGTTCCCGGATTTCGATGTGACACAACGCTCCGCCGTGTCAATAGCGAGACGACTTCAGGACCCGCTCGCGGAGCTTGTAAAGATAGATCCCAAATCGGTGGGAGTGGGGCAGTATCAACATGATATGAAGCAGGCAAGACTTGACGAGGCACTGACGGGGGTCGTTGAGGATTGCGTAAACTCAGTCGGTATCGACCTCAACACCGCCTCCTATTCGCTTCTTTCTTATGTTTCCGGCATCAGTGCGCCGGTTGCAAAGAATATAGTTAAATATCGCGAGGAAAACGGTGAGTTTTTAAGCCGCTCGGAACTGCTTCGCGTTCCGCGTCTCGGGAATAAAGCATATGAGCAATCGGCGGGATTTTTGCGTGTTTCCGGTTCCGACGAGGTACTCGATTCCACAGGCGTCCATCCAGAATCTTATGAGGCGGCGCACCGCCTGCTCGGTATGTTTGGGTTTGACGAATCCGAAATACGTTCCGGCGGGTTGCGTTTGCTCGGTAAAAAAGTATCCGAGCGCGGTCGCGCAAAGGTTGCCGAGGAACTCGGAGTCGGCGAGCCTACCCTCTGCGATATCATATCCGAACTTGAAAAGCCGGGGCGCGATGTGCGCGACAGCTTCCCCGCGCCGGTATTGCGCGATGACGTGCTTGATATCTCGTCGCTGAGAGAAGGGATGGTAATGACGGGCACCGTAAGAAACGTTATCGATTTCGGTGCGTTCGTCGATATCGGCGTGCATCAGGACGGACTGGTTCACATTTCGCAGATATGCGATAAATACATCAAGCACCCGAACGAGGTGTTGGCGGTAGGAGATATCGTCAAAGTTAAAATATTGTCGGTGGATGTTCAGCGCCACCGTGTCGGTCTTACCATGAAGCTTGGAGAGGAAGAACGATAAACGTCCAATATGGTAAATTTAATTTACATATCGAGTGCGCAAAAGTATCCAAAATATGCTCAAACGTGGCAATGAACGGATATTTGTGCATGTTGCACAATTTCGACCTCGCATTTTTGGGAAATAAGACTCTATCATTTGTGACGAAAATTTGATACAATATTATAGTACAGAATATACTCTCGGTTCGGTAGTGACCGACCCGAATTTCAAGAAGGAGAGCACACCCCATGGCAAGTGTATCACTTAAACACATTTATAAGAAATATCCCGGCGGCGTTACCGCCGTATCCGACTTCAACCTTGAAATTAAGGACAAGGAATTTTTGATCCTCGTCGGTCCTTCCGGCTGCGGTAAATCCACCACTTTGCGTATGATCGCGGGACTTGAGGAGATCACGGAGGGCGAACTTTTCATCGGTGATCAGCTGGTTAACGATGTTGCTACCAAGGACAGAAACATCGGACTGGTGTTCCAGAACTATGCTCTGTATCCTCACATGACTGTTTTCGAGAATATGGCTTTCGGTCTTAAACTCGTAAAAACACCCAAGGAAGAAATAAAGAGACGCGTTGAGGACGCCGCTCGTGTTCTTGATATTACCCACTTGCTTGACAGAAAGCCCAAAGCTCTGTCCGGCGGTCAGAAACAGCGTGTTGCTCTCGGTCGCGCAATCGTTCGTAAACCCAAGGTCTTCTTGCTTGACGAGCCTCTCTCCAACCTCGATGCCAAGCTTCGTGCGGCGATGAGAACCGAGCTTACAAAGCTTCACCAGAACGTTCAGACCACGTTTATCTACGTAACTCACGACCAGGTCGAGGCTATGACCATGGCAACTCGTATCGTTGTTATGAAAGACGGTCTGATTCAGCAGGTGGATACGCCGCAGAACTTGTACGATTCTCCTTGCAACCAGTTCGTTGCCGGATTTATCGGTACGCCTCAGATGAACTTCATGGAAGGAAAACTGGAAAAGAAAGGCGACGATACGTACTTCATCTTTGAAGGTAATTCCATTAAGCTGCCTGCAGAGAAGGCAAATGATCCCGCGCTGAAAGAGTATGTCGGCAAGGAAGTTGTTGCCGGTCTGCGTCCCGAGTGTATTCATGATGACGAAGCGCACATTGCATCCTTCACCGACGCGGTTGTCGATGCGGACGTTGACGTGACCGAGTTGATGGGCGCTGAGATCTATTTGTATTTGGTTGTCGGCGAGACTAAGCTGACCGCTCGTGTATCTTCTCGCTCCACCACGCGTGCCGGCGACAAGATTAAGATTGCATTTGACGTTTCTCGTATGCACATCTTTGACAAAGATACCGAACAGTGCATCGTTCACTAATATCGATCGTAATAAGGGGAACTTTTCAATAAGGTTCCCCTTATTCCATAAATGGGCAAAAGCTCAAATGAAAGGAATATTATGCTTATGAATCAGCAGTCATTGCGAATTTTACTGACCTCGGACATGCATTGCACGGATTTGATGGACTGGTACGGAGTTCGGGACGAGGTTCGGCTACAAGCATGGGTCGACGCGGTTCTTGCCGAGCATCGGACACATCCGTTTGATGCCATCATCATTGCCGGGGATATTTCTCTGGATTATCATGCCAAGCGGACGCCGTACGATAAAGGACACAGCACAGGGTTAACGTTTATGCAGCAATTTGTCCCGCAACTGCCGCAAGTTCCGCGCTTTATTTTGGCGGGCAATCACGAGCAGTTTCCCGCAGAGGATTGGCGTGCCTTGGTGGGTAACGATCGACAAGGCGAGATCACGTTGGGGCAAGACACGTTTTTGTGCTTGGACGGATTTTGCCAAGATCTGGGTCCTATATATGACAGTTCCGACAAATATACGCCGATGGATATGGATTACATTCAAGAGGTGATGGCGTCGCACCCGAATCATCGTTTTTGGTTGATCTCGCATTACTTTGATATAGAGGCTGAGAGTGAAGCATTTCGCACGCTGCTTGCCACCAATCGGAGAATTAAGGGTTTGTTTATGGGGCATACGCATTTGAATACGCTGATTCCCCTTGGGGCAACCTATCAAAATTTGGTGATCGCGCAAACCGGAAATTTTTCCTATACCTTGGGAGATTTAACGCGCGATTTTTGGGGATTGCGCGATTTAATCATCACGGATCAAGGCGCCGTCAGCCGATATTTGCTTCCGGAAAGTCACATTTGTCCGGGGGGAAAGAATATGGTAATTCCCGCCGCCGTGCGCGACGTGGCGACCTATCGATGGGAATTCTGAACAGAGCGAACAAAGTGTGGTCGAAAACCGAAATTATCCTCAAAAAACGAAAAATTTATGATGCGACGCTAAGACGCATCATAAGTAAGTAGTAAGTGGTAAGTAGTAAATACGAACATATTTTAAATAGGCGGTGCGACGGTTGATAACACCTTTCAAAGAGTCGCAATCTGCTTTTTACTTTTTACTTTGCAACGAAAGGAAGTATTCCCATGAAACGTTATGACATGCTTGATTGGAACATCGTTCCGCATTATCCTTACGTTCCGTTTCGTGCCAATAATGCCGAAACCGATATTCCCAACAGCGCCATTCTCCCTCCCATTCACGCTACGGTGCCCGGGTCGATTTACAAAGATTTGGAACGCGCGGGCGTCATCGAGGATCCGTATTTTGAAATGAACAGTTTAAAGGCGCAATGGGTGGCCAATCATTGGTGGTATTATGAATCCAAAGTTGAGCTGCACCCATGCGGAAATCGCTTGGAACTGGTTCTGGAGGGAATTGACACCATCGCCCACATCTATGTTAACGGACAGAAAGTGGGAGAATCCGATAATATGTATGTCCCTTTTGTTTTCGATATAACGTCGCTTGCGCGCGATGGGCAAAACACCGTCGGTGTGGTAATCGAAAACGCACCGGATGAAATGGGGCAAATTGGCTATACCAGCCGAACGTATACGCAAAAAGCGCGGTTTCAATACAAATGGGATTGGTGTACGCGGTTGATCGGCATGGGTTTGTATCGCCCTGCGTACATTCGCGAATATGAGTGCGCACGCCTTGGCGATTGGTATTTTAAGCCGGTTGGTTTGGACGGCGACGCAGAGCTTTATCTCTCGTGGCACGGTGATTTTTCCGATTGTTTGGTGAAAGTTTCCGTTGGAGATTTTACCGCGACATTGCCCATCGACGCAAACGGCTGCGCCAAAACGGCGCTGCATGTCAATCACGTCAAATTATGGTATCCGGTAGACGCAGGCGAGCAAGCGTTGTACGATTTGACCATAGATTTGATTAAGCAGCAAAAGGTTATGGATTCTTATCACAAAACCGTCGGCTTCAAGCAGCTGGTTTTGACGAAGAACGATAACGCCCCGCTCGGCGCGTTTTCCTATGTGTTCACCTGCAACAATAAAAAGATCTATGTGAAAGGGGTCAATCTGACTCCCATGGATCAATCTTGCTACAACGACCCGATCGTCGTAGAAAAAACGTTGCAAAAGTTGCGGGATGCCCACATTAACATGGTTCGTATTTGGGGCGGCGGCTTGATTGAAAAAGAAATTTTTTACGATTTGTTCTATAAGACGTGCGATCGCATGGGAATTATGGTGTGGCAGGAGTTCATTCAGTCCTCCAGCGGCATTGACAATATCCCGTCCAAACGACCGGAATTTCTGTATCGAATTCACGATACTGCCGAATGGGCGACCAAAACGTTGCGCAACCACGTTTCGCTGTGCGTGTGGAGCGGCGGCAACGAGTTGATGGATGAGAACGGAATCCCCTCCACCTTTGCCGACATGAACATCGGTATGCTGCTGGGCGTCGTCAAAACCTACTCTCCGCATGTGGAAATGCTGCCGACCTCGGCCAGCGGTCCTTGTGAATGGGGAATCCCCGCCCACGTCGGTGAAAATCACGACATTCACGGCAGTTGGAAGTATATGGGACCGGTGGAGCATTACACCTTTTTCAACACCATTGACAGCTTGTTCCACAGTGAATTTGGCGTGGACGGCATGTCGTCCGTCGAAACGCTGAAGACGTTTTTGTCTGACGCACATTTGACCCCCACCAATATGGCAGCCGACCCGGTATGGCGTCATCACGGCGAGTGGTGGGACACTTCTTGGCGTGATAATGCTATCTTTGGCGTTCCGCAAACGCTGGAAGCGCAAGTGGCTCGCTCGCAATTTATCCAAGCGGAAGGTCTACGCTACGCCATTGAAGCCAATCGCCGTCGCGCTTTTCAAAACAGCGGAAGTGTCATTTGGCAAGCAAACGAGCTGTATCCCAATGTGTCCAGCACATCCTTGTTGGATTATCGCATCGAGGAAAAACCGGCATATCGCCAGATCGCTAAGGCGTTTGCGCCGCTGAATGTCAGTTTGAAATATGATAAATTCATCTATGAGCAGGGTGAGACCGTACGCGTGGAAGTTTTTGTCACGCGGGATAATGACGAAAAGCAAGTGGCATATGCGGCAAGGTGCGGGGAGGTCAGCCTTTCCGGCACAACGCTTGTCGGCCACGGGTTGAGTGTTTCCGTCGGCGTGTTGGAAGTGGCGGCGCAGGGAGACTTTGTCGATATCACACTGACCGGTAAGGATGAAGAGCTTTCTTATGAAAATACCGTCCGCTTATTGGTTAAGCGCGACAACGGATTGTGCTCCGACGTAGGATTGAACGGATTTTATTGATCATAATCCCAAGTTAAAATTGCAGGAAAGAACTTCCGAAAAGAAAGGTTCCGTCGTAAATGTTGAATTTACCCCAACATTTAGGATGGAACCGCTTTTTAGTTTGATCGCTCAGTGGGCCGTGCACCATGGAAAGGAAACGGCACGAGGTTAGGGAGCTTGTTAACGACATTTTGCATTCTGCTTCATTTGCGCGATGACGGCAGACGGGTCGCTCGCATGAAAAACGGCAGAACCGGCGACCAGTACGTTGGCGCCGGCGTCGGTAACCTGCGCCGTATTGGCAGCGCCGATTCCTCCGTCTACTTCCAAATCCACACGGTCGCCAAGATGAAGCCGATTGAGTTCGGCGCGGATGGCACGTACTTTCGGCATCATGTTATCCATGAATTTTTGACCGCCGAATCCCGGGTACACCGTCATAACCAAAATCAAATCTGCTTGATTCAAGTAGGGAAATACGGCCTCTGCCGGCGTATCCGGACTAATGGCAAGTCCGGCGCGACATCCGCCCGCGCGAATGGTCGCCAAGCAATGCTCCGTCTTTTGCGTGGCTTCCGCATGAACGGTGATCAGATTGGCGCCGGCGGTCAGAAAACGATCCAAATATCGCTCCGGCTCAACGATCATTAAGTGAACGTCGAAGCATAGGGATGTGTGCGGGCGCAGCGCCCGGATAATCGGCGCGCCAAAGCTGATATTCGGAACAAACATGCCGTCCATGACGTCCAAATGCAGCCAATCGGCGCCGGCGCGTTCAATGCGGCAAATGTCGTCGGAGAGTGCGGAAAAATCCGCGGCGAGTAGGGAGGGAGCAATGTGTAACATGAGGAATCCTTTCTGCATGGTGCATAAACCATGAAAC
>CAZISZ010000032.1:0-15003 GCA_964542035.1 uncultured Ruminococcus sp. | reverse complement strand
CCCCCTCTCCGACATTGAGGAGGCAGAAGAATGACCCCGAAGAAAAGAAATCTTTTACGTTCGGCAGCGGCGGCGCCGCACATTGTGTGGTCGGTACTATTTATCGTTGCACCGCTTTTGTTTGTGCTTTATTACGCACTGACCGACAGTGATGGTGCTTTTACCCTTGATAACATCTTGTCCCTCGCCGATTACTCGGAAACTTTTATCCTCTCTGTATGCTTTGCGATCGTTGCCACCGTTGTGTGCCTGCTTATAGCATATCCTCTCGCATATGCCATATCCCGCACGGGTGCGCGCACACAGCGCGCGCTTATCATGCTTGCAATGCTCCCAATGTGGATGAATCTTTTGATACGCACCTACTCCATGCTCGCCATTCTTGACGACGGCGGTTTTTTAAACAAACTCATAACATCAATAGGGTTGCCGGAACTTCATATAGTCGGTACCCCCGGCGCGGTTATATTCGGCATGGTATATAATTTCTTTCCTTACATGCTCCTTCCGATATACACAACCATGTCGAAAATGGATACACGTCTTATAGAAGCGGCTCAAGATCTCGGCTGTAACAGTCTTGGAGTTCTGCGAAGCGTTATATTCCCGCTTTCCGTTTCCGGAGTTATCTCCGGGGTTACAATGGTATTTGTACCATCTATCAGCACATTTTACATTTCGCAAAAGCTCGGAGGCGGAACTTTCGATCTTATAGGAGACACGATAGAGCGACAATTTCAACGTCCCGACACATACAATGTCGGCGCCGCGATCTCGCTTGTTATGATGATACTGATTCTGATCTCCATCGCCGTTATGAACCGCTTCGCGGGAGACGACGAGGACGTAAGCGGAGGTATGATAGTATGAAGCACCTCTCACGTGTATTTATAGCTCTTTGCTATATCATTCTATACGCACCTATAGCCGTGCTTATCTTGTTTTCATTCAACAGCACGGCTAGTACCGGCGTTTTTTCCGGATTTTCGCTTTATTGGTATCGCGAGCTTTTCGGAAGCGGTAATGTTTTTGCCGCGCTTCGCAACACACTAATCCTCGCTGTTACCTCATCGCTTACAGCCACTCTGATAGGCACATGCGCCGCCGTAGGCCTTGACCGTATGCGCTCACGGCGTGCACGCGCCGCGGTAACCTCGATAACGAACATTCCGATGATGAACCCGGATATCGTTACCGGCGTATCCATGATGTTGCTTTTTGTTTTTGTAGGCACCCTGATCGGAGTCACTGAGGATAAACTTAATTTTTGGACGCTGTTTATAGCACACGTGACTTTTAATCTACCATACGTAATATTAAATGTCACTCCCAAGCTCAAAAGCATGGATCGCAACCTGCCGGAGGCGGCACTTGATCTCGGATGTACACCTCTTCAGTCCTTTTTCCGGGTCGAACTGCCCGCGATAATGCCCGGGATACTCAGCGGGCTGATTATGGCGTTCACACTTTCTCTTGATGACTTTGTTATCAGCTATTTCACCTCGGGCAGCGATTTCCAAACACTCCCGATATTAATCTACTCGATGACCAAAAAAGAGGTAAAACCGGATATATACGCTCTTTCCACACTTATAATTATATCCATCCTCGTCCTCTTGCTTCTTTCAAACTTTATCAGCGGACGCTCGAACGGCGCAAGCAAAAAAAGAAAAACCGCGGGGGTACATATTAATAATGAAAAAAATATTTAAAATGACCGGCTTGCGAATGTTTGCCGCGCTTTCGACAATCCTGCTATTACTTACCGCAATGTGCTCCTGCCACAGCAATGACGGCAATACAATAACACTTAACGTTTACAACTGGGGCGAGTATATCTCCGACGGCTCGGAGGATACTTTTGACACCAATGCCGAATTTGAAGATTGGTATTTTCAAAATTACGGTCAGCGAGTACGCGTTAACTACACAACTTACGCTTCAAACGAAGATATGTACGCAAAACTTAAAAGCGGCGCGGTAAGATACGATATCATCATCCCATCCGATTATATGATTGAGCTGATGATAGAGGAAGATATGCTTGAGGAGTTGAACTTTTCAAACATTCCGAATTATAAATACATTCTTGACGATTACAAGAATTTATTTTACGATCCCGAAAATAAGTATTCCGTCCCGTTCTCTTACGGTATGATAGGCATAATCTACAACACTTCTATGGTTGATGGTACACCGAACAGTTGGAATATTATGTGGGATGAGCGTTACAGCGGCAAAATACTTAATTTTAACAACCCGCGCGATGCCTTCGGCACTGCTATGTACCGACTCGGTATTGACGTTAATACAACGTCACATGATGATTGGGATCTTGCCTTTGAGGCACTGAAAACACAAAAAACGCTGGTGCAGAGTTATGTTATGGATGAGGTGTTTAACAAAATGAAAGGCGCTTCCGCCGCTATTGCGCCATATTATGCGGGCGACTTTCTTACGATGTACGGCGACAATGAGGATTTGGCTTTCTTTTACCCCTGCGAGGGCACAAATGTTTTTGTTGACGCCATATGCATTCCTCGCGGAACACAACACAAGGATGTTGCCGAAGCATATATAAACTTTTTGCTTTCGGAAGATGCGGCTGTAGCCAATGCCGAATATATCGGTTATGCCAGTCCTAACATTCTTGTACGCGAAAACGAAGACTATATCGTCGCCATGAACGAGATGCATCCGAACGCATATGAGATTCTCTACCCCGAAAACGTGGATTTTCTCACCTCTTATTATGAGAATCTCTCCAACGAAACACGCAATTACATGAATTCACGTTGGGAAGATCTTAAAATCGAAAGTTCTGTCGGCGGTGGTATATACATCGCAAGCGCGGTGATAATTGCGGCACTTATTTCATGGGCAACGTACAGCGCAATAAAGAAGAGATATCGCGCGCAGTTCTATGTGTAATGCATTAGCCGGTAATTTTTCGAAAAAATTGCGCTTACCGAAAACGCCCTCCGTGCAACGGATATCCATTGCACGGAGGGCGTTTTTATCTTTTTTCAGTTACGAGAGCATTTTTCGGCATCTATGGCAAGCACAAGCATGAGCGCTCCCACTGCGTAGGTGGGATCCGATACATCTATCACATAAGTATCGGTCAGATTAAACAGCTCTTTTGAAACGGATGCAATACGACTGCCCCCGCGATCAATTATTTGGTAATCCCACTCAAAAAAATCCCCAATGACCCGCCAACCGTTGCAGTCGATGTTAAACCGCGACCTGAACAAAGAAAACTCTTTGTTTATACATCCGACGTAGTTACCGCCGAGATACATCTCAAATTTCGGGAACCATGTCAATATGCGCTCCTTGATATACCCGACTTCCCGTCCGGCAGCATCGTAAATACGCAACAGGTGCCCCCACGCCAGTTCACCGCGCACAAGATACGCTTGATCACCTTGTTCGTTATATATATCGTAGCTGTCAAACCACGAAAAAAATCTCTGTCTGAAAAGCAACCTCATAAGTATCGTCTCACATTTCTATTTGCAGTTGTTATTCGCACGGATCAACGACGTTTGAGCCTGCCGAGCACACGACCTGCGCAGGAAATCTCGGAAAAATCTTTAAGAAGTATACGACCGTACTCCGGGTTGAGAGAAATAAGACAATCTCCTCCGAATATCTTAAAATATCCGCTGCCGTCAAGAATATACACACACGGCTCGCCCACTTCAACGGAATCGCAATTTTGCACAAGCAACACATCTCCGCTGTGGTATTTCGGTTCCATGCTGTTTCCGCTGATACGTAAAGCAAAATCCGCCCCCTCGGTCTTTTTATCACGCGGAATCGTTATTTGCTCTGCACTGTCACCGTCAAGGTATTCGCCTATACCGGCGGAGACAGGCAAATCGAACATCGGAATTTCGCGTTTGGCGCCAAGCGCACCGCTTGACTCGGAATATCTCTTTTTGGCGGTTTGAACTTTTCCGCGAACCACTACTCCATCGGCAGATACACCGGAAAATTCAGTACGGTTTATGCGCTCGCCCTCTTTGCCGATGACGAGAGTGATCAACTCTTTGCCATATTGATCGAGACGACGATAGTCCTCTATCAATTTTATCTCACTGCGGCTCAGCGTGTAATTGTTTGTATTTTCCGGCTGTCCGCTTATTATGTAATCAAGCGAACAATCAAGAGCGTTACAAACGGCAATTATATTTGAAAGTTTTACGGAATCCGAAATGCCCGCCAAAAATTTGCTTAGCGTTCCGAGCGGTATACCGGTCATCAACGAAAGCTGCTCGTTGGTGATTTTTTTTGCACTTTTGAGTTTTTTTATCCGTTCAAGGTAGTTTTCTTCCATAATCGAAACAAAACCTCCGTGTTTATTTTATTCAGCGGTTTTATTATAGCATATTTTTTCCGTTTTGTAAATACCATTTCAAATACATTTTCCGTTTTTGGAATTTTTATATTGACATCCGGTTGTTTATATGGTATAATACAAGCATAATATTTCCGCATTCGGAACCAAGGAGACAACCATGAACAACTGCCTTAATGATTTTTCTCAATATAACAATCGAAGATATATATCCTCCAACACTCATAAAACTCGAACACGCGGCAAACTCGATTTGTTTATCGAGCGACTGTTGAAAATATGTGAAACAATAATAGAAGGTTTTGAAAACTCAACTGCACGAGTCGTTGTAAAGATAGTTATGCTGAGTGTAATGTTTGCTGCGTTCTTTATTTATGTTGCCGCAATAGAAGCCGGAAGTCTCGGGCTTCTCGAAACGGCAGTGCTCTCCCCCGCTCTCGTCTTGGGTTTCGCGGCGGCGCTGAGATTGTAAAAAACATCTGCACAGACGATTGACAATCAACGTTTCGATCGGTAGTGCGGCTGCTACAATCGAACGCGATATCATGCCTCGCGATCCGCTTTTCTAAATAATCTTATAACCGCATCTGCAAAAATGCGCGCTGTGCGCATTCCGCGCGAGGATGTATCGGCTGAGTCAAGTTCTATGTGCAAAGAAAGCCATGGCGCGCTTTGATTTAGATTGCCATTTCCCACTGTCAAGGTAACGGCATAGTTTCCCAACTCATCGTTTACCATATTCGCGAGAGCAACATTTGGTAGGCGGGTGTATGCGGCATCCCATCCCACAAGCATTCCCGGCTCATCGCCCGTATGAATATCAATAACAAGCCCTATATTTTTTCCCTCAGCCATGCTATTAATTGCGGCAAGAGCTCTCGAATATGAACCGATACGTCCGTTTGCATCAAACAACCCATCGCAGATATAAGCGTCAACACCAACCGCGGAAAGAGCCTGTATCATCGCCTCCGCGGCACAAGTCACATTCACACCGTCACCGAAGCTTTCTGATGGATGGGCACAGACAACGATAACTCCCCCACCGTTTAAACGATCAAGTATCTCTTCGCCGAGTTTTTCAGACAAATCCGATGGAGATATTCCGCTATCGACCAGATCGACAAAGTATTCATCGGATGAGTCGGTAAAATCGGTGTCCGACAAAGATACGGTTCCCGGCGCGACAGTGGATGTAACGATTGTCTCTTCCTCGGTAATCTCAGATGGTTCGCTGTCAGATGAGAAAGCACCGTCGCTTACGCTTTGCGGATTTTTATCTATCGCATCGGAATAATCTGTCGGATGCTCCGCAGCAGATCCGCTGTCATACGGCAAATCGATTTTCGTTTTTGCATCGGTATGTTCCAAGCCAAACATAAACATCGCCGCCAAACGACCGAATGTTGCCCTCGGGTCACCGCCGAGTTCATTCGCCGTAACATACGCCCCGGCGGTCATTGCGGTCGTCAACAGCAACACCAAAATAAAAGTCATCATAGGTGCGTTGTCACGATCTTTTTTGCTTTTATATTTGCGATATTCTCGCTCCCCGCAGTCAGCGCGCGGTTCGTCACCGATACGCACGGTCACAACGTCCGGCAAGCATTCAAGTATATCTTCATGAGAGGTGCCTCCTATGTGTGAGTTGTCTCCGAATACATCCACGCGCTCACAATCATCCTCGGTATCATGTGCTTTCTTTTCATTCATTCGGTCATCGTTTTTCATTTTACCGTTACTCTCCTCCTTTTCACTTTTGTTTTAATTCCTACCAAACAATCTTAGAACCTTTTTTAATATTATGCCATCACGAAGATGTTTATTCTACAACTCCGAATGCGAGGTTTATTGCGCGGGATATTATATCAGCCGCAACGGAAGTTATAAGATCCGAATCTTGCGGACTTACAAAAAAGCTTTTCCGGTTATCAAGCACTGCGGCAAGATTCGGCGGAATGGCGGTGCGATCATCGGTGACCATTTTGGCCTCAAGCAACGCCTCGTAAATAAGTGTTGACGAACCGACAACAGTCGGCACACCGATAGATATTATCGGAATACCGATATTTTTGTGAGTCAGCGTACCGCGCCCGTCGTCAACACCCGAACCCGGATTTATACCGGAATCGGTCAATTGTATCGTACAGCCGAGACGTTTGCAAGAACGCGCCGCGAGCGAGTCAATGACTATTAAAAGATCCGGACATGCGGCGTTTACGGCACCGCGGATGATATCCGCACTTTCTATTCCCGTCCTGCCGGCCACACCGGGAGAAATGACCGAGATCGCCGAGCAATCGAGCATTTTGTAAATATTGCCGGTCTGCTCGCGCAGATGAGCTGTGGCGGTTACAAGCGCCGCGGTTGCGGGACCGAGGGCATCCACCGTAAGATCCGAATTACCGAGCCCAACCACCAAAACACCGAAGTCTCCGCCGATCGGTCGATCGGATAGTTCGCGAGCAAGGTATAACAGTTCTTTTTCAATCAGTTTGGCAACGGCGTCACGATACGAACCGCAAAAAACCGAAAGTGCTTGCGGAAAAGTGAAAGTAATATATCTGCCACGTCTTCGTCCCATTCTTTTTGCCGCGCCGTCCGTTACGATCTGCATTCGATCTATGCGTACTGTACCGTTATCCGTTGTCACATCTTCTTCGCTTTGTATTACGCCTTCACCGCCATCCCAAACCTCGCAGGCAAGATCGGTGCCGTCAACAGGTAAAACAATGCTGTGTCTAACATCCGACATGTAATATTTTTTCTTTAACATACGATTTGTACCTTCGTTTCTATTCTTTTTTTACAGAATTAAAGATATTACATAATGTTTTTTCGCAAAAAGACTTGCTTTTATTCTATTTTTACATTATAATAATAATATAACGTTTAGTACACGGCGCCGGCATGGTCAAAATAAACAAATCCGAGCATTTGGATTGTGCAACCTGCCGAACATTTCAAGACTTTGATTTCACCATTGAAATTTTTATCAATTAGTGATATAATATATTGAATCTATACGCGCCGTGTGTATTGTTTTTATCTGAGGAGGATCACACAAAAATGACAAAAAGACTCTTAGCCGTACTTCTCTGCATGATCATGCTTTCCACCACCCTTGTTTCCTGCCACGATTCAAAGATCGACGGTGAGAATGTTAAGGGTGCCGAGATCACCATGTATCTTGCAGACATGATTTATGACTTTGACCCTGCCGTTGCTTACAACAACGCCGATGCTCTCAAGGTCTGTTCTCTTATGTTCGACACACTTTTCAAACTCGATGCCAATGGCAAGGTATCCCCTTCCATAGTCGATAAATATACATACACCAAGGACGAGAACAAAAAAGAGTACACTCTTATGCTCTATTTCAAGAGCAACAACGCATGGTCTGACGGAACACCCGTAACCGCTCAAGATGCAGTTTTTACATGGAAGCGCTTACTTGATTACGAAGCAAGTTATGAAGCGGCCGCTCTGCTTTACGAGATCAAAAACGCCAAACGCGCTAAAGAGGGCGATTGCTCTATAGATGATATAGGCATTTACGCCGTTGACGAGCTCGTGATGGAGATAAGATTCGAACGCGATATAAATCTCGACGAGTTCTTGTTGAATCTTACAAGCGTTGCCCTCGCCCCTCTGCGTGAAGATATAGTATCACGTAACGAGGACTGGGCCAAAAAGCCCGCAACCATTGCTTGCAGCGGTCCTTTTAAGCTCTACCGAATCAACTACGGCATGCAGGAAAACTCCTCCGCTTCGATGTATCTCGAAAGGAATCCCTACTACCGCCGCAATTACGAAAAAGATCATCTTGATAAATCCGTAACCCCCTATCGCATCATCATCGATTATTCGATGAGCGCAGAGGAGCAACTTGAGGCCTACGAAAACGGTGAGATATTCTACGTTGGCAACATCGCACTCTCAAAGCGCTCCGAGTACAAGGACACGGCCAAGGTATCCGACGGTCTTTCCACACATACTTATTACCTAAATGAAACGGCGGATATAGCCAAGAAAGACGGCTCAACCGAAAAGCTTTTTGCAAACACCGATGTTCGTTTGGCGCTATCCGCAGCTATTGACCGCCAGAAACTTGCAGACATTGCCGTATTTGCAGAGGCGGCAACCGCTTTGGTCTCTCCCGGTATATTTGACGGAACAAGCGCCAAGACCACGTTCCGCAGTGTTGGCGGAGATATTCTTTCCGCAACCGCAGATACAGCTAAAGCGCAGAGTTTGCTAGCTTCGGCGGGAATTAATGCATCGAATTATTCTTTCAGCATCACTGTTCGTGCCGAAAATGAAGTTCATTGCGCTATCGCCGATGCCGTTGCCGAGGCATGGTGTGCACTTGGTTTCAATGTAACGGTTGATAGAGTTTCCGCTATCATAAACGATGACGTTTACAACGGTGAAATAGCAACGGATATCTGCGATGATATTTTCAATGAGCGCATGGCTGCTAACGATTATGAAGTTGCGGCTCTCGACCTTGTTGCCTTCTCCGCCAATCCTTTCTCTGTGCTTGCCCCCTTTGCTTTCGACTTTTCCGGTCAGAAACTCAATATTGAAAAGCCCGAGGATTCCTTTGATTACAATTACATTTTGAATCCTCATCAGACAGGCTACAACAGCGAGGCTTACAACACCCTGCTCGACCAAGTTGCCGAAACGACCGATACGACAACTCGTTCAAAACTTCTGCACGATGCCGAAAAACAGCTTCTCGACGATATGCCCGCAATTCCGTTGGTGTTCAACCAGGACGCTTACCTCTGTTCCAAAGAACTCAGCCATGTTGACGACAGTTATTACGGTTTCCGTGTATTCACTGCTACAAAGCAGAAAAACTACATGAAGTATATCACAGTTGTTTCTTCTTCCACTGAAGAGACGTCAGCCGATGATGACTCTGCGAAATAATATTATCTGTTTTTTGAAGTAAAAATTATTACAGATCCAACATTAACAAAACGCCCCGACGATAATCGTGTATAACGATAGTCATCGGGGTCGTTTTTTACCATCCCCCTGAGTTGTGCATAGTGTACAATTTTCAAAGCGCAATTTTATTTGTTCTGCCACATTTTCGTTGATAGTATTGACTTTCGGTGTAGGTTTATGATATAATAAATATGTTACAAGTTTACGCTGTTCGGGCTTAATAAAACAAGAAAGGTCAGATAAAAAATGAAGACTCTATTTTCTCGCTCTCTCGCCGCCTTGTTTGCGACACTGCTTATTTTATCACTTGCATCGTGCGCAACCCCCGGGAACTCCGACACAACAACAGAAGATCCCTCTTCCGTTTCCACTTCTGCCCCTACTGACGAAACCACCTCCCTTTATGAGGAAGATGATCTCGGAACATTGAACCTTAACACGACCATCGGCGTACTTGTATGGTCGGATGTTGAGCACCTTGAATTCAACGATGAAATAGGTCTTGAAACCGGTGCCAGCGATCTCATTCTCTCTAAACTCAACTCTCGTCTTGAGACGGTAAAAAAACGTCTCGGTGTTGATATAGAGTTTACAGCCATTCTAGGCGACAGCGGCGAATTAAGCAACTGGAACGCCTATGTCGAAAAAGCCATAAACGGCGGTGACTACAGTTTTGACGTTATTGCCGGTTATTCGCAATCAGTAGCCCAAAATGCCGCGTCCGGCTTCCTTTACAACCTGCTTGACGATAACTGCCATTACATTAATTTTGATAAGCCTTGGTGGAGTGAATTGCTTGTTGAAGAAGCTACCGTTAAGGGCAAAATATTCTTTGCTTCCGGCGACATCTCCCGAAATGCACTTGAAATGATGTATGTTTGCTACGCCAACACCTCGCTTCTTGAAGAATACAACCTTGAAAACCCGCAAAACTACGTTGCGGACGGAAACTGGACGTACGAAAAGTTCTTCAGCATGTGTGACGGCATTTATAAAGATCTCGACGGCGACGGAAAGAAGAACTCAACCAAAACCGATGGCGACCAGTTCGGTTACATGACATCCGGCATTCACGTTGACCCATTCTTCTACGGTACCGGAGCTACGGTAACCTCCACAGATGCAGACGGAAATCTTGTTGTCTCCGACTCTTTTACCGGCGAACGTGTAGTTAATACCGTAAATATGCTCAACCAGTTCCTTTACAATACAGATGACGGCATCTATACTTCGAGCGTGTGTCATCAAGAGGCGTTCGGTCAGGGCAGAGTACTTTTCATGACCGATCGCGCACGTGTCTCTCACAAGATTCTCAAAGCCTCCTACGAAGTCGACTATGTAGTCCTCCCCTGCCCCAAATACGATGCGGATCAGGAAAAGTACATAACGGTTATGGGTAACCCGTTCACACTCTATGCGATACGCTCAGACGCGCAAAATCCCGAGGCAGCATCAGCCTTTATAGAATGCATGGCATCCGAGGGTTACCGTCAAATCACTCCCGCGGTATTTGAACTTCAGCTTAAGACCAGATACGTTAATGACCCCGTATCTGCTCAGATGTATGACCTTATACGCTCCAACCTAACATATGACCTCGGTCGTTTGTACAACAGATCGCTCGCCAGCAATCAGACAACATTTAGAAATGCCATAGCTGACAACAACCCCAACTACCTCGCCAAGGCAAAGGTATCCAAAAATCTCATTACCAATAAGATTCCGGATCTTATGAAAGTATACGAATAAACAAAGCAAACAATCCCCCACGGTTCGCATGCGCGAACCGTGGGGGATTGTTTGCTTTGACGAGAAAGCTTTAGCTTTTAATTACATTTGGGCTGATTTGAATTGCGCGCCGTAAAGGTCGGCATAAAAACCGCCTGCATTCATAAGTTCATTATGAGTTCCGCGCTCGATTATGTGACCGTCTTTCATAACAAGTATAAGGTCGGCATTTTTGATGGTATTCAGCCTGTGCGCAACTATAAATGAGGTACGACCGCGCATAAGCTCCGCAAATGCCTTTTGTATCTTTATCTCCGTGCGTGTATCGATCGATGATGTAGCCTCGTCAAGTATTAGCATTGGAGGCAACGCCAACATAACTCTTGAAATGCAAAGTAACTGCTTTTGTCCCTGTGAAAGCTGACCGCCATCCTCGCCGAGGATCGTGTTATATCCGTTAGGCAACCGTTTTATAAAGGAATGTGCATGTGCGGCACGAGCCGCAGCCTCAATTTCGGCATCCGTAGCATTCGGCTTTCCCATTGCTATGTTATCACGAACCGTCCCTGCCCTCAGCCATGTATCTTGAAGCACCATCCCGAATGATGCCCGCAGGCTTTGACGTGTAATATAACCTATATCCTTACCATCAACGGTAATACTGCCGCCGTTTGTATCATAAAAACGCATAAACAGGTTAATAAGCGTTGTTTTACCGCATCCGGTAGGTCCCACGATCGCGACTCTCATACCCGGTTTAACATCAAAGTTTATTCCATCCATAAAGGGGCGCTCGCCGTAGGAGAATGCAACATTTTGGGCAGATACAGCGCCTACGGTGCTTTGAGGGTCTATCACTGACGCATTCGACACATCATCCGGTTCATCCTGAGTGTCAAGCAATTCCAATACGCGAGCAGCACTTGCAAGCGCACTTTGAAGTTCCGCCATAACGTCGGATAACTCGTTAAACGGCTTTGCATAGTTATGCGCGTAGTAAAGAAGCGTAGATATCTGCCCTGCGGTAACCAAAGGGTTGGCAAGTGACGTCAATCCGCCTACAAGCGCAACACCGCAGTAAACGAGAGAATTCACAAATCGTGTGGACGGATTGGTAATAGAGGAATAAAACACTGCGCGCGTGGCTGTGCGGACATATTCACGATTGATATTATTAAAATCCTCAGCTACTGCCTGCTCACGCGAATATGCTTTTATTACGGCACCGCCCGATACGCTTTCGTCTATTATCGCAGTTTGCCGCGCCGCAAGCTTTGATTGCTCATGAAAAAGAGAAAACGTTTGCTTGGAGATAAACGCCGCCACAACCATAGATACAGGAGTGAGAAGTGCCACAACAAGTGCAACTTTATAGTTAATCCTTATCATAAAGACCATAGTGCATATTATCGAGAGCGCACTCGAATAAAGTTGTGTGATACCGGTAGCAAGCCCTTCCGACATTTTATCCACATCGGCAATAACACGGCTGAGTATATCGCCGGAACGATGAGAATCAAGATATGACAGCGGAAGTTTTTCTATCTTACGTATACAATCGGATCTGACATCGCGAGTCATTATAGCCCCGATGCGCAAACCGACAAGTCTGACAAGCCAATCGAATACAGCACTGACGACGGCGAGTATCGGGATAACGGCAAGAATCTTTAAAATTCCCTGCATATCAACATTACCGCAGCCTACGGCAAGATCTATTGCATCTCCGACAAGTTCGGGGATGAAATGCGCAGCAATAATAGATATCGCCGCCATTACAAGTGCGCCCGTCGCCGCGGGTATCAAAGGACGGCTGTAACCGAGCAATCGTTTAAGTGTGCGTGAGCGAACCTCGGGGGACAATTTTTCAGTTTTCTTTGCCATTTATCTCAACTCCTTTCCGGGCACGGCGGCATCATTTTCGTCATCCCCGTATTGTGACTCATATATTTCGCGATAGACTTCACAGCTATTTAACAATTCTTCGTGCGTACCTATACCGACGGCTCGACCGTCTTCAAGCACGATGATCTTATCTGCCCCGATAACGGATGCCGGGCGCTGCGTTACTATAAATGTAGCAGGACGGGATTTCGAGGACGCTATATTTGTGCGAAGTTTAAGATCTGTTGCGTAATCAAGCGCTGAAAAGCTATCATCCAGTATAAGTATCCGCGGATCGCGTATAAGGGCGCGTGCGATTGTCAACCGCTGACGTTGTCCGCCGGAGAAGTTTTTGCCTCCCTGTTCCACCGGCGCATCAAATGCCACAGTTTCGCGCCCTCCACTGCTCTTAGCGGTAACAAAATCAAGCGCACAGGCAGCCTCAAGGGCTTTTTTCATATCCTCGTCGGTAGCATCCGGCTTGCCCCACAAAAGATTACTGCGCACAGTGCCGGTAAACATCATCGCCGCTTGTGGCACAATACCTATTTTTTGCCTCAACGCATCAACCGTGTAATTTTCCGACGGTACACCGTCTATCAAAACAGTTCCCTTGGTAGGCTCATAAAAACGAGGTATCAGGTCGATAAGTGTTGTTTTACCAGAACCGGTACCGCCGAGAATTCCAACTGTCTCGCCCGGCATAACACTAAACGTAATATCATCCAGCGAATCCGCACCCGCCCCGGCATAGGCAAATGAGACACCGCGAAATTCCACGGCGGGTGCACCGGGGACGGCATCGGGTGCGGGCTCGGAGGTCAGTTCTTCGGCAGGGCACTCAAGTGCGGAAGAAATTCTGCCCGCGCAAGCACCGGCGCGTGAGAGAGTAACTATAAGGTTTGCAAGCTTTACAAGTTCGGTAAGTATTTGCGCCATGTAGTTATACAGTGCTATCAGCTCGCCCTGTGTGAGTCTGCCCGAGTCGACGGCGGGTGCACCGCGGCGAACGAGCAGGATGATCCCGATATTAACGATGACATATGTCATGGGATTCAGCAATGCGGAGATCCTGCCGGCAAAGAGTGAGGCGCGGGTGTAATCGGCGTTTTGAACATCAAAACGAGCAGTTTCTTCACTCTCCTGACGAAATGCGCGAATTACTCTTGTACCGCGCAGATTATCACGAGCGATACCCGTAAGAGAATCAAGTTTTGATTGCACACGCGCATACATGGGTATGCCCGACAGAATAAGCGCAAAAATAACTGCGGCAAGTATCGGAACAAGACCGCAAAATATAAGCGCAAGTTTCGCATCGACGGTAAACGCCATAGCCACAGAACCGAAAACGATAAAAGGCGAGCGTAACAAAAGACGCAGACCGAGATTAACGCCGCTTTGAAGCTTATCGGCATCGGCGGTCAAACGAGTAACAAGAGACGAGCCGCCTGCCCTGTCCGCTTCGGAGCGCGGATATGAAAGCACATGAGCAAAAAGTTCACGTCTTATGGCGCCTGCAAAGCCAACGGAAGCACGTGCGGAAAAATACTGTGCGGTAATAGAAAATGCAAGTCCCACAGCGCCGAGCAGTGCCATAAGCCCGCAACGGCTCCAAATATAGCCGCTGTCGGATGCAACCACACCGTTATCGATGATATCCTTGACTATCAACGGTATCATCAACTCAAGTAAAGCCTCAAGTAACTTAAACAGCGGAGAAAGTACGCAATCGCGCCTGTATCCCCGCATGTAGATCCAGAGTTTTTTCATGATGATATATTCCCTTTCTCGCATTGCAAAGACTTGCAACGCACCGTTTATTATACCATATATCGATAAAATAATCAAGTCTTTTAGCCTCAGCGGCAAAGATATACATATTTATCTTGACAAAAACGTTTTTTAGCGGTAAAATATATAATGGATAATAATGCTGAAGGCGCCACTGCCGATCAAATACGAACAAAGCGCAAAAGCGACAATTTTCAATCGCGAAAAATCGCACGGTGTACCGACAACCGAATAATCAAAAAAATCAGGGGACCACAATCAATGAGACT
>CAZISZ010000031.1:0-15130 GCA_964542035.1 uncultured Ruminococcus sp. | reverse complement strand
GACGATCTGATTTCGGGTTACAGCCGGATCAACGATTCGCTTTGGAAACTTCTCGAGTGCGGCGGAATAGAAAAAACAGCACTGCGTGTACGCCGCTTTGAACTGTTTGCCGATGAATATTCGCTCGCCCGCGATCCGCGCCAAATGGCAGATGAATATGCAAACAGACTTTCGGAGCAATCATGTGTTATCGAAGGAGCCGAGGATATTTGCCGTGAACTGTCGGCACACTTTCGTATGTTTGTGATAACAAACGGTATTAAAAACATACAAACCAAAAGGATGAGTGCCTCCCCATTGTGTAAATATATAGAGCGATCGTTTATATCCGAGGATGTGGGGTATGAAAAACCGTCGGCGGCTTTTTTCGATTATGTTGAGCAAGCCATACCCGGTTTTGACAGAAGTGCGGCGCTCGTGATAGGTGACTCTCTTACATCGGATATCGCAGGTGGGATTGGGGCGGGAATAGATACCTGTTGGTATGATCCCGCATACAAACCCATTCCGAACAATATAAGTCCCACGTATGTGATACATGAACTTTCGGAACTTTACGACATACTCTGTGTGCATCGGGCACGCGATAACGGAAGCGTATACGATGATGCCGAAACAGAAAAACAAAGTATGCTGTCAACTGCCGGTGTTGCGGGCTATGCCGCAGCTCTTTCAGCACTCGGAATAGAGATGCGGCGAGAAGAACCGCTTGCCGTGCATTCGAGTTTTAAGATTGGCGGTGCCGCGGACATATGTGTTTTTCCCAAGACCGATAGCGAACTTTGCGCGGCGATTCGAACGGCAACGAAGTTTGGCATGCGTAAAATGGTACTCGGGAACGGCTCTAATGTTTTGTTTGACGACGAAGGTTTTCGCGGTGCGATCATATTCACAAAAATGTTACGCGCAAAGTCGATTGGCGGCAATATTCTCAATGCATCGGCAGGGGTCACTCTTTCGTCCGTTGCAGTGGAAGCGCGCAATGCCGGACTCGGTGGATTGGAATTTGCCTACGGAATTCCCGGCAGCGTGGGGGGGGCTGTGTGTATGAATGCCGGCGCATACGGCAACGAAATGTCGGATATAATCGATAGTGTAACGCTTTATGATTCTGCGGAAGATGATATTGTAACTTTGTCTGCCGCCGAGATGCTTTTCGGGTACAGAAAGAGCATAGTCGGAAACGGCGAACGGTATACCGTTATATCTGCGCGATTCAAGTTAGTACCGTGTGAACAAAGTAAGATATTCGAAAAAATGAGCGATTACATGTCACGTCGTGTTGAAAAACAGCCGCTTGAATATCCAAGCGCAGGGAGCGTATTTAAACGCAGTGCGCCGACAATATACACAGGTAAGCTTATTGAGGATTCCGGACTTAAGGGGTATACTATAGGCGGCGCACAGATTTCGCAAAAACATGCGGGATTTATAATCAATATAGGCGGCGCAACATCGGCGGATGTCAATGCGCTTATCGAACACATCCAACAAGTTATATTGAAAAATTACGGTATCGAACTTCAATGCGAGATCCGCCGTATACCGGTATCGTTATGAGCTTCGGTGATACGGTAAAATCCGAACTTATCGCGGCACTGCCCAAGCGAACCTGTTGCAGACGAAGTTACCTTCACGGGCTTTTGATTAACGCGGAATGCGGAATCGAAGGAATGGTTGTATGTCGCGTAAAAAGCGACGAGATTGCCGAAATTGTAAAAAAATTGCTCTGTGAGCAATATGGCAGAGATCCCGAGGTGCGGCGAGAAGTATGCTACGGTAGGCATATATCTTTTTTTGAGTTCGAATCGCGCAGGCTTGCCGCTTATCTCAGCGGTTTTTCCGAGCCGATTCCAATGAATGAAGATGCAAATATGTCAAAAAAAGCCGCAAATAATGCGAGCGAGGATTTAATTCCAGAATTAAAATGTCCCGATTGCAAAAATGCGTTTACGGCAGGGGTCTTGCTATCCTCGGCTCGGTATTCCGATCCGCAAAAAACGGTTCGAGTGGAGCTGGACATAAACGATAAAGCAAGAGCCGAAAAAACGGCGGCGCTGCTTTCCGACGAACGTAGTGCTCCGGGATATTCCGAGAGAACCGGCAGATGCTCGTTGATACTTAAAAAAAGTGCGGAACTTCAGGATATACTTTCCGCCGCAGGCGCTCCTATGGCGGCAATGGAACTGATACAGGGCGATCTGCTTCGCGAGTTTCGCGGCAATATCAACAGAGCGTCGAATTGTGAGATTAAAAATATCAGTCGCGCAGTCGGTGCGGCATCGGATCGGCTTGAGGCTATAGCGACTCTGCGCGCGGCGGGAGCATTCGACTCGCTTCCGGATGATCTTCGCGAGACAGCATTGCTTTGCGAGAGTGAACCCGAATTTTCTATTGCCGAACTTGCTCTGAAACATCCGCAAAGGATATCGAAATCCGGGGTGAATCATAGATTGCGTCGGATATACGAAGCGGCGAAAAAGCTGAAACAATGACCGAATCCGGGGCGGACAAAACACAATACGAAATAATATTTTTATAATTTTGTCAAGTGTGTAATCACGTTGCCGAAAGACTCCGTGCGGCAAGCAACGCTGCCGCTTGATCAACATACAATCATGTGAAGAGTGGAGAAAACCATGAGTGATTTTGTGCACCTGCATCTACACAGCGAATACAGCTTGCTTGACGGTGCGTGTCGCATATCCGATATTCCCCAAGCCGCGGCACGCGCGGGTCACACAGCTGTGGCTATCACCGATCACGGTGCCATGTACGGCGCGGTGGCTTTTTATCGCGCGTGTCATGATAACGGAATAAAACCTATCATCGGTTGTGAGGTATATGTCGCGCCGCGTTCAAGATACGAAAAACTACCGGGTCGCGATAATTCCGCTCACCATATGGTGTTGCTGTGCGAAAACGAAACAGGTTACAAAAATCTCATAAAACTCGTTTCCCGCGGATTTACCGAGGGCTTTTATTCGCGTCCGCGAGTTGATGACGAACTGCTTTTACAATATCATGAGGGAATCATTGCTTTATCTGCGTGTCTTGCCGGAGAGATTCCATCAAAAGCTGTTCTCGGTGACATCGACGGTGCTCGGCGCTCTGCGGAGAAGTACAAAAGGATATTCGGCAAAGATAACTTTTTTATCGAACTGCAAAATCACGGCATAGCAGAGGAGCGTCAGATACTGCCGATACTTGCGCGTATAGCTCGGGAATGTGACATAGGCATGGTGGCAACCAACGATGTGCATTATATTAACCGCACCGATGCCTCTACACAAGCGGTGCTTATGTGCATACAGACAAACCGAACGATAAGCGACGGTCGCGCGGCGGGATTTGAAACAGATGAGTTTTATTATAAAAGTACAGATGAGATGCTGGCGCTTTTCGGGGCGTTTGACGGAGCTATTGAAAACACCGCAAAGATTGCCGAGCGTTGCAATTTTGATTTCACTTTCGGGAAGATATTGTTACCGTCCTACCATCCAAAATCAGCTGTTACGAACGCAGGTGCGGTCGGTTCGGATCATTATGTCGATGATGAAAAGCGAATAAAAAACAACTCATCGGATAAAAAATTGCGCGAGCTTGCCGAACGAGGGCTCTCGGATCTTGCGGAGCGCGGCAAATTGCCGTGTTCGGAACATACTATAAGCGAATATCGTAAGCGACTTGAACATGAGCTTTCGATTATCTCCGATATGGGGTATTCCGATTATTTTCTGATAGTATCCGATTATGTCGGTTATGCCAAAAAAAGCAATATCCCGGTCGGTCCTGGCAGAGGCTCCGGCGCCGGAAGCCTTACTGCATATCTTATCGGCATCACAGGTGTCGATCCGCTGAGATATGGTCTGTTGTTCGAGCGATTTCTAAATCCCGAACGCGTCAGTATGCCGGATATAGATATTGATTTCTGCTACGAACGGCGAGATGAGGTACTTGAATATATCAAAGACCGTTACGGCGACGATCATGTTGTGCAAATAATCACTTTCGGCACAATGGCGACGCGCGCGGTGATAAGAGATGTCGGCAGAGTTATGGGGATTCCGTATGCAGAAGTCGATGCCGTTGCCAAGCTTGTGCCGAAAGAGATAGGCGTTACTATTGACTCGGCAATGGAAAACAAGGACTTGCGCGCGATATACGATTCATCTCCGCGTATACGCGAACTTATCGACACCGCGGCAGCTCTTGAGGGTATGCCGCGAAATATATCGGTGCATGCGGCAGGAGTGATCATAACAGAAAAACCGATAACGGAGTATCTGCCTTTGTCCGTCAGCAACGGCGTAGTGATATCACAGTATGATATGGATACCGTCGCCTCTCTCGGACTTTTGAAATTTGACTTTTTGGCACTTCGATATCTTACGATAATCGATAATGCTGTGCACGTAATACGTGAAAGTGAACCTGAATTTGATATTGAGAGTGTGGATCTTACGGACAGAGGGGTTTACGAACTGATCTCACGCGGGCAAACACTCGGAGTTTTTCAATTGGAATCTGCCGGTATGCGCTCAATGCTCACGGAACTGCGTCCGCAAAGTATTGAGGATATATTGGCTGCGATAGCGTTGTTCAGACCGGGACCCATGGATTCAATTCCGAAATATATCGCGGGTAAAAACTCGCCGAATTCGGTAAGTTATCCCTCCGAGCTATTGCGTCCCGTCCTTGCCGAGACTTACGGTTGCATTGTGTATCAAGAGCAGGTTATGAGCATATTCAGAATCATGGCAGGGTACACTTTAGGGCGCGCGGATGTTGTGCGACGTGCAATGTCTAAGAAAAAAGCGGAAGCTCTCGAAGCGGAACGCGGAGAGTTTGTTCGCGGTGCGATGGAGCGCGGCATGGAAACGGTTGGTGCGGAAAAGCTGTTTGACGATATGGCCTCGTTTGCGGGCTATGCATTTAACAAAAGTCACGCGGCGGCATATGCGCAGATATCTTTCCGCACAGCTTATTTAAAAGCACATTATCCGGGTTGCTATATTGCTGCGTTGCTCAGCTCCGTTTCCGGAGATCAGGTTAAGACCGCTCAATATATAAGAGAGGCGACAAAACTCGGCATACGTGTTTTGCCCCCGGATATCAACCGAGGATATGCAGATTTTCATGTGGTGGGAAATGATATAAGTTTCGGTTTGCTCGGTGTGAAAAATGTCGGTGCTCAATTTATCGAAAAGATAGTGCGTGAGCGTGAGCGGTGCGGTGCCTTTGACGATATGGATAACTTTTTAACTCGCATGAGTGATGGCGAACTTAACCGCCGGATGATAGAAACACTGATAAAGGCGGGAGCTTTCGACAGTTTCGGTAAGCACCGTTCACAGTTGATAGATGCACTGCCCGCGGCAATATCGGCACTGACAGACAGAAACAACAAAAATCTTGAAGGCCAGCTGGATATGTTCTCCGCGGTATCCGACAACTGCGCAGGCGGTCTTTGTGTTTATCGTGATATGCCGGAATACCCAAGACGTGAGTTGTTGGAGTATGAAAAAGAAAGCACGGGGCTATGCTTTTCGGGGCATGTGCTTGATGAGTATTCCCAAAATATAAAGGCGCTCTCGCCCGTATCGATAGGGGATTTTACAACATCAGATGATGAAGATCTTGACGGTAACGACGGTTCTGTAAACAGTGTGGATTTTGCGTCGCTTGATAAAAAACAAATACTTGTTGTCGGTATGATATCCGCGGTTGTCCGCAAGACAACCAAAAACGGAGATGTTATGGCATTTTTTGCACTTGACGACAGCACAGGACGCATAGAGGTAATCGCGTTTGCAAAAAGCTATGATAGATACAGTGGTATAATAAGAGAGGGTGAGGCTGTGCGGGTCAATGGCAGCGTTTCAATCAGAGACGGTCGTGACGGTTATGAATGCAAAATAATACTGAATCATATTGCTCCGCTCATTCCCAATGAAAGATACACGGTGGATAGTGGAGGAGCAAACACTCGTTCACATTGTTCATCAACCGATACCGCAAAAGATAAGCGTTCCGCGGCAAGTCCTGTCGGTGAAAAATCAGCCAAAAAAGCGCCGAGCGTTTTGTATATACGCGTTCCGGCCAAGGAAAGCACGGTATATAAAAAGTGCCTCAACATGGTTGGTATATTTGACGGAGGGATCAGAACCGTTTTTTACTATTCTGATACAGCCGAATATGAAAACAGCGAAATCGGTGCCGATATATCAGGCGGACTTTTGCGCGAGCTTCGCCTTTTAGTCGGAGAGGATAATATAGTATTGCGATGATTGTCTTGTTGGTTGGTCGGCAAAGATGAAAAGACAAACTGTATATTAACTGGTCAGGTCTTCTATCGCCGACGCGAGTTCCGACATATCATTAAACACTATACCGTCGCGCAAGAGATTTGCCTCATCCGGATTGAGTACACATATTTCAAAAACAGAGGAATACAGTTTGTCTCCTCGGGCGTTTACCGCAATCAGCTCGCCGTAATCTTGGTCGTAAAACAAAAGTATTGACTCATTGTTATCAAAGTTATCAAAATCAAAATTATCCGCCGCCGCATTGACGGCATCGGCGGTGCTATCACATATCGAATCGAAAGAATCGTGGCAGGTTGGCTCCGTTGTGAGTTCCGTTCTGTTATATGAGACTCTTATATACGCCTTTGTACACAGTATAACGGCAATTGTGGATAGGGTTAGTGACAGCGCTGCTGCTGCCGTTATTATCGATAACAATTTGTTTTTCATTTTTACACACATCCTTTTCGGTGTTTTTCCATTATTATTGTCCCGAATTCATAGTGTATTCAAATAACAATGCTAAAATAATGATAAAATAAGATATGTTAAGAAGCGGCGTCAAAAATCCGGAGTCGCATGGTCGGAACCGCACGATGTGATGTGCCGCAAAAAGCATTACGCGATATCACAAATAACAAACAGGAACGATTGAAGAATGCAAAAAAACACAAATTGGTACAATGAAATCAAGAAAGCATGCAAAATAGCCGGGCGCGGTCTCGGCATCTTTTTACGCGGCTTTATAAACGTGCTTGTAACTTTTTTGATTATTTGCGCACTCACCGGTATAATAGTCGTGTGTGCTTTTACCATCTATATAAAGAATTATGTGGAGACGGAGGTGGATATATCGAAATACAAGCTTGATTTTAATGCTTCCACAACCACGCGTGTCTACAGATACGAGTTTACCGATCGTGCCAATCGCGTGGGCGAGGCTGTAGAACTTGAAAATGAGCGTCTATACGGTCCCAAAAACAGTATCTTTACAGAATATGATAAGATACCTGCAAACCTACAAAATGCGTTTATAGCCGTCGAGGACAAGCGTTTTATGACCCATGACGGTGTGGATTGGCTCAGAACCATAAAAGCAGGCGCCAACTTCTTTCTCGGATTTGACAGTTCGAACTACGGCGGCTCCACACTTACCCAACAGCTGATAAAAAACGTAAGCGGAGACGATTCATATAAAATTCAACGTAAGATACAGGAAATTCTGTGGGCACTCGATCTTGAAAAAAAGATGGAAAAAGAAGAAATATTGGAGTTGTATCTTAATATAATCAACCTCGGTTCAGGCTGCTACGGAGTTCAGGCGGCTGCGAATAAATATTTTGATAAGGATGTAAGCGAACTGACACTTATAGAGTGCGCGGCCATAGCATCGATAACCAAAAATCCGTCAAAGTACAATCCTATCACACATCCCGATGAAAACCGCGAGCGGCGTAACACCGTGCTCGATCTTATGCTTGAGCAAGGTCTCATCAACAAGCGTGAGTATGACGAAGCATATGATAAGGAACTCGTTCTTAACGTCCCGGATGACACAAGAGAGATAAACATCAACTCTTGGTATACAGATATGGCAATAGAGGATATCATCAGCGATTACTGTGAGCAATACGACGTTTCTCGGGAGATTGCGGCGCTTAAAGTATATAACAGCGGTTGGAACATCTATCTTTTGATGGATGAACGCATACAGACCATCCTTGAGGAGACCTATCTTGACGATGACAATTTTCCGGACAGCGATACGGTTTTGCCGGCGCAATCATCGGCTATAGTGATAGATCCCGAAACCGGGGATATACTCGGTGTTGTCGGCGCACGGGGAGAGAAGACCGCGAACAGGATACAAAACTATGCTACCACCACCAAGCGTTCGCCCGGTTCTTCGATAAAACCGCTTGCAGTATATGCGCCCGCCATTGAACGCGGGCTTATAACCTACGCTTCGGTTTTTGATGACACGCCGTTTACATTTGATACAGCTACAGGTTCCGCGTGGCCCAAAAACTTTGATTATTACTATCGCGGTCTTACAAATATTAAGTATGCGGTTGAAAACTCGCTTAACACCGTATCACTTAAAGTACTTGATCTCGTTGGGCTTGATTATTCCTTTAAGTTTTGTCGTGATACATTGGGACTTGATAATCTTATCGAGTCGATGACGCTTGAAAGCGGTCAAACTCTGACAGATAAGGGGTATGCCGCGCTTGCGCTCGGTCAGCTGAACTACGGTCTCACCGTGCGTGAGATGACGGCGGCATATTCGGTATTTGCCAACAACGGTGTCTATAACGAATCACATTCCTATCTGAAAGTCTTGGACGGAGAGGGAAACACTATCCTTCAAAACGACTATAAGGGCACCGTGGCTCTCAGCGAATCCACGGCTTCCATTATGACCAAACTGATGCAAACGGTCGTTGCACACAGCGGATATATTAAACTCGATTCAAAAATAGATCTTGCCGCAAAAACAGGTTCGGCAGGTGATAACTATGACAGATGGTTTATCGGCTACTCGCCGTATTATATCTGCGGCGTTTGGTATGGATATGAGTATCCCAAAGCCATTCCGGGCGACAACCCATCCGGTGTCGTTTGGGATACTATGATGACGGAGATACACGAGCCGATATTCGAGGCTGTTGCCGATGGAAACGAGAAACTTAAGAGTTTTACTGTGTCGGATGACGTTGTACAATGCACTTACTGTAAGTATTCCGGTAAACTGATGACGGATGCCTGCGAGGCGGATCCGCGCGGCAGTTCCGCGGAAACAGGTTACTTTTTGCGCGGTACCGAGCCTACAACCTCTTGCGACCGTCATGTTTGGGTTATATTTGATGAAACAACAGGCGGTGTAGCATGCGATAAATGTCCCACCGAAAATCTCATTCAAAAGCCGCTATTGCTTGTTGATCGTAATTTTCCGATAGAAGTCTATGTCGGTGACACTCAGTACACCTATGTGCAGAACGCGGACGGCATAGTGCCGTATTCAAATGCTTATTACCCTTATTATCAATCGCTTTCCGGTAACGGTAGATTTTACGGTAAGCATTCTGGTAGCGGTATGCCTTATAACAGAGCGTGCACCGAGCACTGTGATGCAACGTCGTGGATCATTGATGCTAATCATAGACCCGGTTCGGGAATAGTGGTACCGGATGTAACCGCGCCCGCTGAAACAACAAGCCTTGTGTGGTTGCCGGGAGGAATGGGAGATAACAATATCTTTGATATTCGCAGGCGTATTCTGCGCAATTTTGCATAAACATTTGAACGACAGTGCCGAAGAAAATGCCGGTCAGCCCCAAAATAAAAAGCGTCGGCATAAATTTTCGGCACCACTGCCGTGACAGTTGTAAAAATGCACATAAGAGCAGCATATTTTTTGTGCAAAGCATTAAAATCTGCACTAATACTATTGACAAAATCACAATAGTATTGTATAATTTATTCATGTTGATCCGCACCCAAAAGCGGATAAGAAAGGCATGGTATTTTCAAAATGAAAGCTAAAAAAATTATTTCTATTGTACTTGCATCGATTATGCTTTTTGTTCTCTCGGCAATTTGTATCTCCTGTGATAGCGTTGAAGATCAGGGCAACAACGGAGATAATATCACCGTATCGGTAGAGGTCTATTATACAGACAGCGACGGTTCCGAGAGCATTTTCCTCAAGGCTGCCGAACTTCAGGTCAAGACCGGAAGTACCGTTAACGATACGCTTATTGCTCTTATAAACGCTCGCGAGGCTACATACAAGGCACTTGCCGACGGTTCTGTTGATTCCATCACATTCGAAGGTGAAACGCTGGCTCAAAAGAGCGAGAATGTATCCAGCACCGAAACTTCCAAAACCTTTAAAAACACACACTTTGATTGGACGCTTAACGGTACTAAACCCGAAGACGCAACATCTTTGACACTTACCGTTTCCAATGGCGACAAGATTGTTTATAAACTTGTCACCGAAGAGCAGATTGTTCCCGTATCGTAACAAAATAATATAATGATGTGTGAAATCAGTACGCACTTCATAAAATAACCGTTGAAATAAAAATCGATCCGTATTACCGCACGCGGTAATACGGATCGATTTTTATGAATTCGTCCGTTTGAATAATAAAGTCAATGGCAAGTTTTCGTTACCAATCATTTGTGATGGATTCATATTTTGGTGTCTGTTATAATTCCGCCTCCCAAAAGTTCGTTACCGCTGTAAATCACTGCGGATTGCCCAGGGGCGGGGGCGCGCTCCGGCATGGCGAATTCCACCCTGTAGATTCCCGCTGCTGCGTCTTCGGGAATGACGGTTGCTGCCGTGCGGCGTTTGGTGTAACGCGTGCTTACCTGTGCCTCAAACGGCTCACTTGTAAAAATACCGGAGATAAAGGTTGTGTGCTTTATTATTATCGAAGAACGGTAAAGCATTTCTTCGTGGGAAAGTATTACGTTGTTTGATTCCGCGTCGATACTGTAAACATACAGCGGTCGATCGGATGATATCCCAAGTCCGCGTCGTTGCCCGGGGGTGTAATTTTGTATTCCTGTGTGTCTTCCCAACACCCGTCCGTCAATATCGATAAAGTTACCGTGTGGCGGCAATGTACCAATCTCGCGCGCCGCGTATGCTTTGTAATCTCCGTCAGGAATAAAACAAATATCTTGACTGTCATTTTTTTCGGCAACGGAGGAGCTGTTATTTGAAGCGAAATGACGCACCTCGCTTTTTGTGAGACCCGAAAGCGGAAAAACAAGCCGCGAGAGCGTTCTCTGGTCAAGCGTGTACAGAAAATAAGTTTGATCCTTGACCGTGTCTGTCGGGGTGATGAGGTGATAGCCGTTCTCGTCGCGCCTGATAGAAGCGTAGTGACCTGTGGCTATCATGTCAATACCATGAGCATCGGCGTAGTCGAGCATTTCGGGAAATTTTATACTTCGGTTGCATTCAACGCAGGGGTTGGGCGTTCCGCCGTTTATATATACGTTTGTAAAATTGTCAATCACATGCCGCCTGAATTTATCGCGTAAATCAATCGTTACGTGTGGTATGCCGATCTCAGCGGCGACTTTGGCGGCGTCAGCCGCGGCAGATCCGCTCCCGCAAGATGGTAGCATTGCATCCGTCATTATAAATGTTATACCGATAACACTGTATCCGGCTTGCTTTAGCAGCATCGCGGAAACAGTGCTGTCCACACCTCCGCTCATGCCGAGTAATATTGTTTTCATGATATCCGTCCCATTATGCAACCGATAAGCGATTTTTAGCTTTCGGAAGTCTTTTATTGTTCTTTATTATATCGCATAAATGCTTTTTTTTCAAGTAACATACGCCTTTACGCGTAAAATTTACATTTTAGTATGGTTTTTATCTTTAGAATATAGTATAATAAAATAGATTATATCAAACTGGATTCCAAACGCAAAAATGTAGGGACATATTTTTAAAACAATAATTTTGCCGCGTGGCGGCGGAATGGGGAGCTTAATATTCATGAAAATAGAAACACTGTTGTTTGGTGACTACAGCAAAAGACAACTGAAAAAGATAAAGGGCACAGCTGATGCCGTTGATGCACTCGCCGATAAGTACCGTTCCATGAGCGAGCAAGAACTCCGTTCGGTAACGCTCGCTTTTCGTTCTCGCCTTGACGCGGGAGAAGTGCTTGATGAGTTACTGCCGGATGCGTTTGCCGCAGTACGCGAGGCGGCTGACAGAGTGCTTGGTAAACGTCCTTTTCGTGTGCAAGTAATAGGCGGAATTTTGCTTCATCAGGGCAGAATCGCCGAAATGAAAACCGGCGAGGGAAAGACGCTTGTCGCCACAATGCCCGCTTACCTCAATGCGCTTACCGGGCGAGGCGTTCATATTGTTACCGTAAACGATTACCTTGCAGTTCGCGATGCCGGAGAGATGGGCAGAATATACGAATATCTCGGCATGAGCACGGGTGTTATTACTAAGGAAATGTCGGCAGACGAAAAACGCCGCAACTATGCTGCCGATATCACTTACGGTACAAATAACGAATTCGGTTTTGACTATCTGCGTGACAATCTGCAAACGACTCTTGAGGCGCAGATGCAACGCGGGCATAATTTTGCGATCATAGATGAAGTGGATTCTATCCTTATCGACGAGGCACGCACACCGCTCATTATATCCGGTATAAGCGGAAAATCAACGGATATTTATGAAAAATGCGATGCGGCGGTTCGTAAACTCTCCAAAAAGGTCATCAAAGAGATAGACACAAAACTTGAGACAGATGACGAGAATTTTGATTATATTGTAGACGAAAAACATTCAAATGCCGTTCTTACCCCTCGCGGAATTAAAAAAATAGAAGAATTCTTCGGCATTGAGAATCTAAACGATCCCGAAAACGCAAGTATAGCCCACAATGTTAATCAATCTATTCACGCATACGGAGTAAAAAAGCGTGATATCGACTATGTAGTTAAGGACGGCGAAATCATTATAGTTGATTCTTTCACCGGACGACTTATGCCCGGCAGACGATATCAGGACGGATTGCACCAAGCGCTTGAAGCCAAGGAGCGCGTTAATGTACGATCCGAGATGAAAGTAACTGCAACGGTTACCATTCAAAACTATTTTCGTATGTATCGCAAGCTTTCCGGAATGACGGGAACTGCCATGACAGAGGAAGAAGAGTTCAGAGAGATATACGGTCTTGATGTAGTTGAAGTTCCTACAAACAAGCCGATGATACGTAATGATCACCCCGACCGTATTTTTACCGATGAGGCGGCAAAATTCCGAGCCGTGATTAATTTAGTGGAAGAATGCCGTGAGCGTGAACAACCGGTGTTGGTGGGTACGGCATCGGTGGAAAAGTCCGAAATGCTCTCGAAAATGCTTAAAACGCGCGGTATTAAGCACAATGTGCTGAATGCTAAAAATCATGAGAGAGAGGCTGATATCATCGCCGAAGCGGGACGTGCGGGCGCGGTTACAATCGCTACGAATATGGCGGGACGCGGAACCGATATCATGCTCGGAGGCAATCCCGAGCATATGGCAAAGCAGGAGATGATTCGTATGGGTCTTCGCCCGGAACTTATAGCGCTCTCCACGGGTACGGCGCCTACGAACGATACGGATATTAAAAACGCTCGCAATACTTTTAGAATGTATTACGAAAAATACAAAGATGAAATTAAACCCAATCGAGACAAGGTTATTGCATCGGGGGGGCTTTATATCATCGGTTCCGAGCGTCATGAGAGTCGCCGTATAGATAATCAGTTGCGCGGCCGCTCGGGGCGTCAAGGCGACCCCGGCGAATCGACTTTCTTTATATCGCTACAAGATGATCTTATGCGTCTTTTTGCCGATCCGGCGCGTTTGCAAAAGCTTTCGTCATTTGCCGCTAACCTTACCGATGAGACGGGGGATATGTCTCAAAACATAAAGCTTTTTTCAAGCGTGATCGAAAGCGCGCAAAAGAGAATTGAGAGTCGTAACTTTAAAATCCGAAAAAACGTGCTTGAATATGATGACATTCTTAACGAACAACGTAAGTCTATATATCAGCAAAGAGACGAGATACTCCATGAGGGCGACCTTTCGGCAAAGATAAAGGAAATGATATCATCCACTATCGAAGAATCCGTAGCCGAGGCAACTGCTTCCAACTCCAAGAGCGAATGGGATATTGACGGCTTGCGTCGTAAATATCTCGGTTGGGTTTGCCGAGATGGAGATCTTGAATTTACAGATGAAGAAATTGCAAAGATCGGTCCGAACGATATTACCGAACTGCTGTGTAAAAATGCGGATGAACTGTACGCAAAACGAGAGTCGGATGCGGGATATGACAGATTTCATCATTTCGAGAGAAACACGTTGCTTCACAACATTGATGAGATGTGGCTTGATCACATCGATGATATGGAAAATCTCAAACAGAATGTGCGGTTACAATCATACGCCCACAAGGATCCTCTTACCGAGTATAAATTACTCGGTTCAAACATGTTTGGCGCACTGATAACAGAGATACGTGACAAGACCGCGCGAGAGATGTTGACCGAGCGCATTCCCGAGATCATAGTTATAACACCTGAGATGATAAAAAACATGCGTCTTAGTCGTAGTTCGGAAAAGGATAAAAAATCCGTACCGTTGCCGACACAGTCGGGAGAAAGAATAGATCGTAATGCGCCTTGCCCGTGCGGCAGTGGAAAAAAATACAAAAAATGCTGCGGTGCTAAAAGCTTAGACGGTAATGCCGATGCCGACGGCGGTAAACAATAACGACAATCGGTGACAACATATGGGATTTGGTTTGCTTTTTATAGGATACCTCATAGCATTCCCAATGACACTTACCATGTACGGTTGGGCTATACGTATACTCGGCTGTCTTGTAATGATCATCGGTTGCAAAAAGCTTTACGATTACTTTCGCGGTTTCTTTTATGTCGGCTTGATATCGGCTGTTTTTGCGCTGACGGGCGTATTTGAAGGTGTGATCACGTATGCCAAACTGCCGGATGTATTCCAAACTATCGAAAGTTGGATATGGTTTGGGGCAGTGCTTGTCTTTCACCTTGTAATAAACTGGGAGTTAAACCTTGCCGATGCCTCGGTGGGTATAGAGCGGCAACGCTCAACCGCTCTCACCGCCGTGTTTATATCGGTTTTGTGGTTTTTAACATATGTCTTCGGTATAACCAAGGTGATACCGCCTGGATTTTATTGGCTGATGTTTTATGTGCTTATGGTAATAACAGCCGTAGCTATTTACGGTAGTTAC
>CAZISZ010000030.1:0-15338 GCA_964542035.1 uncultured Ruminococcus sp. | reverse complement strand
TGGGTCTGATAAATACACCGCGATCGATATCCACCGCGATAACGAATTCGGGGACAGCGGGTATCATGCGTTCTCCGTTAGACGTTTCGATGGTATATATATCCGAAGCCCCGGCATTGAATACATATGTTATTCTACCATAAGTTACACCGCTGTCGGCATCGATAACGGGAAGACCTATAAGATCCGCAATGAAGTGCGCCCCGGGGGCGATCGGCAGATCTTTCCGCGCGGCATAAACAATGGTCTCTCGCATAGTTTCGGCGACCTCCGGCTTATCAACGCCCTCAAGACGCATCAAGACAAAGCGTTTGTGCACACCGGCGCGAATGACACGCCGCGGCTTCATCTCTCCGCTTATTTCATCCTTAAAATATATGTATTTGAGTTTTGCCAGAACATTTGGCGAATCACAAAAAGATTCGAGTTTTAATGTTCCGTCAAGTCCGTGTATGTTTATTATTTTTCCACATTCGAGATGCTTGGCAAGCTCGCGCTTGGAATTTACGCTCATATCAGTTGTATCTGTTGACATAGACACCTCACGGGAGATAAATCCCTAAATTTAGATTGACTTTTCATCACATATAGTATAGCACAAAGACGCATTTTTTTCAATCACGCAGGGCATTTTTTGCTTTGCGGAGATGAATAATTTACAATTCGTTATTGAAAGGATGATACGAATGGTGTATAATATGGTAAAATAGCATTTGGAGGATTTTGAAATGCCTTTATTTTTGACAGACAGCACCGCAACATCAAGCGGCGGCAGCATGATAGGTACGGTCGTTATGATCGTGTTGATGCTTGTAGTGTTTTATTTTTTCTTCATTCGCCCTCAACGAAAGCAGGAAAAAGAAACAAACGATATGCGCAACAATCTTGCCGTGGGTGATGAGATCGTTACCATTGGCGGCATTATAGGAATCATTATTGCGATCAGCAGTGAGGATACCGTAACCATTGTTACAAGCCGCGATCGCACACGTATCCATATTCTTAAAAGCGCGATCTCTCGCGTGACAGTTCCGGTTAACGGCGGATCGGATGATAAAAAAGACGGCACCGATAAAACCGATAAAGCGGAAAAATCCGAAAAAAAGAAATCCAAAAAGGATAAGAGCGGTAACGAGGGTAAATAATCCCGTTCAATTATCACTCACTCTCAAACCCAGCACGTTGTAAAGTGCTTGAGGTTTAAATCCTCTCCGAAAAACGAGAACTTTTTCGGAGAGGATTTTTATTTTGCCGTTATAATAGTTATGGTCGCAACATAATATGGTATTAAGATATCAACATAAATTTTATTTATCCCCGGAGAACAAACATGCCTATACGTGAACAGAAATCGCGTGATCATTTCAAATCTCGTACATATTTGCCACTGCATCATCAAATACCAATAGGGCGCGAGAAACCCAAAAAGCGGAAGATCGCAATACATATAACCGGCAATATTCCGATAGCACTGCTCGCAGGTTGTGGTGTATCGCTCATCGGTGGACTTTTGTTGTTGACGATAATCTGCCCGATACTCAACATATCGGCTGACCCCGCAGCGGGAACAGAAATAGCGGCTTTGGCATCCTTTGCCGTAGGAGCGTTTTGCGGTGGTATAACAATATCACGCATTCTGTGCCGCAGAGCTGTGTGGCAGGCACTCGCTGTGGCAATTGCGATAAACGCTGTTGCTTTTTTGTTATCTTCGGCTGCGTCGGACTGTGCAGTAGACACTTCTCCGATCGGATGGCTGAAAAGAGGAATGATATGTTTGCTTTATGCGTTCGGCGCATATATTGCCGTGCTCCCCAAAGCGGGCGGTGGGAGAAACGCCAAGAGGACTTATAAAAAACACAAAAACAGATAAATGTGTTATTTGACCAATAATTCACGATTTGCGTCATTGTTTTTTGTCGCACTTGGATGAATTATTGGTCATTTTGACTATAATGCGTATTTTTTATTGACACTCGATGTTTTTGATGGTAAAATTAATCGATGATTATTTAACGGTCATCTATCCAAAATGCCTCCGCGAATGACATTAAAGCAAAACACCAAAGCGCGTGAAGGAACAACGGCGATCTTTGGTATCGCTACCAGTGCGGCAAGGCCTCCCATCGGCATAGACCGCGCCGACAACGCGGTGCGCCGTAAAACAGAGCTATGAAAGAACTCTTGATTAACACGGTCTTAAGCGACGAGGAAATGCAAAAACTTCGCTCCCGTGAAGACCCCGCCTCCCCATATCTTTTTGCCATAGTAGGTGATATATCCGTTAAATCGGAATATTGCCGCAGCGTTCTGCTTGTAAGTGATCGAAAAATCGATACATATGAGCTTGACGGCGATCACTTCGGAAGATCGGTTGAGATTGCCGATGTCGAAACCGCGCAAAATAAGCGTATGTACGGCAATGCTATTCTCCGTCTGACACTGAAGAACGGCACAACGATAAACATATTCCGTTACACTTTCAGTGTAAACGCGCTGTGCGAGGCTGCCGCCAACTTTTTGGTATCGGTGTCGCAAGGTGAAAATATCGATGAAGCATATGAGTGTATGGAGGCTGTGTATAAAAAACAACTTTCGGTATGCCCAAAATGCGGGCGCGCACTCTCCTCCCCCGGCGCAGAGTGCATCCATTGCGCAAGCAAAAAGAAAGTTGTTGCAAAACTCGGCAAGTATCTTGTTCCCGAATGGCGGCAGATGGTGCTGTCGGTCATTTTGGCAGTAGCATCCACCTCGCTTTCCTTGGTTCCGCCGCTGCTTACCAAAAGCCTTGTTGACGATATCCTTCCCAATAAGGATGCACAAAAACTCATATACGTAGCTTTTGGGCTTGTGCTTTTACATATCTTAACACATGCAATAGGTGCGGTGCGAGGTACTGTACTTCGTAAATCTGGAGACAGGATAGTTATGTCACTCAGAAACGACGTTTATGAAAAAGCTCAGTACCTGCCTATGCGATTTTACGATAAGACATCAACAGGCGCCGTCATAAATCGCATAAGCGGCGATAGCAATACTCTGCGCGCTTTTATGTTGCGAATAACTCAGGAGGTCGTTGTTGAATTCTTTAAAATGATAGGTATAATAGTCGTTATGCTTATTATGAATCCGCAACTCACCCTGCTCTCCCTTATTCCCGTTCCCCTTGTCGTTATCGGCGCAAGAATATTCGGGCAAAAGATACGACCTTTTTATCTTCGTATATGGCGGCGTTGGACAGCTGTTTCTTCGGTGCTTACGGATACAATACCGGGTATTCGTGTGGTAAAATCCTTTACCAACGAAGAAGGAACAACCGATCGCTTTAAAAAGGCTAACGGTGAATGGTATGAAACGGATGCGAAAGCCTCTGCCATACTCAACATATTCCCCGCTGCGGTTAACACGCTTATCAGTATCGGTTCGGTAATGATATGGGCGTTTGGCGGGCGTATGGTAATAAACGGTACCGGTGATCTTACCGCCGGTCTGCTTGTATCCTTTATATCTTATGCATCGATGTTTTACGGTCCGGTAAACTTTTTTGCCAACCTAAACGATTCCTATCAATCCGCACTCGCCTCCGCCGAAAGAATACTTGATATTCTCGATGCCGAACCGGAGCATAACTTCGGTAAGGGCAATGTGCTGCCGGAGATGAAGGGAAAAATAGAATTTAAAAATGTAAGTTTTTCATTTGATCGCACCAAAAAGACACTTAAAAATATAAATCTGACTATAGAACCGGGAGATATAGTAGGCATTGTGGGAACAACAGGTTCCGGTAAATCCACGCTTATCAATCTCTTTATGCGATATTACGACCACTACGACGGCGATATATTGGTGGATGATGTCAACATCAAGGATATAGATATGCAGTATTATCGCAGTCAAATAGGTTTCGTTCAGCAGGAACCGTTGATGTTTCATGACACAATATTCAACAATATCGCATACGGTATCGATAATTGTCCCGTTGAGAGAGTTCTTCAGGCGGCAGACATCGCAAATGCTCACGAGTTTATTGTGAGACAGCCGGATGGATACGACGCCGTGCTCGGCGAACGCGGTGTTGGACTTTCCGGAGGCGAACGTCAACGTGTTTCCGTTGCGCGTGCAATGCTTAAAAATCCGAGCATATTGGTTTTTGACGAGGCAACGGCTTCTGTCGATTCGGAAACAGAACACTTGATACAGGAGGCTATAGAGCGGCTTATCTCGGGACGTACAACCATAATGATCGCTCATCGTCTCTCTACGCTCAGTAAAGCCAACAAGATAGTTGTTGTTGATAACGGCGAAATAATAGAATGCGGCACACCGGAGGAGCTTTTGGCTGCCAAGGGCAAGTATTATCGATTAGTCGAGATACAGTCTATGTCGGACAAACTGACACGTGCAAAAGCCGAGAGTCGCTTTGAATGAATGATGAAAACTAAAACGATGAATGCATCGCCTTTGCGGCGGGAGGAAATTTGATATGGCTATGACATTTCTTGATAAGTCGGCAACAATACGTCTTACCGATGTATTTAATGTATCACTGACTCTCGGCGACGGTACCGAATATACCGAGGTCGAGTTGCGTCGCCTGTTCCCCGTGTCGGATCGCGACCACTACATTTCTCTTATTGACAAAGATGAAAAGCAGATCGCTATGATACGAAGTTACGACGATATTACGCCCGAATCTGCGGCGGCGGTAAAAGCCTGCTTTAACGATTATTACCTCATCCCCAAGATAAATAAAATATATGAATGCTCCGATTCAACAGGCGCACTTGTCATGAAAGTGGATACCGATCATGGTCGCGCGGAGTTTCGCATCAGAAACCGTCACAGCGATATGAAGATATACCCGGAAGATCGTGTTATAATTCGCGATTCAAGCGACAACAGATATGAGATAGAAAGCCTTGCGGCGCTTGATCGCAAGAGTTGGGTGCTGATCTCCAGTTTTCTTTGATCTCTCGGATTGCACTATTTGTATAATTTTCAAGGTCTGCGGTATACGCTGCAGACCTTTTTAATCTTTTTATAAGAACACCCAAAGGTTGACAAACAGCATAAAATACGATATAATGTTAGATGTTCTAAAATAAAATTGTGTTGTAAGCAAACAGATATATGAACAAATGATGACTTCGGGGCTTGTTATGGTTTTAATAAAAAGCTTGCCAATATTTACACGGAACTTTGTGAACCGATCTGTCGCTTTTTCGGAATAAATCCGGTCTGTTTTGATATATTTTGATGTTTTCGCAAAATAACTCAGCTTGTGATATATGCGCCGTATGCGGGATAAAGAGCGGCATTGCTTCGCCAGTCGTTAAAACACTGATAAATGCGTAATTCGTGAGCGACAAAACGATGCCTGTGATCGCAGGATACACGGACCGGTACCGACGCAAAAGGCGTATGCATTGATAGAGCGAGGGCGCAATATGCGGTTATATTTCCGCAAGCGTTTTATGCCGTGGTATCAGCGATGACGAACTTTTGCTGTTTGAGAGTATTAATCGCAGGCCTGAAGAAAATATTTTGAATTTCGAATCAAACAAAAAGGAAAATAAAAAACAATGCTTAAAATTATCGTATGCATCATAGCAGGTATCGGCGCTGGATTAGGAACGGGTTTTGCGGGCATGAGTGCCGCGGCGGTAATAAGTCCCATGCTTATTACATTTTTGGATATAGATCCTTATATGGCGGTTGGCATAGCGCTTGCCAGCGATGTGCTCGCCAGTGCAGCCTCGGCCATTACCTACGGAAAAAATAAAAATCTTGATATCAAAAACGGAATTTTAATGATGCTCTCCGTACTTTGTTTTACTGCCGTTGGCAGTTATGTTGCAAGTATAGTACCCCAATCAACCATGGGAAGCTTTTCTGTTTTTATGACTCTGCTGCTTGGTATTAAATTTATTGCCAAACCGGTTATGGCGCCCGGACGCATTCTCAGTGAGTCATCACCCCGACAAAAAGCGATAAGATCGTTAATTTGCGGGGCGATTGTCGGATTTATTTGCGGTTTTGTGGGAGCAGGCGGCGGTATGATGATGCTACTTGTATTGACATCTGTGCTGGGATATGAATTAAAAACAGCGGTGGGAACCAGTGTTTTGATAATGAGCGCAACAGCGTTTACCGGATCTATAAGCCATTTTGCAATCGGCGGTATGCCGGATGTTACTGCTCTTATAGTATGTATTATGAGCACGTTACTGTTTGCACAATTGGCGGCACTTATAGCAAACAGATCCACACCCAAAACTTTAAATCGTATAACAGGCGCGATACTTGTTACCCTCGGAATTGTTATCTTGGCAGTCGAACACCTGTTTTGACATTGTAATAGGTCAACGGGTTAGTGTTACAAATTTTCGAAGCGGAGTCGGCGAGCCGACTCCGCTTATCATCTTTTATATTACCAATTACTTTAAGTGATTTTCTTGACTTTGTAACCGTGTGAAATAACCGCTTTTTTAAGTGCCCGATCGGTCATCGTCGCGCCGTGTATAAGCGTAACCGTTACAAGACCGCTCTCGTGGTCGGCTGAGACAGCGACAACGCCGTCCAAAGCTTCAAGCGCATCCTTTACTGTTTTCTCACAGTGCGAGCACATCATCCCCTCAACACGGAGCGTGCGCTGTACGATGCCATATGCATTTGATTCATCGGTGCTTGAATGTTGTGACTTGCGTCGGTGATCGCGTTTGGAGTCATGAATATTAAATATATTCAACCTTAATGCGTTGGATACAACGCAAAAGCTTGAAAGACTCATTGCCGCAGCGCCGAACATCGGATCAAGCGTGATTCCGAGAGGGATAAAAATGCCGGCGGCGAGAGGAATACCTATAGCGTTGTAAAAGAAAGCCCAAAACAGATTCTCGTGTATATTCCGCAACGCTGCGCGGCTGAGACGTATGGCGGCGGGAACATCAGAGAGGCGGCTGTTCATAAGCACGACATCTGCGGCATCTATAGCAACATCAGCTCCGGCACCTATGGCTATTCCGATATCGGCGCAGGTGAGTGCGGGTGCATCGTTTATGCCGTCACCAACCATGGCGACCTTTCCGTGAGAACGCAGTTTTTTGATTTCTTTTTCCTTGCCGTCGGGAAGCACACCGGCTATAACGCTGTCAACTCCCGCTTCGTCTCCGATGGCTTTTGCTGTACGTTCGTTGTCTCCTGTCAGCATTACCACCTTGATCCCCATATTTCTCAATTCACGTATTGCACGCGGGCTGTCCTCTTTTATTACATCCGCAACCGCAATCACCCCGGCAAGTTTTCCGTTCATACCGAAATACAGAGGTGTCTTCCCTGCTTGCGCCAAGGTTGCCGCACGCTCACGCATTTCGATCGGAATCTCAACGATCTGTTTGGCATAAACGGCATTCCCACCGAAAGCGTCGTTGCCATCGATTTTGGCGACAAGCCCGTTTCCGGGCAATACCTTGAAATCAACCGCGTCGCCGGCGGAGATACCAAACTCTTCTGCCTTTTTTAAAATGGCGCCGGCAAGCGGATGCTCGCTCTTTTTTTCGAGTGTTGCGGCAAACGCAAGAAGATCTCGTTCGTTAAATTCTTCGCCGGGAATAATATCCGTCACATGAGGTTCCCCGGCTGTTATCGTGCCTGTTTTATCGAGTGCTACCACAGATACGCGACCTGTCTCTTCAAGTGCGGCTGCGGTTTTAAACAAAATGCCATTTTTGGCACCTAATCCGTTGCCGACCATTACAGCTACCGGCGTAGCAAGACCGAGCGCGCAAGGACAGCTGATAACAAGCACCGAAATGCCGCGAGCAAGTGAAAATCCGAACTCGCGCCCGAGTAAGAGCCAAATGATAATCGTTACTGCGGATATTGACATTACGATCGGCACAAAAACGCCGGATACTTTATCCGCTATTTTGGCAATGGGCGCTTTGGTTGCGGCAGCATCGCTAACCATTTTTATTATCTGCGATAGTGTGGTATCTTCTCCGACCCTCGTTGCTCGGCAAGTCAAAAATCCTTGATTGTTGATCGTCGCCGCGGAGACGCTGTCGCCGCGGGTTTTATCTACGGGAACACTTTCTCCTGTGAGTGCCGCCTCATTTACCGCGCTTTCGCCATCAATCACCACGCCGTCCGTGGGAATACTCTCTCCTGCGCGTACAACAAATATATCGCCGCTCTTTACCTGCGAGATCGGAACCGTTATCTCGCTGCCGTCCTTAAGCAGTGTGGCGGTCTGTGGCGCAAGCTTCATAAGACTTTTCAGTGCATTGGTCGTTTTCCCCTTTGAATGCGATTCAAGCGTTTTTCCGACCGTTATTAGGGTCAGTATCATTGCAGCCGATTCAAAATACATATCCATCATATAACTCATGGCGACCTCGTGATCACCTCGGGATACTGCGCCTGTCATTGCGAACAGTGCATAGGTGCTGTAAAGGAAAGCCGCTGTGGACCCCAATGCCACAAGTGTATCCATATTAGGCGCGCGATGCCATAAGCTTTTATATCCGTTTATAAAAAAACGTTGATTTATTACCATTATTATGCCCGACAGCAATAGCTGAACCAATCCCACAGCTATACAATTGTTTTCAAAAAATGCGGGCAACGGCCATCCCCACATTGTATATCCCATTGAAAAGTACATGAGTATCAGCAAAAAGATTGCGGAAACTGTAAGTCTGCGCATCAGTTTCGGCGTTTCGCTGTCGCGCAGTGTTTCTTCTTGATTGTTGGCGGCGGTTATCATATCGTTCCCGCCCTTTACGGACGCGCCGTATCCAGCGGCAACAACAGCCGCTATGACTTCGGACGTATCGGCAGTTCCTTCAACACCCATTGAATTTGTAAGTAAGTTAACGGCACAAGATGTCACACCGCTTACCGAATTAACTGCGCGTTCAACTCTCGCCGCGCATGCGGCACAGCTCATGCCGCTTACATCATATCTTTGCATGTTTGCTTTTATCCTTATCTTTTTATCAAACTGTATTCTATATTATTATGCTCAAAGCGTTTGTTTATCTCATTAATTTTCGCAAAGTATCCAACAATTCATCTATAACCTCATCGTTACCGTTGCGAATATCATTTACTACGCAGGTTCTTATGTGATTGGATAACAGTTCTCGGTTAAATGAATTCACAGCGGCATTTACGGCAGCTGACTGCACAAGAATATCCGGACAATATGTGCCGTTTTCAAGCATTCCGCGAATGCCGCGGATTTGTCCCTCTATCCTGTTCAGCCGGTTTATAAGTTTTTTGTATTCTTCGGGTGACCTTTCTTTTTTGCGTTTCGAACAACAGCATTGCTTTTTATCTGACATTTGTATCTCCTCCGCATACCCGGCATGGGTATTATGATAACTATATTATATACCCATCCGGGGTATTTGTCAACACAAAAAGATCTTTGCAATCGGGCAGAGCCGTAAAACAGTTATTTTGAAAAAATGCCGAAAACCATACTGTTTTCATATGACGGCATGGCGTGAATCGGATTAACTTGCAGAATAGCAAGCCAATCCGGTGTCCGTACACCCGAAAAAATAGAGCGTTCCAACTTGCCGCCGAAACGCCCTGTTTTCAATTTTGGGATACTCCCAAGTCATTAACCTTTTATTAGAGGTATACGGTGATGTAAACGCTGGTTTTTACCACCCGTATCTGCTGTACGGAAATAACATTTTCGCAATGTTTTTGAGTCACTTGTTCTACTGTGTTTTTCAGCTCTCTATCATCCGTAGTTCCTCCGGTCAGTTCCAAAAAACCGGTTTTCAGAACTTGAATCGGATCCTTGAGCGAAAAGAACACCAGCACGATGGTAATGAAAAAATTCCCGGTGTAGTGGAGAAATCCCAATCTTCCGGCATTGTCGATGAAATAAATGATAAGTGCCGCAATACCGATTTCCAACGATTGCAAACCATCCACATAGCAGGTCTTGCTTTCGGCAGACAGAATATTACTTGTAAAGTTTATTTTTTGTTACGGTAATAGGTAAAATATGCCATCAAGAAGCATTCAATCACCATAGCAACGGCATACGGGATGATGGGCACGATATTTAACGGTTTTCCCTTGCCGTGAATGAGGTAATCCCATGCATCCACGGATACCGAATATGCCGAAAATACCAACAGTATCAAAACCAATATGGATTTCACCCTTGGAGAGCACACCTATATCAATATGAATTATAGCTTTATCGATAAAAGCAGGTTAATTCTTGTATGATATGTACCTCCTGCTATGAAAGTCCTTGAATATTACAAAAAAGCGATGCCAAGTTTAAAAACTCAGCATCACTCATTTCGTTGTTACACCATCCTTGTGTGGCAGATGCCATAAATTAGTTAAATTCTCAATTCAACCGTGTTACGAAATTACAAAGATCGTTTTTTGTTTGCATTTGGAGCCCAAGGCTTGAACTCGGATCATAAAAGCATTGCGCAGATGGCGAGCATTACTACAAAAAACGCAGCATTAAATACGGTAAACCACAAAAGATACTTTCTGACGCCGCCGGGGTTTAACTCACTGTATTGTCGGAAAGTTATAAGGCTGGCAAGCGAGGCAACGAGCGTTCCTGCGCTGCCTATATTTACACCGTAAAGGAGCGCGCGGTAATTGTCGGTAAAAGCAGATAACAATATTGCCGATGGAACATTGCTTATAACTTGACAAGAAAGCGCACTGAACAGAAGAGTGTGTTTCTCCAGTAAAGCGGATATGAATGCATTAACGGCATCTATTCTTGACATGTTTCCCGAAAATATGAAAAAGCACACAAATGTCAAAAGCAAGCCGTAATCGACGCGGATAAGGGCTTTCCTGTCGAGAAAGAATAAAACGGCGGGAATTACGATGAGTCCTATGTAATAAGGAATAACTCTAAAAACAATAACTATCGACAGCGCAAAAAGCAAAAGATATATTACCGTTTTTTTCGTCGGAAGTTTTGATGTGTCATCACAGATTGTGATCTTCCCCGGGCGCACGAATATAAAACAGCAAAGCAGTATAAGAAATATGGCAGATACAAATGGTATGACCATTATTTTTAAAAATTCCACGCCGGGTATATCGAATTTATTGTATAGATAAAGATTTTGCGGATTTCCGAACGGAGTGAGCATTCCGCCTAAATTAGCACCGATATTTTGCATAACAAAAGTAAATATCATATACTTTTGTTGTCCCGAAGACTTTAAAACATAATACCCGATCGGAAGAAATGTTATCAACGCCATATCGTTGGCGATGATCATGGATCCCGCAAATGTGATTATTACTATCGCAATTATCGCTCGCCTTATGTCACCTGTAAGTGAGACTACCTTTTGTGCTATTATAGTAAAGAAATTAATTTCCTTGAGAGCACATATAACCGCCAATGTACAAAACAGACAAGTGAGCGTTTTTAAATCCAAATAGTCTATGTATGCGGAATCCGGAGGAACTACAACGGATGTTATCAGTGCCGCGCATGCGGCTATGCAAAGAACGGTGTTACTTTTTATAAAAGCGATTACTTTATTGAATATCAAATCGGAGCGGTTCGGTGTGCGTTTTATATGTGTTACCATAAATAAATTATCCCTTTTATTTTGCATTTGTGATCGCGGTCTGCCAAGCACCGCGCTATTATACACCAAAAACCGATTTTTTTCAATATCTTTTTTCAAAAAAGGCGGATATTTTGTCGCCGCAGTGCGAAACTGGCGTCAGTACGGCAAATTAGCGCTGTATACTTGATTTTTTTTTCGATGTGTGGTAAAATTATAGCAATCACATGTACAAAGTGTGCATGTGCGAATAAAGTCACGTGATGTTTATCAAATACATAAAACAGTTTGCCGCAAGGCCAACGGAATGGAGATTATTATATATGAATCTGTGCGACGCTCGGTATGTTAAAGATCTTATGGCAACATTCGGACTGACCTTTCGCAAAGAGTGGGGACAAAACTTCCTTACCGATCACAGCGCGGTAGAGCGAATCGCCGAATCCTGCGGTGTGGGAGCGCCTGATACAGTTCTCGAAATCGGAGCCGGTGCCGGTGCGCTTACTCGCGAATTGGCTGTGCGATATAAAAAGGTCATTGCAGTTGAGATCGACCGTGGGCTGATGCCTTTGCTCGGGTACGTACTCGAAGATATGAAAAATGTCGAACTCGTTTGCGGCGATATTATGAAGACGGATCTTACGGCTTTGCTCTCCCCCGCATTCGAACACGGCAATGTTTCGGTTTGCGCTAACCTCCCTTATTATATCACAACACCGATACTTCTGTCATTGTTGGATAGTACTTTGCCGTTCCGATCTATTACGATTATGATACAGTCCGAGGTTGCCAACAGACTCGTTGCGGTTCCGGGAACAGCCGAATACGGATCTGTTACCGCATATCTTGGTTATTTCGGTGTAGCACATAAGCTTTTCGATGTCAAGGCAGATAAGTTTTTGCCGCCACCGAAAGTTGATTCTACAGTCGTGAGAATCGATCTGTACGAAGATAAGCCATACAAACCGCTAAGTGAATCGGTATTCTTCCGCACACTGCGAGCGTCTTTCGGACAGAGAAGAAAAACGCTGCCAAATGCGTTGGCGGCAGGATTCGGAGAACTTACAAAAGTCAAGCTTTCCGAAGCGGTAGTTAACGCCGGCTTTACTTCGGATATACGCGGCGAACGGCTTTCCACCGCTGATTTTGTACGTCTTTCGGATGAGATAACAAAGCTGATCGGAAACAACAGCAATTAAATTATATATAAATCACAGGCAACTGTATAAACAAAAACGAGGCGGGCAACATGTTGATGTTGCTTACCTCGTTTTTGACTGTTGAACGCAGAGTAATATTTCAGGACAGCAGCATCCTGTCATTGGCAAATTCGCCGTTACTTGCTTTTGCAAACAACTCTAAGAGATCGCTGACCCGGGTACGTTTTTTTTCTTCGCCGGATATGTCGTATATTATTTGTCCATCGTACATCATGATAAGACGATTTCCGAGTCGCAATGCATCTTTCATGTTGTGGGTGATCATTACGGTAGTGATATTTCTCTCGTTTACGAGTTCGGCTGTAAGATCCAAAACTTTGGAGGCAGTTTGAGGATCAAGAGCCGCCGTGTGTTCGTCAAGCAAGAGAATCTTTGGGCTGTTCATGGTTGCCATCAACAGCGTTAACGCTTGGCGCTGACCGCCGGAAAGCAGTCCCACTTTGGAAGTCAATCTTTTCTCAAGACCGAGATTTAGTCGCCGAACCAAATTGCGAAATTCCTCTTTTTCTTTTTTTGATATACCCGGAAGGAGGGTGCGACTTTTACCGCGCCTTGCCGCAAGAGCAAGATTTTCCTCTATTTGCATATCAGCGGCTGTACCGGTCATGGGATCCTGAAAAACTCGCCCCAAAAGTCGAGCGCGTTTGTGTTCGGGCAGCTTTGTAACATCGTCGCCATCTATTATTATTTTGCCGTAATCGGCGGGAAAAACGCCTGTTATCAGATTGAGAATGGTAGATTTTCCCGCTCCGTTACCGCCGATAACCGTAACGAAGTCGCCTTTGTTTAAGGTGAGATTTATGCCGCGCAAAGCTTTTTTTTCATTTATCGTACCCGCGTTAAAGGTTTTGTGAATATCGAATAGCTCAAGCATTGGAACATTTGTCGACATCTTTATCCCTCCTTTTTGGCACTTAAAGCCGTTTTTTTATTATTATGTTTGCCGGTTGATGCCTTTTTGAGGTTGGGCACAGCAAGAAAGAGCGCGACTATCAATGCTGAAAACATTTTCAGATCGTTAGCGCTTAGCCCAATTTTGAGCACTGCGGCAATAACAAGATAGTACACTATGGCGCCGACTACCGCAGCAACAAGTCGCAACGCAAAGTTAACAAATATCTTTGAGAATATTACTTCTCCTATTATTATTGACGCAAGACCTATCACTATTGCTCCGCGACCCATGTTGACATCCGCATTTCCCTGAAACTGAGCAAGCAATGCGCCGGATAGCGCAACAATGCCGTTAGAAAGTACAAAACCTATCATTTTTCGCGAGTTGGTATTTATACCGTTGGCACGTGACATAGCGGGATTGCATCCGGTTGATCTGATGGAAAATCCGAGTTCGGTGCCGAAAAACCAGTAAAGTATACCGATAAGTGCCGCAATTATAATTACGCAGACACCAATCGTGTAAGGCAGACTGTCTGTTTTTGATGATACAATGAGATCGTAGTTGCGCCAAGAAATAGGCACGTTTGCACGTCCCGACATGATACGCAAGTTGACGGAATACAGCGCAAGTTGCGTAAGTATACCGGAAAGAATAGCCGGAATACCGAAACGAGTATGAAAAAGTCCGGTTACAAAGCCTGCGGCGCAACCTGCCAAAAACGCGATGACAGTAGCGATATAGATATTTACACCATCGGTTGTGAGGACGACAAGAACCGCGCCTCCGGTAGCGAATGAACCATCCACTGTAAGGTCGGACAAATCAAGTATCTTAAATGTAATGTACAATCCTATTGCCATAATTCCCCATATCATACCTTGCGCTACGGGGGATTGAAGCGACTTAATAAGGTCGATCATATATTTTTCCGTTTCCGATCTCGCCGACAGCCCGAAGATACATCGGAATGTCGATGCTTTTATTTTTATATGTGTGCCGATTTTGCGATCCGCATTAATTCGCTATCGGAGTATAATCCTCCGGAACATTTATACCGAAATCGCTACAACGGTACTCAATATACTCTTTTGTGAAATTTTGGGCGTACTCAATATCCATGTTTGCAGGATCGGCATTGTTTACAAGTATCTCGTATGCCATCTCACCTGCTTTATAGCCGATACTGTAATAACTGATGGAAAGAGTTGCAATACCGCATTTAACGCATATTCCCTGCTCTCCTGCGATAAGCGGAATTTTAGCCGGCTCTAAAATATTATTGATCGCCGGACCGTTGGTGGCAACAACGTTGTCCGTAGGGGCAAATATTACATCGCATTCGGCGGCAGCCTGCTGAGTTACTGCAGATACATCGTTGGTATCAACAAATGTGAATTCCTTGCATTGCAAACCGAGCGCCGCAAGCTTTTCCTGCATTACGGTCGATTGATACTTTGAGTTAGCCTCTGAGGAACAATAGAGGATACCGACAAGCTTTGCATCGGGAACAAGTTCCTTTATCATATCGGCTTGCTTATCAAGCGGAGCAAGATCAGATGTTCCCGTCACGTTAAAACCGGTACTGCCAGTCCAATTGCTGATCCCCATGGCGGTGGCGAAATCGGTAACCGACGT
>CAZISZ010000029.1:0-15474 GCA_964542035.1 uncultured Ruminococcus sp. | reverse complement strand
ATGCGAGCAATACCGCTTCAATAAGCTGTATTGGCAACAGCGGTATGCCGAGTGGTGTGGCACCGACGGTGGAATGATATGTGTAACCGTGTTCCCACGGTATTCCGTAACAACAGCCGGCAAAAAAGCAACCTATGCGTCCAAACGCGTGACCGAGCGGCAAAACGGTAGTGTAAAGGTCGGCAAAACGCCAAAGATCCATGTTGAATTGCTTGGTGTATATGATCAACCCGAGTGCGCCGCCAAAAAGTCCGCCGTAAAAAACAAAGCCGCCTTTTATCGCCGCTTCGATTGGAATATGTTGTTCGATTAACTGCTTTGCCGAGATCGCAAGAAATAATAGCTTTGCGCCGGCGATTGCTCCTATCATTACGTAAACGCCGGATCCCGCAATATCAAAAATATCTATTTTGACGCGGCGCCGGAGCAATATCGCCATTGTTGTCGCTATCGCCGTTCCGAAATAAAAGAATATTCCGTAAAGCGGTATCTCATAACCGAAAAGACTTATTGTTGAGTTTGTCATTTACTTTCGCCTCCAAACCCGTCCGAAACATTTCTGCTTTGTTTTCATGCATGAGTGTGATTCCAACTTTTACGCATCATATCCAAATAATCGAACGGATAAAATAAAAAATGCCAGTCACATAAAAATGCGGCACCTCGGAAAGTGCGAACCGAGGTACCGCGTGGTTTCTCAGAACAGTGAGTCAAGCGCACTATCTACGCCGGCGGCACAGATAACGCACAGACCGCATGTGAAGAATGCGATTCCGGTAAAAACTACGGCAATTATGCCAAGTACCAGTCCGGCAGTGGCAAGTCCGCCAGACTTACCGGTCGCCGCCTTAGACGCTTTGCCCCCGAGTACGCTGAGCACCAGTCCGATTATAGCGATCGGCAGACCGATAACAGAAAACCAACCGTTGAGTATGCCAAACACAATTCCGACGATACCGAGAACCAAGCCGGCAATGCTTTTTCCTTTTCCCATGAGTAACCTCCTTTGATGATTGATATTACAAAAAAGCGAAATTACCGCTTTGATGCCTTGAGTCTTGCGCTGTGTTTTTTTCTTCTTGCCAGCAATGCGGGAATTACGACGATTGCCGCCGTGAGCAAAATTAATAAGGTTTTGATTTTCTTCATTTTCTAAGCTCTCCTTGCGAGATATATTAACCAATTGTGCCAATGTAACAGATTGTTACATCGATATTGTAACACAATGTTACAATGATGTCAAGCGTTTTTTGCAAAAAAGTCGAAAATAATCGAAAAATATTTGCACGTGATGAGAGGAGTTTGAGTATATGGAAGGCTTAAAGGGATTGGTTCTTGTAAGAAAGAGCCGCGGGTATAATCAACTTAAGGTGGCGATGGATTTAAATATCAGCCGCGAATCGTTGTCATATTATGAAAACGGGAAGCGCTCGCCGGATATCGATATGTTGCGACGGCTGTCGAAATATTTTAATGTGTCGATAGACTATCTTGTAAACGGGCACGAGTTCGGAGAGTCGGAAAAATGATCGTGACGGCGAGTATGGCATATTCATGCATCGTGTTTTTTGTTTGCCACACTCGGCGCCGAAAGTCGTTTTGAGTCGGCACGTTGTGTGTTTACATTATTTTTTATATATATATTAAAAAAACTATTGAAAAAAATCGCGAATTGTGGTAATATTATAATTGATTTTATCTATCGCTTTAACATTTCGCGTTTCTCTTATCCCGCCTTTAGCAGGGTGCCGGGCGGTGCGATGGGTGACAAAACTTGGGATGGTTGGTCGTATGTTGTTTCTTGCTTCATCTGCATCATTTTTTGACAGGCTTGCCGAGATATTCGGTCAAGCGCTTGAGTTTTGCAATTCATATGTGCTGGATGCTCTTAAAGATATAGGCATCGGCGATGTTATAGATATACTTATCCTTTCCGCGCTTTTATTTTATATATACAGATTCATACGCAACCGCCGAGCAGGCAGGCTTGCCATGGGCGTTCTGTTTGTTATTGCCGCAATGTTGCTCAGTATGGCGCTGAATCTGCGGGCGCTGAAGTTTATCCTGCAAAACTTTTATCAGGTAGGCATGATAGCCATAATAGTTATCTTTCAATCCGATCTGCGCGCAGCGCTTGAACGTTTCGGAACAACTCCGATAAAGGGGCTTAAAAACCTAAACGCAGGCGAGGTGAAAAAGATAGTTGAGATGGCTGATGTTTTGAGCGAGGCGGCGGACGCGTTGGCGCGCACGAGAACCGGAGCGCTTATAGTCATAGAGCGCGATACAAAACTCGGTGAATATCTGGGGCAGGGAGTTATACTCAACGCCGAAATGTCATCTCCGCTTTTGCGTAACATATTCGTCAACAAGGCTCCGCTTCACGATGGCGCGGTTATAGTTCGCGGTCAGCGTATATATGCCGCCGGGTGCTATCTTCCTCTTTCGGGAAAAGATGTGAATAAGGATCTCGGCACTCGTCACAGAGCTGCGTTGGGACTCAGTGAGGCAAGCGATGCTATTGTAATAGTGGTATCCGAGGAGACGGGTACAATATCCATAGCGCGCGACGGTGAACTGGAGCGCAACTTTAACTACACCACGCTGAAACAAAAGCTTGTGGGATATCTTATGCCTGAGGACGGTACCATCAAAAAGATAAGCCGACGTGCAAAACGCCGCGCCGAGCGTGCCGCACGCAAAAAAAGTGCTAATAAAAACAACGAAGATTGACCGGAGGCTGTTCGAAAATGAAAAGATCGAATGAAAACGAATATACCGATTACAATGCCTCCGATGAGACTGCGGAAAACCGCGGCGGTCTTCAGATTTTCGCAAGGATAGTTTGTTTTGTGCTGGCGTTTGTTATTTGGCTTTATGTTGTTGATAACGACTCGGATGATTACGAAAAGACTTTTACACTGATACCTATAGATATAGAAGGCTCTGAGATTTTAGCGGAACTCAGCGGTATGTCTGTTATTAATTTGGAGGAAAGTGCCGTCAGCGTTACCGTTCGAGGAAAGCGCAGTGAGCTTAACGCGCTGACATCGGAGGATTTTCACGCATATGTAAATGTTGGTGCCCTTACAACGGCAGATAGGCATCTTGTATCCGTGATGGTGGATATGCCCAACGGCGTTGAGCGTCGTAATACCGAGCCGTCCGCCGTTAACGTTTATACTGATGAACTTGCCGAGAGGGATATACCGATAGAGGTGGTTCCGAAATATCGCATGGCTGCGACATACACCATTGACAGTATACAAAAGAGCATTGAAACGGTGCGCGTTCACGGTCCGCGCGAGCTGATAGACAGAATTGCCGCTGCGCGTGCGGAGGTTGAACTCGGCGAGGTTGTATCAAGTGTTGAAGCAACCGGAGTTCTCATACCGGTAGATAAGGACGGTGTGGAGGTTGACAGCAAATATCTGCGGCTTGATTCCCGAGATATAACGATACGTGTGTCGGTACACACCGAGAAGAGTGTGTCGCTAACGGTGAAAATGTCGCCGAGCGTTCCCGTTGAGGGCTATAGAGGATACACACTGTCGGTGCCTAAAATAACGCTTCGCGGTGATCCTGCAATTCTCGCCTCAATAGATGAACTGACCGTGCTCGATATCTCTACCAATCAAATAAAAGAGTATACGGTTCCGTTTTCAACGATCAAACTGCCGGATGGTGTTACTGCGGTGGATCCTCCGGAGGATATAAAGGTTTCACTGATATTTGAGGCGGTGACGCAGCCCGAGACCACACCGCCGGAGGATACGTCTTCTCAGGAGACCACCGCCGCGGTTCCGGAAGAAATCGCCGATCATATCGGTACGCGGTGAGCGTAGGATTTGAAAAAAGACGAAAACCAAACTGACACAATTATACCGATAAAGCCCGAAATGCGGCGAATATCGAAATATCGGGAGATAAAAATGAGTAAAATAACGCTTCGCCGACTGCTTACGGGGCCCATAGTGCTTCCGTACACAGCCGGCGACGCGGCGGCGTTTGATGCCGCCGCGAGAATGATGAAGCGTATCGGAGCGGACGGAGTGCCGCTTCGTTTTCACCTTTACAGGCGCTCGCTGGATGCGCGCAGGCGAGACATGATACGCTTTGTTTATATTATAGCCGCCGAGGCGGACGAACCTTTTTCGATAGATGCCGCTCGCGCCGTCGATGAAGGCGTGCGGGAAATGCCGAGCGATAATATCGAGATAATAAGGGGAAAATCTCCGCTGTCTGCGCCGCCGCTTGTGGTGGGCATGGGACCTGCGGGAATGTTTGCGGCGCTTATGCTTGCCGAACAGGGGTATGATCCCATTTTAATAGACCGCGGCGATCCTACAGCCGAACGTGTTCGTCGCGTTAACGAATTTTTTGGAGGCGGTGCGCTTGATCCCGAGTCTAACGTGCAATTCGGTGCTGGCGGCGCGGGAACATTCTCCGACGGAAAACTTGTAACGCGAATAGGAGATCCGCGCGTATCATATGTAATGAGGAGACTTTGCGAGTTCGGCGCACCGGATGAGATATTGTGGCGTGCAAAACCGCATGTAGGAACAGACCTTTTGCGTGATATTGTCGATCGCGTAATCGGTCGCGTTGAAGAATGCGGCGGGCGTACGCTCTACAGATGTTGTCTTTGCGGCATTGCCGAGCAGGCAGACGGCACGCTTGTTGCCAATACCACACTCGGCGATATAAGATGCGGCGCGGTAGTGCTTGCTATCGGTCACAGCGCAAGGGATACATACGATAAGCTTATTACAGACGGTTATGCGATGGAAGCCAAGCCGTTCTCCGTCGGTGTACGCGTTGAGCATACCACAGAGGATATTGACCGCGCCATGTTCGGCTCGCACGCAGGAGATGCGCGACTCGGTCATGCCGAATATACGCTTTCCGATACCAAGGGAGAGCGCGGGGTTTATACATTTTGCATGTGCCCGGGCGGTGAGGTGATTGCCGCGGCGAGCGAGGCGGGCGGTGTTGTCGTTAACGGTATGAGTTCACATGCGCGCGCAGGCAAAAACTCGAATTCGGCGTTGGCTGTCAGCGTACTGCCGACCGATTTTGAAGGATCGATTCGCGGCGGTATAGAATTCCAGCGTATGCTTGAACGCGCGGCGTTTGCGGCGGGCGGCGGCGATTACACGGTGCCGATAGAAACGGCGGGAGATTTTCTCGGCGGTCCAAAACGCGCCGGAGCGGCGCTTGCCATGCCGACGCGAATAATTCCGACCTATACACGCGGGTCATGGCGAACTGCCGATCTTTGGCAGGTGTTGCCAGATCAAATTTGCCGTGGTCTTTGTCGCGGTCTTGAAATATTCGATTCGCGTATTGCGGGATTCGGCGCGAATGATGTCGTATTGTCGGGAGTTGAAACCCGTACTTCCGCACCTTTGCGTATACTGCGCGGAGAAGATAGGCGCGCCCTCGGGCGCGGGGCTGTTTACCCTTGCGGCGAGGGAGCGGGTTATGCCGGCGGCATAACAAGCGCGGCACTTGACGGAATAAATACCGCACTTGCCGTTATTGCCGCCAATGCGCCGACGTGCAAATAATATACTAAATAATTAACGATATCCGATCCCGGATATCTTTGGGTAAATTATCGCGGCAATTTAAAGCTGTGATTTCGGCGCCAAGCGATTGGAGGAGAGCGTATATGAGGAGCGAGGGAATCGTAATATCGACAGACGGCAAATATGCTGTTGTTGCTACCGAAAGACGCGCCGCATGTGAGGGATGCCACAGGCGCGGCGAAAACGGAGAATGTTCGGTTTGCAGTTTGCTTGGCGGCGAATCTCGCCTTGATACGCGAGCTTTCAACCGCGCGGGTGCACGTGTGGGCGATACCGTTGAGCTTGAAAGCAGCAGCGGTCGTATGCTTGGGTATGCGGCACTGGTTTTTCTTATGCCGTGTATACTCGGCATACTCGCATATGTTGCGGCGCTTGGTTTAACGCAAAGTGAGGCTTTGCGCTCACTTGCCGCTGTCGGAGGTTTTGCGTTCGGAATCATATGTGTCGCGCTTTACTCAAAGTTTGCGGCGGGTGAGCGCGTTGATGTTGTTATATCCGCCGTGTTAAAGAGCGGGTGCGAGACGGATGCTTCGTGCGATAATATGGCGAGGCAATGAGTCTTTGGTTCATAAATAAAAATACGATTTGATTTTAACGGATAATATAACGGATTTGATATATGAGTGAAAACAATAATATAAAAAGCGGTATCGGGGGAAAGATATGGGAGGTTCGTTCTTCCGAGTTGTCGGAGAGCGACGGAGCGGATATTGCGTCCATTGCCAACGCGCTCGGGCTTTCCGAAATAAGCGCAAGATTGCTTTGGGGGCGCGGATACAAGACCCCTGAAGATGCATCTTGCTTTTTGTCGATGGGAGATGCTTTTATGCATGACCCATACCTTCTGCCGGGAATGCAAGAGGCGGTAGAGCGCATTGAGACGGCGCTGTGCGATCCGGAAGAGCATATCGTGATTTACGGCGATTATGACGTTGACGGGGTTACATCCGTCAGCACATTGAGACTGTACCTTTCAAACCGTGCACCGGAACTGAAAATAGATCACTACATACCCAGCCGTACCGAGGAAGGTTACGGCATGACTTGCGCGGCGCTTGATAGAATAGCTGAGCGCGGCGCAACTTTGATAATTACCGTCGATACTGGTATCACCGCCGAGGAGGAGGTGCGATACGCTTCGGAACTCGGAATCGATGTAATAATTACCGATCATCACGAGTGCCGCGAAACATTGCCGAATGCGATTGCGGTAATAAATCCGCACAGAAGCGACAGTTCGTATCCCTTTTGCGAGTTGGCAGGTGTCGGCGTAGTGTTTAAGCTTATCTCTGCCTGTGAATTGGCAAGGGCGCGGCGTGACGGACGGACAGATGCCGACGCGGTTCGTCGAGTGTTTGCCGACTATGCCGATCTTACTGCCATTGGAACTATAGCGGATGTTATGCCGCTTGTTGACGAAAACAGGCTTATAGTAGCATATGGTCTCTCTCTTATAGAGCATACAAAACGTCCCGGGCTTTGCGCGTTGCTTGATGCCGTGCAATCGGGGCAGGGAACGAGAGGAGCCGACGGTACCGCCGTACCGCCGAAAAAGCGGCGTATAAATGCCGGGTTTATAGGATTCGGAATAGCTCCGCGCATAAATGCGGCGGGACGTATGGCACATGCCAATATTGCCGCCGAGTTGTTTTTGACATCCGACCGTCAAAGGGCAGACGAGCTTGCCGCAACTCTTTGCGATATCAACCGTGAACGCCAAATTGAAGAAAATCGCACTGCCGAAGAGGCTTTTCGAAAGATAGAGGAGGAGTGCGACCTTAAAAATGACCGCGTGATAGTTGTTGCGGGTGAGTACTGGAAACAGGGTATAATAGGTATAGTTGCCTCACGCGTTGTGGAAAAGTACGGTATGCCCGCGATTCTTATCACATTTGATGGAGCAAAATGCGATGAAGATGATGTTGATGCGTCGGACGATGAGTTTACCGATGATGATATCATCAATGAAACGGTTGGCGACTGCAAGGAATGTGCGAATTCCGCTGAAATAAAAAAACGTACCTCTCCGGCAGATATAGGCAAAGGTTCGGGGCGCAGTGTACGCGGAATAAATCTTTGCGATGCGCTTGCATCATGCTCCGATATCCTTACACGTTACGGCGGTCATGAATTGGCGGCGGGGCTTTCGGTTGAGCGCGGTCGTGTGGATGAATTTCGTCGCCGAATAAACGAGTATGCGCGTTCCTGTCTCGGAGGTGAAGAACTTCGTCTTACAGTGACTGCCGATTGCGAGGTCGATGGCGGAGAACTTTCAATGCAACTTGCAGAGGAACTTCGCGCCATGGAACCGTGCGGGGTAGCCAATCCCACACCGAGTTTTATTTTGCGAGAAGCGACGGTTATGCGCATAACGCCTATAGGCGCCGGAAAGCATACGAAGCTTATGATAAATGTAAACTCGGGGAATGGCGACGGTTTATACAACGGCGGCATGCGACCAAGCGGAGGTATACTTACCGCACTTTGGTTCGGTATGCAGCCTTCCGCGCTTGGTTTCAGAGAAAACGACAGCATCGATCTGCTGTTCACTCTCGATATAAACGAATTTCGCGGCGTTTCATCGTTGCAGTTGCTCATAACTGATGCAAGGCTCAGCCAAAGGCACATAGACGAAAAGCTGCGTGACCGTGAGCTTTATGACAATATCATGTCGGGGGAGCTGGCGGCAAACGCCGATCAATTACCTGACAGATCGGATTTTACCGCCGCATATCGCGCCATATGCCGAGAGCTTGAGGCGGGACGAGATACATTTGCGGCAGATGTTTCACGGCATATTGCGGGTGCTCGAATGAATCCGATTAAATTCAGGATAATACTCTCGGTTTTTGCCGAAACCGGCATACTTGCTGTTGATGAACCTATGCGAGATGTCTTCCGTTTGTCACTGCTTCCCAGAGGACGCGGAAAGGCAGATCTGGAGGGATCCGTCACAATGCGTCGCTTGAGATCGGCTGCCGAGAGGGAAAATTCCGGAACGGAAGAACGGTAAAATGGATACAAGGAACAATAAAAAAGACATAAAGAATTCTCACAAAAACGACATCGGCATATCTTCGGCGGCAAAAAGTGAAGCCGCGGCGTTAACCGATTCGGTTGATGTGCCTCGCGGCGTGTTGACGGATGATCCCGAATTTACCGGTACGAAGTCGAAAGATGAGCACACGCAAATACCCTCGGCAGCCGGTCCTGAACGTCTTTTCGGGATACTTCGTGCGGCAGGCGGCGGCAAAAATTACGATACAGAGAAAATACGTCGTGCATATGATTATGCCGCGCGTATGCATGAGGGACAGTTTCGCGACAGCGGGGAGCCGTACGTTTCGCACCCTTTGGCGGTTGCCGAAACGGTGGCGGGACTCGGGCTTGATACCGATTCGATATGCGCCGCATTGCTTCACGATACCGTTGAGGATTGCGCGGATAAAACGAGCCTTGAAGATATAACCAAAAACTTCGGGGCAACGGTCGCCATGCTTGTGGACGGTCTTACCAAGATTGTGGCGTTGAGTGTGGAGGATAAAGAAGAAGAGCATATAGAAAATTTGCGCAAGATGTTGCTTGCAATGTCCAAGGATATCCGCGTTATCTTTATAAAGCTTTGCGATCGTTTGCACAATATGCGCACTCTTGATGCGAAAACCGAGAAAAAACAGCGTACCATAGCACTTGAAACGATGCAGGTGTACGCGCCCCTTGCCCACCGTCTCGGTATGCAGAGAGTTAAGCAAGAGCTTGAAAACCTCGGACTCTTTTATCTTGATCCGATAGGATATGCCGAGGTTAAGAACGATATCGAAAAAAAGTACGGTCAAAACCAAAACTTTATCGAAAACATTCGCGCCACGGTCGATGCTAAGCTGAGAGAATATAATATCGATTTTGTTCTTGAGGGGCGTATAAAAACGGTATACAGTATATACCGCAAAATGTACAATCAAAATAAAAGTTTTGACGAGATATACGATTTTTACGCTTTGCGTATAATTGTCGGCACCGAACTTGAATGCTATACGGTGCTCGGAATAATTCACGAGATGTTCAAATCCATGCCGGGGCGCTTTAAAGACTATATCTCAATGCCGAAGCCGAACATGTATCGCTCTTTGCACACAACCGTAATAGGCAGAGACGGCATTCCTTTTGAAGTGCAGATAAGAACGCGCGAGATGCATGAGATAGCCGAGTACGGTGTTGCCGCTCACTGGAAATATAAGAGCGGTGAGCGCTCGCGTGCGGATGTGGATCATAAGCTTGAGTGGATAGCGCGACTTATTGAGACAGAGGATGGTACGCGCGATCCCGATGAATTTATGCAGGCGATAAAAACAGATGTCTTCCATGAGGAAACATATGTGTTTACGCCAAAGGGCGATGTTATCGCACTGCCGTACGGTTCTACCGTTATCGACTTTGCCTATGCCATACATTCGGCAGTGGGCAACAAGATGACGGGTGCCAAGATAAACGGTATGATAGTGCCCATCGACCGCGTACCTCAAAACGGTGAAATAGTCGAGATAATAACATCTTCATCCACCAAGGGACCGAGCCGCGATTGGCTTAAAATAGTAAAAACCAGCGAAGCGCGTACAAAAATACGCCAGTGGTTTAAAAAGGAAAAACGCGCCGATAATATCGTTGTCGGTCGTGCCTCTCTTGAGGCGGAGCTGAAACGCTATGGTCGCTCCTTTACCGATGCGCAGTTTTGCGATATCTGTTCGGCGGTCGGTTCTCGCATCGGGTTTGCATCAAACGACGATCTTTTCAATACCATCGGCTACGGAGGTCTTTCTGTATCCAAGCTTTCGGTAAAGCTGCGCGATGAGTTTGATCGTATAGTAAAGCCCGAGGAGATACCTCAGCCAATAACAGAGGCGGCGCAGGTACAGGTTTCAAAGGCGCCCAAAAACGTCAAGACCAACAGCGGTGTTATTGTTGACGGCGAGGTGGGGTGTGAAGTTAAATTCGCGCGTTGTTGCAATCCGCTTCCCGGGGATCCCATAATAGGCTTTATCACACAGGGACACGGCATATCTATCCACAAACGCGATTGTCCCAATGTTATATCAGGCATGCATAATCTTTACAATGCCGAACGTTGGATACCCGCCGGTTGGGAAAAAGGTGCCGGAGGCACTGGTGCCGGCGTTTACGAAGCGCAGGTGCAAATCCATGCCTATGACAGGATATCACTTATTGCCGATATAACCGGCGCTTTGGCGGAAATGAAAGTGTCGATTTTGCAGATCAACTCGCAAAAGCGTTCAGATGAAACTATGCTTATAGGAGTTAAGGTGGCGTGCAAAAACATTGACCATTACGGATCTATAGTGTCGCGCTTGCGCGGACTGTCCGATGTGATAGATGTCACGCGAGGCTTTGCCTGATCGATGCGGTGTAGCATTGTTTTGCCGGTTTACAAAACACACGAAATCATTTCAATATCAGGATAATAAAATGCGTTCGTCGTATGCCGATGCGCGCGGAAAATAAAAATTTGGAGAATCAAAATGATCGCAGTAATACAGCGCGTATCAACAGCTACGGTAGAAGTTAACGGAACCGTGTGCGGCAGATGCGGTAGGGGAATGCTTATATTACTCGGCGTGGCTGCGGGAGATACCGCGCGCGATGCCGAGATCCTTGCTGAAAAAATAACCAAACTTCGTATATTTGAGGATGGCACAGGCAAAATGAACCGTTCTCTTATCGATATTGGGGGCGGTGTGCTTGTGGTCTCAAACTTTACTCTTCTTGCCGATTACAGGCACGGCAACCGTCCGAGTTATATAGGTGCGGCGGCACCTGATGATGCGCGACGGCTTTACGAGTATTTTTCCGCACATTTGGCTGCGGGCGGTATACCCGTGGGTAACGGAATATTCGGTGCGGATATGCAGGTTTCACTTGTAAATGACGGTCCGGTTACACTGACGCTTGACAGTCGTGTTCTACTCGGAAAGGCAGGGAATTTGCAATGATGATCCATCTGGACGGTAAGATCAACCGTTACTATGTGCAAACGCTTTGTATGATCTTTTTCCCCGGCGAAACATTTTCGGAGGGAGAACTGCCTACCACCGACAAACCGGAACTTTGGGTACGGCTTGAATCAAACGAGGTGGGATATACGGCATATGCGCGCGCCGCGATAGGGGATCGCGAATTTAATGCAGAGCGCACACAATTGAGAGACGACGCGGTAACGGATGAGCGCGCTCTCAAGCTTGCCGTGGGCGGTGCCGTTATAGGTGTACTCGGCTCGCTTGTGGAATATCGTCCCTCATGGGGAATGCTTACGGGTGTGCGTCCATCCAAGGTAGCAACCGAGATGCTGTCTCGCGGAATGAGTAAGACACGTGTTAAAAAAACGCTGGTGGGTCAGTATATGGCGTTTCCGAAAAAGGCGGCGTTGGCTACCGAAGTTGCGCTTAACGAGCAAAAGATAATCGGCATGCCGGCACCCGCCGATTGCTCGCTTTACATATCAATTCCGTTTTGCCCGACGCGCTGTGCGTATTGTTCTTTCGTTTCATATACATCAAAAAAACTTCTTTCTCTGATACCGGAATATGTGGAAAGACTTTGCGAAGATGTGCGTGATATGACCGCCGTTGCCAAGCGGCTGGGTCTGCGCGTGCGTACCGTCTATGTGGGCGGAGGTACGCCCTCCATACTTACACCGGAGCAAACGCATCGGCTTTTATCGGCTGTCGCCGAAAATGTGGACATCTCCGCACTTGAGGAATTTACCTTTGAAGCGGGGCGCCCGGATACAATAACAGCCGAGAAGTTGCGCGTTATAGCAAGGGCGGGCGTTACCCGTATCAGCGTCAATCCGCAGTCTCTCAGCCGCGAGGTTTTGGAGGGAATAGGCCGTTCGCATACGATCGATGATTTTATGCGCGCATATTCCGAGGCACGCAACTCCGGGATTCCGTGCATCAACACCGATCTCATAGCCGGACTCCCGGGAGATAGTTTTGCGCGTTTTTCCGCAACAATGGACGGCATTTTGGCATTGCACCCCGAAAATATCACCGTACACACTTTTTGTGTAAAGAAGGCGGCGGAACTTCGTCAAAATGCGGGTATATATTCCATTCGCGGAGGTGATGTCGGAAAATGCGTGGATTACTCGCAAATAAAAGCTCAACAGGCCGGATATTCTCCATATTACATGTACAGGCAAAAAAATACAGTGGGCAATTTTGAAAATGTGGGTTTCTCGCTTGACGGTTTTGAAGGCAGATATAACATCTATATGATGGAGGAAGTGCACACGATATTGGCTGCAGGTGCGGGAGCGGTTACCAAGCTTGTGCGATTAACCCCGGAAGATGGCGGCCGCCCCGTAATACGTCGTCTTTTTAATCCCAAATATCCGTTTGAGTACCTACGCGAAAACAAGTGCGGCGAATTGGTGCGCGGAATATCCGAGTTTTTTGAAGAATATCCTTTACCGTCGGACTCGCAAGATTAAAATTGAAATAAATCTTGCCCCATGCGTAATATAATCTTATGACATAATGATTTTTCATGCACCGAATATATCATTAACATAAGGGGGGATAGAACTGAAAGGTCGAGACCACAGCGAGGATAAAATCGATATCAACCAAAAGATAATTAATTGTTCCGAAAAAACAGAGGATGGGGTTGCATGCCGATATATGAGCGGAATGCTTATTCTCTCCGTTTCCACTCTCATCTCCAAGGTGATCGGGCTTGTTTTTAAGATCCCCATGATCGCTCTTGTGGGCATCGAAGGAATGGCTTATTTTTCCTCCGCTTATCATATATACATACTTCTTTTAACGCTTTCAACGGCGGGATTGCCGGTCGCGCTCTCTATGATGACAGCGGCGGCAGGAGCCGATGGGAACGTCGGACGTGTGGACAGGATCTTCGGCGTATCGCTTGCAATGCTTTTGCCGATAGGTGCGGTGGGAAGTGCGGTGTTGTATTTCGGTGCGGATATATTTGCCGCGTTGATAGAGATTCCCGAATCCGCCGCGGCATTGCGTGCAATATCCCCGACGTTGTTTTTTATCTGTGCTTCAAGCGCAATACGGGGGTATTTTCAAGGGCATGAAATAATGCTCCCCACCGCTGTCTCGCAGCTTATAGAATCTGCCTCAAAACTTTTACTCGGCATGTGGTTTGCAAAGCTTGCTCTAAGTCGCGGAGCCGATGCTCCGAGCACTGCCGCCGCGGCGATATTCGGTCTTACCGTGGGTGTTGCGGGCGGGGCGGCGTATCTGACAGTAAAAAAGCTTATTCGTTTTCGCCGTTTCAACGCGCGTAGCGGTGGCGGATACCGCAGCGGAGTAACGCTTGATAATTCGGCTGTCGCCAATGTGGGCGAAAATTCGCGGCGGCGAAAGATAGCCGCGGATATGTTGAGGCTTTCGCTACCTATCACGGTCAGTGCATCGGTGACGAGCATTGCGGGACTTTGCGATACGGCGCTTATCACCGCAAGACTTACCTATGGCGGAATGGCGCATTCCGCTGCGGTGGCAGTATACAGCGGGTATGCAAATCTTGCCCTGCCTCTATATAATCTGCCCACGGCTCTTATAACTCCGGTTGCCATGTCGCTTGTGCCGGCGGTATCAGCCGCGGTTGCCGCGGGTAACAACGGTGCGGCATCACGTGTGCTCGGCAGTGCGTTTAAAGTCACTGTATTTGCCTCGGTTCCGGCTGCGTTGGGGCTTGCGGTGTTTGCACATCCCATTCTTACTCTGATATATCCGTCTCAGGCAGATGCCATAGCTACCGCGGCGCCTCTTCTTACCGTGCTTGCGCCCGCTGTGATCACATCATGCCTCATTACCGTAACAAATGCCGTGCTTCAAGCGTTGAGACATCCGTCGTTGCCAATAATATCTATCATTTGCGGTACGGCGGTTAAGGCGGTGTCGGAATATATTCTTGTCGCTTCAAAGGTAGGAGCTGTCGGTGCCCCCGTCAGTACATTGCTGTGCGGCGTAACCGTAGTGGTATTTAATCTTATTTTTATTCGCAAACATTCATTCGGTATGGCGGGAGAGACTCTTTCGCCGATACGCTTGTTGCGAGTTGTTGCCGCATCGGTGGTAGCTGTTTCCGTCGCTGCGTCGGTTTACGGTATACTTTGGTATTCGTGCGGTGGTGATATTCTGCCTCTTGCAGCGGCAATCATAGTAGCAATATTGATCTATATTCCATTGGCGGTTGCCTGGCGTGCTGTGGATGAGGAGGATATTTCGGCTCTCCCCGGCGGCGGGCGCATTATGCACATTATAAAACGACCGAACACGCACAATACAAGCAAAAAATAAAAGTCAAAAGGAGCAAGACGAAATCATGACACACAAGGAAGCAATAAAATATTTGGTTGAAAAGGAGCCCGGAACATATACCTTTGCCGACCTTTGCAGGATACACGAACTTTTGAGATCAGAGGACGGTTGCCCGTGGGATCGCGAGCAAACTCATGAAAGTATTCGCGGAAGTTTTATAGAAGAGACGTATGAGGTTATTGAGGCGATTGACAACCAAGATCCGGTATTGATGCGTGAAGAACTGGGGGATGTGTTGTTGCAGGTGGTATTTCACGCGCAGATAGCCGCCGAGGATGGCGAATTTACCATAAACGATGTCGCTAATGATATCTGCGAAAAGCTTATTCATCGTCATCCGCATATTTTCGGTAATGTAAATGCCCAAACAACAGATGAGGTGCTGAAGAATTGGGAGCAGATAAAAAGTACCGAAAAGCATCGTGATACGCTTACTGCCAAACTTCGTGCTGTGCCGCCGGCGTTGCCTGCACTGATGCGCGCTCAAAAGGTTGGCAAAAAAGCACCTTTTT
>CAZISZ010000028.1:0-15546 GCA_964542035.1 uncultured Ruminococcus sp. | reverse complement strand
GGGCGATGCGATGACATACGATATGATACATGGTATATATAGTATATAAGTAAAATAGATAAAATAGCCGAGCGTAAAAATCATAAAAGAAAAATCGAATTCGTTTTTTCGGCAGCTTTGACGCCGGAAAAACACCGCCAAGGCGAATCGGGGCGAGCCCATGCGCCGAGGGGACCGACAAAATTTTTGATTTTGTCAAGTGCGATAAGCACGCATATCCCCGCCGTGCGGTAATCGATTGTAAAACGAAGTTTTTACAATCGGCTAAGATAAAAATGAACGGATAAAGATAAATGTTTGATTTTACATTCAGAAAGGATATAGGTATCGACCTTGGCACGGCAACAGTACTTGTTTATGTCAACGGCAAGGGGATAGTTCTTACCGAGCCTTCGGTAGTCGCGCTTGAGGCGGACAGCGGGCGGATACTTAAAGTGGGGCGCGAGGCGCAAATGATGCTGGGGCGTACGCCCGAAAATATCCTTGCGGTGCGTCCGCTTCGTGACGGCGTTATAAGTCAATACGATGTTACACTTCAAATGTTGCAGCATTTTATACGCTCCGCGTGTGGAACGTTTATGAATCCACGCCGCGTGGTCATATGCATACCGTCGGGTATTACCGAGGTTGAGGAACGCGCAGTGGTCGATGCCGCAAAACAGGTAGGCGCACGCTCGGCGTATCTCATCGAGGAACCGGTGGCGGCAGCCATTGGGGCGGGGATAGATATATCCGCTCCCAACGGAAATATGATAGTGGATATCGGCGGCGGAACCACGGATATTGCCGTTATCTCGCTTGGCGGCGTGGTGGTATCCGAGTCGATAAAGATAGCGGGAGATAAGTTTGACGAGGCGATAATGCGCTATGTCAGACGCAAATATAACGTTCTTATCGGAGAACGTACGGCGGAAAGCATAAAAATAAGGATAGGCGCAGTGTACAATCACGATGTACCGAAACTTATGGAGGTTAAGGGACGTTGTCTGTCGCAGGGGCTCCCGAAAGTTATCACCCTTTCTTCCCGCGAAATGCTTGAGGCGATGTACGAGCCGATAACTGCGATAATAGAAAGCATTTGCCAGGTTATAGAGCGTACTCCGCCGGAACTTGTTGGTGATATATTGCACAATGGTATTGTAATGACGGGCGGCGGCGCTCTGCTGTACGGTTTTGACAGGCTTTTAACCGAGATGACGGGTATTCGTACCAAGGTGGCAAAAAATCCGGTGCAGTGTGTTGCCATAGGCACCGGGCGCTCGCTTGAAAATATAGATGCGCTTACAGAGGGTGCGATCAATATGGCAAGGGCAAGACAACAACGGCTGTGAGTCCCCGAAATCGTTGTGATACTATTATAAAAGCATATTTTTTAATAATTGTAAAGGAATGGTGTTTACCATGAAATATGTAACAGAAGGGTTGGAGCCTCGCCGAGTGCTTGAACTTTTTGAGGAGATATCCGCTATCCCGCGCGGTTCGGGTAATGAGCGTGCGGTGGCTGAATTTATCGAAAACTTTGCGAAAGAACGCGGATACTTTTGCCAAAGAGACAAAAATAACAACGTGTTTGTGCGTATTCCCGCTACTGCGGGAAGAGAGGGAGAGGCTACCGTTATGCTTCAAGGTCACACCGACATGGTGTGTGAGAAGAACAGCGGCGTCGAGCATGATTTCATGAACGACGGTCTTGAACTTTATCTTGAGGACGGTTGGCTACGCGCTCGCGGAACCACTCTCGGCGGTGATGACGGCGCGGCTGTTGCCATGATGCTTGCCGTTATAGACGGCGCCGTGGAGTCTCACCCGACCGTTGAATGTCTTTTTACCGTTGACGAAGAAGTTGGGTTGCTCGGTGCCGGCAGCTTTGATTATTCGGTCGTTACCGCTAAGCGGCTGATAAACCTTGACAGCGAGGAAGAGAGCGCGGTTACCGTAGGTTGTGCAGGCGGCGTGCGCTCGGATATGACCATCCCATGCAAATATCAACCGCTTCGCGGAGAGGCACTTGACATCAGCATTTCGGGACTCGTGGGTGGACATTCCGGCGAGAATATCAACTGCGGTCGCGCAAATGCAATAAAGCTTATGGGAAGATTGCTTGCAATGCTTGCTGGCAAGATGCGCGTAAATCTTATAACGCTTGCCGGAGGCGGTAAAGACAACGCCATACCGCGCGAGGCGAAGGCGACTGTGGCTGTGGCAAATGCCGAGCGAGCGGCAAAGGCGCTATTGCGAGAGGCAGAGCGTATTCGCGACGAGTTGTGCGCCGAGGATTCCGGTTTTACCGTGGGGTGCTCGCTTTCGGCGGCAGATCACGATAATATGATGACGGCGGATACCACCCGACGTGTTATCGGCGTTTTGGCATCGGTGCAAAACGGAGTTATAGAAATGAGCCGCAATATTGAGGGGCTTGTGGGCTTTTCGCGCAACCTCGGTGTTCTTGCTACCGGCGATGATGGCGTGTCCCTTGTATTTTCCTCCCGCTCTCCGGTTGAATCCCAACTTGATGCATCTGTGACATCTCTTGATGCGTTGGCGGCAATGGCGGGTGCGAAAACACGTCATTACAGTCGCTATCCCGGTTGGGATATGTTGCAGCGTTCCCCGCTGCGCACAAAATATCTGCGTGTGGCAGAGCGAGTGCTTGGGTACGCACCACGCGTAACGGTTATTCATGCGGGGCTTGAATGCGGAATTATCCGTTCGCATCTGCCAAAGCTTGATGTTATCTCCATAGGTCCGGATATGCGCGGTATACATTCTCCGGATGAGGCGCTATCGATCGCTTCCGTTGAGCGCGTTTGGAGAATAGTTTGCGAAATGCTTATGACAAAATAAGCCTCGACTTATCTAATCATTACGGATATACAGAGTCGCCGCAAAAGCGGCGGCTCTTTATTTTATTTTCTGTCTGTATATATCAAAAAAATTCACATATTCGTCAGAAATATATTTAAGCATGGTCACGCACGGATATTATAATTGTATCAAGAAAAGCTGTATTGATACAGATTTTATTGTTTTAGAGATGGAGCATCTGTGATATGAATGAGGTCAAAAAGCCAAAAAAACCGCTTATATTTTACTATTGTATAGTGCTTGCGGTGATATTGTTCATCAATATCTTTATAACTCCCATGATAGCGAGCAATCAAATAAAAGAAGTCGATTACGGTACCTTTATGGATAAGACCGAGCAAAAGGAAATAGATAGGGTAGAAATACAGGAATCCGTTATTCTTTTTACGCTCAAGGACGATAAAACCATATACAAGACCGCAAAACTCAGTGATATAGGACTGGTTGAGCGCCTGCGCGAATCCGGCGCGACCTTTGCGGGCGAGATAATAGAGGAGGCGTCTCCCATTGTATCCTTTTTGATATCGTGGGTTTTGCCGATAGTTATGTTTATCGTTATAGGTCAGTTGTTTTCGCGCATGATGATGAAAAAAGCCGGCGGCGGCAACTCCATGATGTTTAACATGGGTAAGAGCAATGCCAAGGTGTACGTTAAATCTTCAAACGGTATAAAATTTTCGGATGTTGCCGGCGAGGACGAGGCGAAAGAGAACCTTGCCGAGATCGTTCACTACCTGCACGATCCCAAGCAATATGAGGAAATAGGCGCCTCTATGCCCAAGGGTATATTGCTTGTGGGCCCTCCCGGTACAGGTAAGACCATGCTTGCAAAAGCTGTAGCGGGCGAGGCAAACGTGCCGTTCTTTTCAATGTCGGGTTCCGAATTTGTTGAAATGTTTGTGGGCATGGGTGCGTCCAAGGTGCGTGATCTTTTCAGCCAAGCCAAGGAGAAGGCCCCATGTATAGTTTTTATCGACGAGATAGATGCTATCGGTCAAAAGAGAGAGGGCAGAATAGGCGGCAATGACGAGCGTGAACAAACGCTTAATCAGTTGCTTACCGAAATGGACGGGTTTGAGGGCAATGCGGGCGTTGTTATTTTGGCGGCGACCAACCGTCCCGAGGTGTTGGATCCGGCGCTTACGCGTCCCGGAAGATTTGACCGCCGCGTGCCTGTTGAACTGCCCGATCTGCACGGTCGTGAGGAGATACTTCGCGTTCACGCTAAAAAGATCAAAACAGAGCCCGGTATAGATTATCAGCATATCGCGCGAATGGCATCCGGTGCGTCCGGTGCCGAACTTGCCAATATCGTTAACGAGGCGGCGCTTCGTGCTATCCGCAACGGCAGAAAGACAGCATCGCAAGCGGACATGGAGGAGAGCATCGAAGTAGTAATTGCGGGATATCAAAAGAAAAATGCAATACTTACCGATAAGGAAAAAATGATAGTTTCCTATCATGAGATAGGTCATGCTTTGGTCGCGGCTATGCAAACGCACTCGGCTCCGGTGCAAAAGATAACTATTGTGCCGCGCACATCGGGGGCGCTCGGCTACACTATGCAGGTGGACGAGGGCAATCATTACCTTATGAGCCGCGAGGAGATAGAAAACAAGATAGCTACTTTTACCGGCGGCAGAGCCGCGGAGGAGGTTGCGGTGGGGTCAGTATCTACGGGTGCATCAAATGATATCGAACAGGCAACACGCCTTGCCCGCGCCATGATAACGCGCTATGGTATGAGCGATGATTTCGGCATGGTTGCGCTTGAAAATGTAACAAATCAGTACCTCGGAGGAGATACAACTCTTGCCTGTTCTCACGAAACTCAGGCGCAGGTGGATCGCTTGGTTGTGGAGCTTGTAAAGCGTGAATACGCCAAAGCTAAAAAGATAATAGAGGATAACCGCGCAAAGCTTGAGGAACTTGCAAAATATCTTTACGAAAACGAGACTATCACGGGCGATGAATTTATGAGGATACTCGGCACGCCTGTTGAAACCAACAGATTGTAAAAACAAATTTGTAATCTCCGATCTTTAATCGTTTATCCCGTGAAATATAATGTAGGACCGCGATACATGAGGTACGGTTAATAAAAATGAAAAAGCTCATCACAGGTACATGGTTTGAGTTTACTCACCATAACCCGGCAGAAGGCAAGTATTGGAATATCGCTTGCCGTTCATTCACCGCCGGGCAGTGGCGGAAAAAAGTGCGCGAAATAGCATCGATAGGCATGAAGTATATTGTGCTTATGTGTACTTCTTTGGTGTACGATAATTATGCAGAGTCATATTTTAAAACCGATATATCCTTTTGCGCGTGATTTTGAGTGCCAAGACCCCATGGAGGAGTTGCCGGGAGAGGCAGATGCTCAGGGAATATCCGTATTTGTATCTGTGGGTTTTTACGGTGTTTGGTCACGGGCAAAAGAAAATATGACGAGTCCCGATGTTACTCGACATGCCTTTCGCGCAATGGAGCAGGTGTACGCCGCTTACGGTTGCCACCCATCCTTTTACGGCTGGTATTTCCCTGATGAGACCTGTATTGACGGTCACTTTTCTGCTGGGTTTATAGATTATTGTAACCGATACAGCGCATTTGCGCACTCTATCGATCCAAATCGCAAGACCCTTATCGCACCGTTCGGTACAAGAATAGCCGTGGCTGATGAAGAATACGTTCGCCAACTTTGTGATATCGATGTTGATATAATGGCATATCAGGATGAGGTGGGTGTGCAAAAATCCACACCCGATGAGACCGGGGTGTTTTATGCGGCGCTACGCCGCGCCCATGACCGCGCGGGCAGAAGCGCCATGTGGGCGGATCTTGAGATGTTTGAGTTTGAGGGGCAAGTATACCACTCGGCTTTGATACCTGCCGATATCGGTAGGACCAAGTGCCAGTTGGAGGCGATATCCGAGCACTGTGACGAGATACTGTGCTATCAGTATTTGGGACTTATGAATCCCGAGGGGAGTCGGGCTTTTTGCGGTCACCCGAAATCGGTCGAACTTCACCGCGCGTATTGTGAGCTGTTTCGCAGTGCGTTAAATTGAGACGTGAAACATCAAAAAAGGCAAATATTCATCCGACGCTTGACATCCGGCGTCGGATGATTTATAATATAAGATAGTTAATTGTTTAATGTTCATCTTAAAAAACATTCCGAAAGGATATCTATCAATGGCAGACAAAAATAAAAAGATGGTTGAGCAGATCACATCAATGGATGTTGATTTTGCCCAGTGGTATACCGATGTTGTAAAAAAAGCGGAGCTTGCGGATTATTCCGGCGTTAAGGGATGCATGATCATTCGCCCGTACGGTTATGCGATATGGGAGAACATTCAGCGCATAATGGATAACGAATTCAAAAATCTCGGTCATGAAAATATATACATGCCCATGTTTATTCCCGAATCGCTTCTGCAACGCGAAAAGGATCACGTGGAGGGCTTTGCGCCCGAGTGTGCATGGGTAACTGTGGGCGGTCAAAACACGCTTTCCGAGCGTTTGTGCGTTCGTCCCACGTCCGAAACGCTCTTTTGCGAGCATTTTCATGATATAATCCATTCCTACCGTGACCTGCCCAAGCTTTACAATCAGTGGTGCAACGTGGTGCGTTGGGAAAAGACCACCCGCCCGTTCCTTCGTACCGCGGAGTTCTTGTGGCAAGAGGGACATACGATGCACGAGACCGAAGAAGAAGCTCGCGAGGAAACCCGCCGCATGCTTGATGTTTACGTGGACTTTTACGAAAAGACGCTGGCAATTCCCGTGCTTCGCGGTCGCAAGACCGAAAAGGAAAAATTTGCGGGAGCGGAGGAGACATACACGGTTGAACCGATGATGCACAACGGTTTTGCGCTTCAGGGCGGCACGTCACATTATTTCGGCGATGGCTTTGCTCGCGCTTTTGATATCACTTATACCGCGCGTGACAATACCGTAAAGTATCCACATCAGACTTCTTGGGGTGCTTCCACGAGAATGATAGGCGCTATAATAATGTGTCATGGCGACGATAACGGACTTATACTGCCGCCCGCCATTGCACCCATACAGGTAGCGATAATTCCCGTGGCTCAACATAAGGAAGGCGTGCTTGAGACGGCGTCCGCTCTGCGTGATCGCCTTACAGCTAAGTTCCGCGTAAAGCTTGATGACAGCGATAATTCCGCCGGATGGAAGTATTCTCAGTATGAGATGAAGGGCGTGCCGCTTCGTCTCGAACTCGGTCCGCGCGATATCGAAGCGGGGAACTGTGTGCTTGTTTCACGTGTCAGTCGCGAAAAAACTGTTGTTTCGCTTGATAATATCGAAGAAGAAGTAGAGCGTGCGCTGGCGTCTGTGCATGATGAACTCTATCGTCGCGCCGCAGAAAACCTTTCCGCACGCACATCGGTCGCGCACGATTACCCTGAATTTTTAAGTCTCGCATCCGAAAGATCCGGATTTATCAAAGCCATGTGGTGCGGCGACAGCGAATGCGAAGAAAAGATCAAAAACGATACAAACGGTGTGAAATCCCGTTGCATACCCTTTGATGAGGAGCATATTTCGGACGTTTGTGTGTGCTGCGGTAAGCCCGCAAAGCATATGGTGGTTTGGGGCAGACAGTATTGATTTTGCCGATACCCGAAACAGTTGTGGGTACCGATAAAAAGGAGGCTTGGCGCATAGATTGAAGGCATTTTCGACTACATATACCGAAAAGCTTAAGCGCATAGATCCATGTGTGCTGATATGCGCCGTGATCCTTTCGACCGTCAGCTGTCTTATGCTTTTCGGCGGACGTAATTATCTTAAAAACGGCGGGCGGCTGTTTGTAATGCAAGTCGGAGCAACAGCGGTTGGCATTATCGCAATGCTTATCATCTCAATGATCGACTACGAAACGGTACTTAAAAAATTTTGGATACCGTGCGCTGTTTTCTCCGTCGGTATTTTGGCGTTTACATTAAAGTTCGGTGTGGCGGTCGGAGAAAATCGCAGTTGGCTTGATCTTAAATTTATGACGATACAGCCTTCCGAGTTTGTTAAGACTACTTTCATCGTCACATTTGCCAAGCACCTTGACCTTGTAAAAAAAGATATAAATAAAATTTGGGTGCTCGGCGGGCTTGGCATACATGCGGGGGTGGTGCTTTTATTGCTTTTAAAATCGGGTGATCTCGGCGTTACGCTTGTCTTTTGCGGTGCCGTGGCGGTGATGCTGTTTTGCGCGGGGCTTAGCTGTTTTTATTTTCTCGGTGTGATCGGTGCGCTTTTTGTGGCGGTGCCTTATGTGTGGCCCAAGTTGCTACCGTATCAGCAGGAAAGGATAATCTACGGTTTTAACCCGGAGGGCGATCCGCTCGGGCGCGGTATGCAACCATTGCAAGGGCGCAGTTGCGTGGAATCCGCGGGATTGTTTGGCAAAGGCTTTGATGCCGAACTTTACCGCAAGCTTTATTCGGCAGAAAGCGACTTTTCGTTTTCAACCGTTTGCGAAATGTTCGGACTTATCGGCGGTGCGGTGGTTATAATAACGTTTGCCGTTTTGGTGATAAGGATATTTATGCTTGCGCGTACGGCGCGAAAGGATGCGGGTTCTTTTATTTGTGTGGGAGTTGCGGCATTTATAATGGTTCAAAGCATTGAAAATATAGGTATGTGTCTTGCAATGTTGCCGGTAGTGGGCATAACGCTGCCGCTTATCAGCGGCGGCGGATCTTCCACTCTTGCCGTGTACTTGTTGCTTGGAATGGTGCAAAGCGTTGCATCTCACCGTGTCAAGTATTTCTTTGAGCGCGAGGGCGTGGGAATGCGCGCGGATGCCGATGTCGGCGCAGATATTCTCGGTGTTTAAAGCGGACGGTTAGCAATCAGAACGACAAAACATTAATACCGCAAAGCGGCACCGCGGACGGTGATTTTGCACACGTCCGAGGTGCCGCTTTTTATTATTCTGTTTTAAGTTCGCCCGCAAAGCCGTGAACAAACCCCGCGGGATCTTCCGAGCAAATATCTCCGCCAACCACTCGGCCGCGGTAGATAAGGATATTGGCAAGCACACGACCACTGTAGCCATCGTAATTATTAACTTCATAAGTATAACGCGTCAGCGCTTTTCGTCGATATTTGGATATATCAAATCCTTGTGCCTTTTGAAGTTCCCCATATCCGGCATAGACCTTGTCAAATTTTGCGGGAAGTGTCACCTCTACTGTCTCTATCGGATCGTCGGATACCTCGTATCCGAATTGCGATAAAAACTTTATCCTGTCTTCATTTGTTTTTATTCCGGTGTATGTGTAGCTTACCGTAATGTCGGTACCGCCGCTCGCCGCAACGGGCTGATATGCGGGTACAAAGATCACCAGCGCGGCAAGCACTGCCGCCGCCAACAACACAACGGCAAAAAAGCGTATCGTCCCCGCACGACATGTGTAAATAAACATTATCCCCGACCGTCCCTTTCATCCTTTCGATAACGTATCATGATGATATCTTGGTAGATTATATGGGAGGTCGGGGATAATTATTACCGTGAAAATGTGTATGCTGTGTTTTTTATATCCTGAGGAGCTATCAGATTTGTGGGAATGTAATCAAGCCCCATCGTCATCATACGGTTAACGTTATCAACGGTGTCGCCGGCGCGCAGACAGATACGCACTCCAACCTCATGTACGCGCGCGATAAGATTTGGGGGAACGTCGTCAAGTATTGGATAGTTGTAGGATACTCCGCAATATCCGAGCTCGGCAATTGTGGGGAGAGTCTCGTCCGTGGTGAAGATGTGGTGTACAAAAATATCTTTGCTTATTTTGCGCGCCTCAATGATATGTTCGAGAACGGATGAAGAAAGCACGGCGCGGCAAGTAAGTCCCGCGTGTTCCACTGCGGCAAGTGTTTCCCCCACTACCGCTCCTTTTGTTTCGATAAACGGAGTGCACCCGGCTGCGGCGCAGATTTCCAAATATTCATCAAACAGCGGCAGGCGTAAAAGAGATTCGTCTGTTTCGCTTACATGGTTGCCGCTGCAAACACGAAGTCCCGAAAGTTCTTTGAAAGTTTGTTCCTCTATTTTCAGATCCGCACCGTACATTTTTTTGAGCGAGTGATTGTGGCAACAAACGAGAATACCGTCAAGTGTGCGGTGAACATCGGTTTCTATTGCCCAAAATCCGCGCCGTGCAGCCTCGGTAAAGGATGCAAGTGTGTTTTCGGGTGCTTGCGGCGTATAACCGCGGTGAGCTATCAGTAACGGGCGAGGTTGGTTGAACAGCAGATCCGCTTTTATCAAATTTGTCATTTATCTTACCTCAAATGAAAATATATGTGCCTGCGCGCTGCCGTACGTAGTCCACAATGACTCGGAAAAATATGTTCCGAGCGGTATCAGACGTACGGCGCGGGCGCGAATATTAAGCGGCTCTCGTATCATGCGTTGATAGTTATCATGCGTTTCGTAAACGGTGCGCCACTCGCCCGATCCATCGTCTGCTTCTATTTTGAAGGAGCGAAGCATGCATTTCGGAAATCCGAAAGTAGTGTTTTGATAGTCGGCGCGGCGAAACAGCGGAATGGATATGTTAAGTCCGTCGGGGTTGCCCTCTGTGTACTCGCGGTCAAGGTCGCTGTCAACTATAAGTCTAAAGTCATGAATCTCAACGGGTTCATCAAAAGTATAAGTTATGGCACGGTCAACTATCCCCCAGTAACCGTTATCACGCCCCCAGATCTTGCGGTCTATGCCGGAAAGTAATTCCGTGGCGTCGCCCCAAACGGCAGAGAGTGTGTGCTCGTTACATAGAGGGGATATTTTTCGCCGCATGCCCGGCAGAAAGCAATCGTCTTCCATCAAAGCGTCTTGAAGCTCGGTGATGTGTTGTTTGCCGAACTCACGCGGTGTAAGTCCTGTCGCAGTCGCCATTGCCGCGGCGGTTCCCACGGCTTGCCCCATAACGCCGCAGGTGCCCATTACACGAACGGTGGAGAAAGCTATGTGCGTTGCGCTTATATTGCGTCCCGCAAACATAAGGTTTGCGATGTTTTTTGAGTAAAGTGAACGCAGGGGAATTCCGTAAGGCTCTGTGAGTCGCTTTTTTTGAAGGTGAGCCTCTCCTTTGCCGCTCATGGCAAAGCCGCCGGGCAGGTGATTGTCTATTTGCCAGCCGCCGTAAGCAACTTCGTCGGCAAACTGCTTGCCGTTTTCAACATCATCTTGAGTAAGAATGTAATCGCCCACATATCTGCGTGATTCGCGCTTGCCGGGTAAAAAGCCTATAAAGTCAAGTTCCCAGTTTTCCGCGCCGTGATCTCCGCGGTTTTTCATGTGATCCCAAACGCCAAAGGCTATTTTTATCAACTCATCGCGCGTTGTTTCGGTATCGTGAATAGAATCCGCTTCGCCGCCCAGTTCTATCCAATAAAAGTTGGTGTTTATTTTTTGCAGACATTCGTGAGGTTTAAATTTCATGTCCTCATCGGTGTCGTATCTGTATGCCCAAGCTGGAGCGGTAAAAGGGCATGGATGATCCGTTTCATGTGCTTGTATCATAAGACTCATACCCATGGTTTTGCGGTCCGCGTGATCAAGTCCAAATGCCTCGCCGAACTCGTCGCGCGCTTCGCGGCCCACCATATACTCCGCATCGCACAGCTCGGCAAGAATGCTGTCGCCGGAGCAATCTATAAATATATCCGCTTCCACGCATTGCCATGTGTATGTGGTAAGTTGAAAGCCGGTAACGCTTTTTATGCGATCGCCGTCATGCTCGGCTTCACAGCATGCGCAGTTGAGAAGTAACTCTATATTTTTCTCGGCCTTTACTTTGCCGTAAAGAATCCCGTCCCATACCGAAAAATTGCGAGAGGGGTTTATATGCATATTTTCAAGCAAAACTTCCTCCATGATGCCGGTTTCCTGTAGGTTGCGCACGCGAGTACCCGCGCCCGATACCCACATTCTTATCTCGCTTGATGCATTGCCTCCAAGTACCGGGCGATCCTGCATAAGTACAACGTGCGCTCCGTGCCGCGCGGCTGCAATGGCGGCAAATGTGCCGGCAAGCCCTCCGCCTATTATGCAAACGTCCGTTTTGCGAATGATTTTTTTCAGTTCGCTCATATCCTTCTCCCTCCTACCGCGAGAGCAATACGATTTGCCGTCGTCATAAGTTGCGGCGTATAGTTAATGACGTATTGACATGCGGTCATGTTTATGATATGATAAGTATAAACCACACGAAAAATAAAAACTACCGTTTATGTGACCTTTGATTTTAATATTTGTGATATTGTGAGCATTGAACGGTAAGTGACAAAAGTATGATGTGAGGACAGGCTGTGGAGCAGTATATAAAAAATCATATAAACCGCGGGGAATATTTTTCATCTTATGAATGCGGCGGCGGTAGGATTTATCGCAGCCGTTGCGGATGGGAAGATATAGAACCGGGGCGTGGAGTTATGATTTCTCACCGCACTACCGAATACACGCATGAAAATTTCAGTGAGGGTATGCACTCGCATGAATACGGCGAGCTGATAATATATATAGGCGGCGGAGTGGAATATATTGCCGGTAACGAGGTGTTTTCTCCGCGGACGGGGGGCGCCGTTTGGGTTCCGCCCGGGGTGATGCACACGGCGAGGCTTATATCTCCGTCGGTGTATGAAAGGTATGTCGTGTACTACACACCGCGGTTGTTTGAGATAGGTGGGATCATTGCGTCTCCGAGCGGGTTTGACGTGCGAGCGGGACGGGCGAGAGTATTTCAGCCGGACAGCCGCGTTTTGGAATGCATTTCAGCGGCGGAATCGGCTGCGATATCGGGAGAATCTTGCGGCGCATTGGCGGCAAGATCGCTGATTATTTCAGCTGTGTGGATGTTGTCCGAAAAGGCAGATGACAGTACCGCGGCAAGCGGGACACTTACGGGAGAGCCGGCAAGGATAAAGCGTTATATCGATGAAAATTATGCGTCTATTCGGTCGATAGGAGATGTGGCGGCAGAGTTTTTTTACAGCCGCGAGCATCTTTCCCGTATGTTTCGCGAGCATTTTAACATCTCGCCTGCCGAATACCTAAAAGGTAGGCGGGTGCTTGAAAGTTTGTCTCTCCTTGAATATATGAGCGTGGCTGATGCATGCTACGCTGTGGGATTTGGCAACCAAACCTCATATATTGCCGCTTTTCGCCGTCAAATGGGGTGCTTACCGTCCGAGTACAAAAGGGTCAAAGACGGTTTAAACTTTGAGGAAAATGAACAAAATTTGAAAAAATAACCTAATGCATTGACATTTCCTGCCACACGTGATAAAATTAACATGAAACGCACGGTTTGCGTCAATATCAATAAAGGAGATAAGGAAAAATGAAAAGAATGACAAGAAAGAGAGTACTTGCTTTTGTTTGTGCGATGACGCTTTGTACCGTTTTGCTGGTCGGATGCGGGAATAAGATATCCGACCCGTGGCTTGACAAGTGGCAGGATGTCGTGGTAAACAGAAGCGCCGAGATTGAAAAGGCGGAGATCTATTATTATAGGGGTGCTTGGTCATCTGTTGCAGGTGATCCCGAACCGCAAACAACATATGACGCGGATCGGATCTCCGATATGCTTGATGCATTGTCCGCTCCCGTGACTTCATTTTATATTGCAACCGAAAGCACGGATACTGCGGATACAGATAACAAAAACGCGTCGAAAGACAAGGCTCACCTGTTTGTGAGAGGTGGTTGTATATTTTATTTTTATATTCGCGGTGAAGAAGAACCTTTTATTGTAACATTTATTCGTTCGGGACATATTCTGTTGCAACCCGCGGTGGTGTTTTACGAGATAGATGAAAACAGTGCTTTGCAAAGCGAAGAAATGGCGGATATTGAAGCACTGAACGCCATAGCCGAAAGTATTTTGAATGCTCAATAACCCCCAAAAGTCTCCCCGCAGTGTTTTTTATTACACTGCGGGGAGACAATTTATTTTTGCTGATCGGATAGCAGAGGTAACAGCTCGTACACGCTTTTTATCGGAAGAAGCTTTATTTTGCATTCGATGGGGCGCTTTTCTATATTTCTGCCGGGTACCACAACGCGCGCAAAGCCGAGACGCTCCACCTCGCGTACGCGGTGTTCAAGCGACGCTACGGCACGGCATTCTCCGGCAAGTCCTATTTCGCCTATTGCCACAAGATCGTCGGGAATTATCTTGTCCGTTATCGAAGATATAAGCGCCATGGCGGCGGCAAGGTCGCAGGCGGGCTCGTCAAGGCGTAATCCGCCTATTACATTAAGGTATACATCGTTGGCGGAAAATCTAAGCCCCAATCTCTTTTCCAACACGGCAAGCAAAAGGCAAACGCGGTTGTAATCCATACCGTTTGAGGTGCGCCGCGGAGCGGGGAATGTCGTGGGACTGACCAGAGCCTGTATTTCCGCAATTATCGGACGCGTTCCCTCTATCGAGCATGCGGCGCAGTTGCCGGATACTTTGGTGGGACGTCCTGCCAAAAGTATTTCGGAGGGATTGGGCACTTCCTCAAGTCCTCGGTCGGTCATTTCAAACACGCCTATCTCGTTGGTGGATCCGTAGCGGTTTTTTACGGCGCGTATGATCCTGTACGCTTGCTGATGCTCACCTTCAAAGCAAAGTACGGCGTCCACCATGTGCTCAAGTATCTTCGGTCCGGCTATCGAGCCCTCCTTGTTGACGTGACCTACGATTATTACCGATACGCCGTCGTTTTTAGCTTTGCCTATAAATGCCATTGCAGACTCGCGCACCTGTGAAACGCTTCCGGGAGAGGATGTCGAATATGGGGTGTAGATGGTTTGTATCGAGTCTATTATCATTACATCGGGGGAGACGCGCGATGCTTCGGAAAGTATTTTGTCTATGTTGGTTTCGGTAAGCAAAAAAAGCCCGTCTGCACGCACGCCGAGCCTTGTGGCGCGCAGTTTCAGTTGTTCCCCCGATTCCTCTCCCGAAACATACAAAACGGTACGGTTTTGACCGAGCATTTCACATATCTGCAAAAGCAGTGTGGATTTACCGATGCCGGGCTCACCTGTCAGCAGTACCACCGAGCCGCGCACAAGTCCGCCGCCGAGAACTCTGTCAAGTTCACCGAGACCGGTATCCGAGCGCACGCAGTCTCCCGCCGTCATCTCGTCAAGTCGCATGGCGTGACTGCCCGCACCTACGGTAAAGGCACGGCGCGCCTCGTTGGCTGCCGCCTTTGCCGCGTCTGCAGGGGAGAACTTTTCTATTTCATCCTCGACAAAGGAGTTCCAAGCTCCGCATTGCGGACATTTGCCGAGCCATTTGGCGCTGTCGTATCCGCATGAGGTGCAGGTGTATATGGTTTTTGTGCCTTTCATATCCGTAACCGATCCTTTTTTTCCGTCGATTATATTATACACAACTTTCGGCGGTCAGTCAATAGCTTTGTTGTCTGCTCCGGCAATACATGCGGCGGCTATTGTCAGCGCAAGCTTTTTTTGATACTCTGCGTCACACAGCAGCGCACATTCGTCGCGGTTGGAAAGAAAACCGCATTCTACCAGTACGGCGGGAGTTACGGCACGGTTTAGCAGATAGATGCCGCTTCCCGCAAGCTTTGTTTTTCGTGTGTTTTGCGGCATTAACAATTCCCGCGCCGCCGATTGTA